>JAOPVI010000341.1 GCA_025966225.1 Mycobacterium sp. | reverse complement strand
GGTCACCACCAACGGAGTGGTATGCGTGTCCTGGCAGCAGGTCAGCCTGGGCCGCTACTACGCCGGATCCCGCTGCGATGTCCACGTCGACGGCGACCTGCTGCGGTTCTTCATCGGCGACGTTCTGGTCAAGACCGCCGCGCGCACCAGCACCGGCGAGGTAAGAAACAAACGGGCCTTCCGCACCAGCGAACAGGCCTAAAACATAACAACGAGCGTCAAGGATCAACCGAACCAGATCCGTCAAGGATCAACCGACGTTGAACAGCCACCCCGACTGAGAACACCGCCCCACCTGCCTAGCCGCGGGTGGCGGTGTTTCTTTCGAGGTCCGTGCAACGAACCACGCCACACGGGTTCTTTCGGTGCGGCCAGCGTCAATCCCCGCACAGGCAGTCTGGCGCGGCCGCGGTGACGCGAGACCGCCGCCACCATCCCGTTATGCGCGCTCGGCCGTCATGTGCATGTCCACTGTGCCCTGACACGCGCCGCTCAAGATCTCGGTGTGCATGGTGCCGGAAAGTGACCCGTCGAGTTGGGGCGTGTAGCTCACGTCGGCTCGGGCCGGATTCCATTGAATCGTGTCGTCGGCCATGATGCAGTCCCACTGGAAATCGCTGGCTTGCGTCCAAGACGACCCATCCCAGGTGAATTGAACCGGTTGTGGCACCGTCGGGTTTGTTGGTGGAGGGCCGCTAATGATCGTGGCGGTGCACTTTCCGCTCGTACAAGTCGAGCGGAATCCGTAGGTATTGGTGTACTGCCCCTCGGGCTGACCGGCCGCCAAGCTAGTCCCAGACTTTGGACCGACGATGAACGTGATCGCGTACTCGCCGTTCCAGGACGGAGGGTCGGCGGACGCACTTGGGGCAAGCGACAGGGCGATCGCGAGCGACGCGGCGCACACACCGACGAGGCTGCTCAGACGGTCTGCGGCCATCGGTTTCTCCTCTCGGTCCGCAACGACTTCGGAACTAGAGCGCGCTGCCACAATCTTGGATGTATACCACCCGTCTTCACCGTTACGCCGCGCTGCGAGGGCGTCACTGGGCGCGCGAATCGGGCCAGCCGGAACTTCGCGCTGGTCGCTGGCGCGCCGGATTTGCGCAGCGGGTGTTGGCGCAACAATCAGAAGCGAAACGCGACCCCCATGACGTTCCGACGCTCCATTGGCCTCTATTGTCGAGCCGTGCCAGAGATGAATCGTCGCAGTCTGATGTTGATGACGGGTATTGCCGCAGCCGCAGCCGCAGTCCCGATGCCGACAGGTATGGCCAACGCGTCACCGGCGGATCGGGTGCCGGCACCCGCCGCGCCGCCGACTGATGCAAGTACCGCGGGCTACCTTTTCCAGGACGAATTCGACGGCCCGCCCGGCTCGGCCCCCACTCCGGCGAATTGGTCGGTGCAGAATTGGGCCGACGACGTCACCCCCCCGGTCGCGGGGCTATACCGCGACGATCGCCGAAACGTGTTCCTCGACGGCAACTCCAATCTCGTCATCCTCGCCACACGAGAGGGTGATCAGTACTTCAGCGGCAAAGTGCGAGGCAATTGGAGGGTCCCCATCGGCTATACGTGGGAAGCGCGAATCAAGCTCGACTGCCTGACCCCTGGCGCCTGGCCCTCGTTCTGGGCGGTGAACGAGGATCCGCTGCCTGACGGCGAGGTCGACTTTTTCGAGTGGTACGGCAACGGGAATTGGCCTCCGGGAACCACTGTCCACGCAGCCTCCAACGGGAGGACATGGGAAGGGCTGAAGATCCCGCAGTTGATCGACGGCGGGTGGCACACCTGGAGAATGCGCTGGGACGCGGACGGTTTCAAATTCTGGCGGGACTACGTCGACGGTGCGAAACCGTACTTCACCGTGCCCCCGAAACCCATTCCGGTCAGCGGCAATCCCACCGACTTGCGGTGGCCGTTCGGCATTCCCGGCTATTGGATGACCCCCATGTTCACGCTTGCGGTCGGTGGGCCTGGCGGCGGCGACCCCGCCGCCGGCAACTTCCCGGCGGCGATGCTCGTCGACTGGATACGCGTCTGGTAGACGCTTGGCGATTGTCGCCTCGCCTCGATGACCTGAACCAGGTTGAACTGCCAGCGCTCAAGAAGCCCCAAACGGGTCAGAGGCTGGCGTTGCCGGCCTTCCACTGATCCCATGGGATGTTCCAGTCGCCGAGTCCGTCGGTGCGGGGCAGGATCGAGCCGACGGCGTTGGACACCTCGACGAGGTCGCCACGCTTGGTGTTGTCGTAGAACCACAGCGCGTTGCTGGTGCTGACGTTGAGGCAGCCGTGACTGACGTTGCTGTAGCCCTGGCTGCCGACCGACCACGGCGCGCCGTGCACGTAGATGCCGCTGTAGGACATCTGGGTGGCCCAGTCGACCTCGGTGCGGTAACCGTTGGGTGCGTTCGACGGCACCCCGTACGTGGACGAGTCCATGACCATGTGGCGCCTGACTAGCCCCAGGGACCACAGGTCACGGAACGGGTTCTGGCAGGGTCCGGAGAATCCTGCCAGGCTAGCCACGGTGGACTTCGTCGGTCCAGACGGTGAAGCCCGTCAGCATGCTGGGGCCGAACGAGTTGCTGAGCGCGACGTCGGCGGCGTCGCGGCCACGTGCGATCAACACTCTGCCGATGCGTGGGGTGTTGTTGCGTGGGTCGAAGGTGTGCCATCGGCCATCGAGGAAAACCTCCATCCAGGCGGCGAAGTCCATCGGAGCGTCTTGCGGCGGTATCCCGATGTCGCCGAGGTATCCGGTGCAGTAGCGGGCGGGAATGTTCATGGCTCGGCAGAACGCGACCGCGAGATGGGTGAAGTCCCGGCAGACGCCGACGCGTTCGTCGAACGCCTCCAGCGCCGTGCGGGTGTTGCTCGCGCGCTGATAGTCGAACGTGATGTGGCGATGGGCGTAGTCGCAGATCGCTTGCACGCGGCCCCATCCCGTTGGT
Organism: Mycobacterium sp.; assembly: GCA_025966225.1. Classification (GTDB taxonomy): domain Bacteria; phylum Actinomycetota; class Actinomycetes; order Mycobacteriales; family Mycobacteriaceae; genus Mycobacterium. Next base: position 9,421 of record JAOPVI010000341.1, on the reverse strand, counting down.
CCCTGGCCGAAGAGGTCCCACGCCTTCTGCGATAGCCGGTCGGTGTCGCAGTACCGGCTGCCGAGCAGGAATACGAGCGTGTCGCCGGGCAGGTCCGCCACGGGTACCTCCTGCGCGTCGGGAACACACGGGTCGGGAAGCCCGCTGTCGTTGACGAGTGCATCCGAACAGACGCGCAGGCCACCAGTGGGCGCCACGATGCGGGTGCACCAGTTGCCGAAGCCGTCCCGGTAGCCGGCCACCGGCACCAGCGGGTCGAACACGAGGTTGTCGCGGCCGACGAGGTCGGAGACGCGGGTGTGGTGCACATTGAGGTTGAAGATCATCGGGGTGGGTTGCGGGCAGTCGAAGATCATTTCGAAGCCGACACGGATTTGCATCATGGATCTCCGGTGCTGGCAGGTGAAGTCGCCAACGCCGGCGACCACGTGAGCTGGGGATACCCCGTTTGTGCTGCTTGATGCATGGCGCGGGGTTGACGATGGCGCGCTCATGAGTCATCCTCCGTGCGCGAGGGGCCGATCAGCTTGCGGGGCAACGCCGTCCAGCGCTGGCCGCTGCCCTAGTGTGATGCGAGCCCAACGCTGTCCGGTTGAAGTCGTGCCCCCGTGATAACGAGGATGTTCTCATCGCGGGACGGGTCACCAACGTAGCTCGGGCAGCTGGCCGAACACCTTCCGCGTGCCTTCGTTCCAGGCATCCTGGATTGTCGTGAAGTAGGGATCGCCTTCGTCGAAGCGGCGTCGCCGTTGCACGTCGAGGCTGTCTCGTTCGTAGCAGATCACATCGATCGGCATGCCGACGGACAGATTGCTGCGCATCGTGGAGTCGAAGGACACCAGGACACACTTCGTGGCGTCGGCAAGCGACGTATCGGAAGCCAGTACGCGGTCCAGGATCGGCTTCCCATACTTCGTCTCACCGGTCTGAAGGTAGGGCGTCTCGGTCCCCGCCTCGATGAAGTTGCCCTCGGCGTAGATCCGGAACAACCTCATCGGTTCGCCGTCGAGTTGGCCGCCGACTATGAACGACGCATTGAAGGTGATCTTGTTGCCCTCCAAGAACGGCGCGTCGCGCCGCTCGGTGTCGCGCATCGCATCCGAAACTAACCTCACGACGTCGAACATCGTCCGGGCGCCAAGGAGATTGGTGGTGGCGGCACCGTCAGCACAACGCTGCCTCAGCAGGCTGACGATGGCCTGGGTGCCGGCCAGGTTTCCCGAACTCAACAGCACGATGACACGGTCTCCAGGCCGCTCGAACACCGTCATCTTGCAGAATTTGGCGAAGTTGTCGACACCGGCGTTCGTGCGGGAGTCGGCGGCGAAGATGATCCCCGCGTCGAGCATGACGCCGACACAGTAGGTCATCTGATTCGCCTGCCGTACAACAGATCACCGTTCACGAGACGCACTCCCGCTGGGGCAGATGCGCCTTGGCGCAATGGCCATCGGGGACGCAGCCGCCTGGACGGGCCCCGGGGCCTCGACTCTACGCCGTTCGGCAGCGGTGATGCGATGCCACAGATGGAACCGGTCGTTAACAAGCCCAAGATCACTCCTCGACCATCGGCCAACTCAACCGTGGGTCGAATCGTCACCAGCGAGCCGCGAGGTTGCTACGCCGAACCACAATGGCGCCATCAACCTGAACGACCTGACGGTCACAGCCACGTCCGACGGCGATCTGCCGAAAGACCTGTCGACCAACTGGTCTCCATCCGGCGGTCGACAGCAACAGGGTAGTTCCCGGGCCGCCGGTCCCGCCGTCGCTCCAGTGAGCGGGGGGAGCGAGGTCAAGGTGCTGGGGGATTCGCTACTGGACTGGTCGCCGGTAGCGGCTACTGATTCTCGTGCTCCAGGCCAGTCACACGGCGAGCAGTCGTTCGAAGAACTCCCGGTAGCGGGTGAGTGCGACCCGCAGGTCTTCGGTGGACGCTTCTTCGCCGCGATCCCACTGGTGTTCCAGGCGCGAACGTGCCTCGGTGAACCCAGACGTAAGTCGTGTCACGACGTCGGAGACGAGACCGTCGGCCTTTTGGACGCACGCTCGGGGATCGTCGACGAATCCGGCCTGCACTTCGTTCCATCGCGCACGCAGCTCCGCGAGGTCGTCATCGGCGAAAAGCGATGGCTCAGCGGATGGTTCGACCCGGGAGTTGTCGGCCGTTCCGGCCGGTTGTTGGTCGGTGACCGCGGTGCCCGACTCGCTGCCAGTGGTCGACGGGTCCGGCTCGGATCCCGAACCTTCGCCGCCGCGGTCCGTCGATTCGTGGAACGGGTGTTGCACCGTCAACGGGTCAGCGGCCGGCGTGTACTCGTCCGGGTGCTCGGACGTCGCGGTCGTCGGCTCCTGCTCTTCGGTGAACGTGGAGACATTCCAGGTCCGTGGTGCATCGGCGTGTCGGTCGTGGGCGGTCATGCGGTTGCCTCCTGCCGTCGGCGGCAACGCAACGATGCCGAGCTCGTCGCGCATGCGCTCGCGCCCGGTGAACTCCCTCCCGGCGGCCTTGCGTTCCCCGGCCACCGCCACGCTACGCTCATACTCGGGACCGAACCGCTGTTTGAGCCGCTCGGTCCGCTTGCGACGACCTACCACCACAGCGGCGCGCAGCACACGGCCACGACGACCACCATCGCCGCGATCACAATCCCCATCCATAGCGTATTCGCGGCCTGCGTTCGGGAGGCCAAACCAACGCGTAAAGGCGCGCACACTGGGCACCGAGGGCTCAGTGGTTACATCCCCATGCCGCCCCCTCGTGCCTTCGGAAGCGCCAAAAGCTCTCAGCATGTTCGAGAAGCTGACTCAGAAGTGGTACTGGGAGACGGTTTTGGCGTCCGCTTCCAACGCGGCATTCCCGACGAAGACGTTGTCGTAGCCGTCGAGTTTGGTCAACGAGTCGTAGCCAGGGACGTTCAGATTGGTGCCTGCCTCGATCGTCGTGCCCTGCGCGAGCATCAGCGCGATCTGCAACTGTGCCTCGCCGGACATCGCCGGATCCCAGAAGAAGATCTCGTCGATCGAGCCATCGGCGAGGTACTTGGATGCCACGGAGGGAACCGCCGTGCCCATCACGCATGTCTGGTTCTGCAAACCCGCCTCTCGTACGGCGCGTGCGATGCCCGGTAGGTCGGTGCTGGCCGCGCCCTGGAAGCCCTTGAGGTCCGGGTACTTCGCCAGCACCTCCTTGGCATTCTCGTAGGCGGTCTGCTCGTCGTTGTTGCTCTCGATCGGGCCTTCGACGCGAGTCATGCCGGGGAACTGGGCGACCTGCATGTCATGTGCGGCGTCCACCCATTGCATGTGCGTCTTCGCCGCCAAGCCGCCGACGAACTGGACGTAGCTGCCCTGCCCACCCATGCACTGGGCGAGGCTCTGGACGATCTGCCTGCCGAAGGCTGCGTTGTCGAAGGCCTCGATGTCGATGTCGACGTTCTGAATTCCGGTGGCCTCGTGCGAGACGACTTTGATGCCCTGGGCGCGGGCCTGACCGAGCACGTTCTCCAGCGCATCCGGCGAGTTGGGCACCACGGTGATGGCGGTCGGGTGGCGCGGGATCAGATCCGCGACGAGCTGAACCTGCTTCTGCGGGCTGGTGTCGTCTCCGCCTTCCTGGCTCGTGTGGACACCGGTGCGTTTCGCAAAGTTCTGGTCGCCCACGGCCATCCGATCGAACCAGGGGATGCCCTTGACTTTGACGACGTTGACCATCGTCATGTCCTTGGGATCTGGGGCCGCGCCAGCGACGCTGGTGGACCCACCGATCAGCGTCATGGTCACGCCTACCGTGCCGAGAAGGGCAGCTCGCCTGCGTCGCATTCACTACTCCATTCGTGGGCCCCCGCGGGGCTGAGGAATTCAGACTCGTCTACGTAGTCCTCATGAGCGGGGGATTGCCAGATTGGCAGCACCTACGACTGCGCTGTCGGAAATCTGCTTCGTGGCATCGCGGGTGTTGGCCAACCCAGTGGCTCATGGCTTGCGCGGCGCGACTACTTCCTGTGCTTCGCTATGCGAGCGCTATGGCTTGATGAGAATTCCGCCGGGAGGCTGGGTGTGCGAGGCGGGACTGCGTAGATTTTAGTTGTGCTTAGTAATCGTGGCAGGCGTGCGTATCCGTCGAAGCCAACACGCACCCAAGCATCCGAAACCCGCGGTCGCGAGCGACGCGACCGCGGCCGCCGGTCGTTGTCGAGGAGGTCGGCATGACGACTCTCAGTTCGCCACCCGTTCGCGAGAACGATGCGCAGTCGGCCGGGCCTGCGTCACGTTGGCGCAGGCTCATACCCCGTTCACGCCGCGGCAAGTCGGCCATCGCCGGCGGATTGGCCGTCTTACTCGTCGCAGGTGTACTGGGCGCGACGTACGAGACCTCACCGGGAGGTGGTCTGTGGGGTGTCGAGAAGACGGTCTTTCCCGAGCACGCCCAGGACATCGCCCTGGCGGCCGTCGTCACCGATCTGAAGAAGGCACAGGACATCCTCGGCAGCGGGCAGCAGCCCACACCCGATCAGCTGACCGACGCCCGCACGTCACTCAATCAGGCCAAGCAGGACATGGCCTACCTGTCACCATCGCCTGAGCAGGCCAGCCTGCAGAACCTCTATTTACAACTGACACAACAGCTTCTGGAGTACACGCCCGATTCGGTGCAGCAACTGCCTGCCCTGCCGGCACCAGCTGAACCGCCGCCCGTCGACCCGGCGCAACCGCCCGATGCGGCGCTGACGAACGCGACGGCACCCAGCTGGGGATACCCGATCTCGGATGAGGCCGGGAGCGTGGCACCCGACGACTACGTCGCGCCGCCGCCCGACGTTCCGGATTCCCCTGCGGCGGACTGGCCGCAGCCCTACGGTCCACCGCTGACACCGAACCTCGAAGATATGGGTTACTACGACCCGTCGTGGGGACAGCTCTACGGCTACGACGCAGGCGACTGGTACGACTACGACCTCAGCGGCTACAACCAGTACGGCTTCGACTTCCTCGGCTTCGACCGGTGGGGGTACGACCGCTCGGGTTACGACAGGTGGGGGTACGACCACTGGGGCTACAACTGGGCGGGCTACAACTGGGCGGGCTATGACCGCCACGGCTGGGATCGTGATGGCCGCAACGATTGGGGTCAGCGGCGCGACGACCCCGGTGACCCACGCAATCAGGACTGGTACGACCACCACCACCCATCCGAGCAGTACTACCAATGGAAGTTCCAGAACGACGACCCGGTGTACCACCGCACGCAGTGGGACCAGGCCCACGGATTCAACCGGAACCTGTTCCAAGACTGGAACAGGAACCGTGATTGGCACGATCCGCGCAACCGCGACTGGGCGCCGCTGGCCGCCGCATCGACCACCACCAGGTCAGCCACCAACGTCGACGTCCACGCCGCGTCCCCAGTGGTGAATCTGAATGCCTCACTGGCGCAGTTCATCTCCAACGACAAGTCGACGAGCAACTCCGGTCCACTGATGAAGGACCTTGCGGCCAAATCCACCCGCGACTTCACCAAGGAACTCGCCCCGCGGACCACCGATTCCATCTGGTCGCAGCCACCCTCGCCGTTTGGCAAGCGACCCGACACGCCCACGGCGACCCACCAAACGTCCTTTGCGCCACCGGCATTGACCGCACCGGTGCCGGCCACGCCGCCGTCGAAGGTGCCACCCGGGTTCACCGCACCCAAGCTTTCGCCGGTGCCCGCCTACATACCGCCGAAGCTCGCCCGACCCCAGCGCAAATCCGAGCCCACACCGGCCAACATTGCGCCGGGAAGGGACCCCAGTCCGTCCTTGGGGCCGGTGGCCATCCCGCCACAGACTGGCTCGCCGAACCCCGCGATAGCGCCGCCAGCCGAACCGATACCGGCGACGCCACCCGACCCTGCGGCGGCTCCGCCGCACCAGCATTCGGAACTGCAAAGTAATCCCAGTCCGCAGGGGCCGGAATCTGAACCGCCGGCCGGCCCAGCGACACCGACGCGGCAACATCCACCGCAGCAGCAGACCGCACCGGAACCACCCGCGCAGGACGCCCCGGCGCCCAAGATCCAGGCTCCTGCTCCCGAAGCCCCAGTCCAACAGGCGCCCGTCCACCAAGCGCCTCCTCCACAGGCGCAGGAGGTCGCTCCGAGGCAGCCTGTCCGACAAGCACCGCCTGTCCGACAAGCACCGCCCGTACACCAAGCGCCGCCTCCTGCCCCGCGACCTGCTCCTCAGCCACGTCCAGCACCCGCACCAAGGGCACCCAGGTGTTCGCTTCCGATGTGTTGATGGCGCGCTCGAGGCGCGCGGCTTTTGGTGAAGGTCTGCGCGAGGCGTCGAACCCCGTCGCCTGGTTCGTCGCCGGTTGACACGGTGGACACACCAGTATCGAAGGGAAGACCATCGACAAGCGAGCAGAGCAGCGGGAGGCGCACACTGGCATCCCGCGGAACATCGTGCATCGCGAGGTCGTCACTCCCGGCTGATAGGTGTCACGTTACGGGGTTCTAATTGGACCTCTGCGGTCATCTTCTATTCATCGTTGATGAGTCGATATCAACCGGAATCGACGGCGACGAGCCAGATCGACGCGATGCGACTTCATGTGTGCTACAAGATAATCCGCGATACAACGAGCATCAGACGAGAATGGCCAGACGCAAATCCGTTGGTCGTGGGTTCGAGCCCCACCCGCCTACGTCAGAGGCTCGACTGTAACCGGAAAATGCAACGGCGGTCGTCAACCCGACCACGTACAGCAGCGACACCGTGAACACGCCGGGACCTCCAGAAGGTCGCGGGTCACGGGGCCCCGGTGTGCATCAGAACGGCACGTCCACCTGCGGGCTGTTCGCAGTGTGATAGCCGAAGATGGCCGGGCTCATCGGATCGGTGCCATACGGCGTGCTCGGGTCGGTGTCGGCGCTCGCGATGGGAGCGAGAACAACCGCCCCACCGATCGCGGCTACGGCCAACCACGGTGCGAGGTGCTTAATCGCTGTCTTCATGATCTTCTCCTGTCTGCTGATCGGGCGCTGGTTTGGACTACGTCAATCATGTCGCCCCGGAAGGCCGGTGTCGTCGACGCTGACACCCATTTGACCTTGGCGCTGGCTGCAATCTTGTTGGTCCCCAATTATCCAGCGGCACTTGTAAGATGGACGATCTTGTGGCGGAGCGGTTCACCCAGCCGACGTAGAGCAATGGGGCAATTATGTTCACCCGCACGGATACACGATTCTTGCGGGTGTGGCGATGAAAAGGATTGGTGGGCAATGACCGATCAAGACCGGCTTACGCTGCTAAGCATGCGTGTTCTGGCTGGCCGCGGCAAGACGGCGCGCCAACGCCCCAAGCCTTAGGGCGGGGCAAGGAGCTGTCCCGCCCTAAGCGCACAGTTGCTGTCAGTAGTGGTGGTGGTAGAGCAAGGCGCCCGAGTCCCCGCCGAACGGCATCTGATTTTGGGCAGCCTCGCGCGCCGCCGACCCCGGAGTAGCAGTGAGCTGAGCGTTGCCCGGGTTCTGCTGGACGTTGACATCTGCCGATGCGATCGGAGCAAGTCCAAGCACTGCCGCGGAGGCGGCGATGGCCAGTGGGGCGACACAACGTAGTTTCATTTTCTTCTCCTCGTTATTCTTGCTGTTAATTTGTGATCCGCCAGCGACATCCGATGGCGCTGGCTGGGACGGCGGCCGGTCTCGACCGGCGCTGCATCAGAATGGCGTGTCCACGAAACCGTTCGTGGTGTTCGCCTCGTCGTGGTTCGATACGTGGAAACCCAAAACGTACGGCGAATGGGGATTGGTGCCATACGGCACGAGTGGGTTGGTGTCGGCGCCGGCGATCGGCGCGAAAGCGATCGCGCCACCGATCCCGGCCACGGCCAACCACGGTGCGATGTACCTCATCGCTGTCTTCATGGTCTTCTCCTGTCATCTTGTTCGCCCAACTTGGACTGATACGATTATCGCGATTCAGCAAACTACTGTCGTCACTGCTGACGCCCATCTAGGCCCTCCCGCTAGCTGTAACCCCGGGGCGGACTCCGCTCCCACGTCGGCAGCGAAAGCCGAATTGATGGCACCCTTTACTGCTAGCTTCAATGTGTTCACTACGGCCATCATCTAGCCGCCCTTGGCGCCAGCCTCAATGGTGCTAGCTAACTACGTCAGATGTCGGGTTCAAGTATCGATGGCATGGCCACGTGAAATCCGTGTCCGGCGACCGCGCAGTTGCGGTGACATCTGGATCGAGAAGCGTGCTCAACCCTCAGAGACCATTACGACCTGCCCTACAGCGGCTAGGTCTCCTCGCACACGGGGGATCGACGTGGCGACGAAAAGCAATACAGGCCAATATTATTGGCGTCCGATGTCTCGTCTGTGATGTCGACGCCGACTTCGAGCAGGGCCTGGGCGGAGAGTTCGTTGATGGTGGCGCCGGGCTTGGTGCCCGCTGAGTGCACCATCACGCGTTGGCCGGCGATCTGGCGCATGAGGCCGGCGGCCATCTGGGATTTGCCGCCGTTCTTGACGCAGATGAAGAGCACGGAGGCGTGGCCGCATCGGTCATCGGCTCTCAACTCACCACCGATGGACGATGACGTGCAGATCGGCCAGCAGGCGCCGTACGCGTTCTTCGATGTCGTCGCGGATGGGGCGGACCGCGGCGACGCCCTGGCCGGCGGGGTCGGGGAGGTCCCAGTTCTCGTAGCGCTTGCCGGGGAAGATCGGGCACGCGTCTCCGCAGCCCATGGTGATGACGACGTCGGCGGCCTGGACGATCTCGTCGGTCCAGGGCTTGGGGAATTCGCCGGTGATGTCGATGCCGACCTCGGCCATCGCCTCGACTGCCGACGGGTTGATGCGATCGCCAGGCTCGGAGCCGCCCGACCACGCCACCGCGTCGTCAGCCGCGAAGTGGGTGAAGTAGCCGAGCGCCATTTGGGAGCGGCCGGCGTTGTGCGTGCACAGGAACAGCACGGTCGGCTTGCCGTCGCTGACCTTGCGCTCCACTCGGGCCAGCGCATACAGACGCTGGCGGGCGAATCGCTCGGCGAGCAAGGGCAGGAAGTTCGCGATGGTGGCCCGGCCTGCGAATTGCTCGTAGGAGCTCTGCAGGAACCGTTCGATCGTTTCCAGGCCGAAGACCTCGGCGAAGTCCCGCTCCAGGCGGGTGGCGGCGGTCGTGAGAGCGTGCGGTTGATCGATGGACAAGTCGCGGCGCAGGTGTCTGGCCAACGAAGCTGGGCTGTCGGTCATCGGTCATGACTCCTTGGTGGTCGATGTGAACTGCGGCGCGATTGGGTCGGGGAATCGTCGCCGCAGCGCGAGTGATACGTAGACCAGGGCGACCAGGGCGGGGACCTCGATGAGCGGGCCGACGACACCGGCAAGGGCTTGGCCCGAGGTGGCGCCGTAGGTGGCGAT
>JAOPVI010000320.1 GCA_025966225.1 Mycobacterium sp. | reverse complement strand
AGCGACGGCTGAGCTCCGCGGCAACGAGAAGCTGGACGCCGCACTGAGGTTCATCGTCTCCTACCAGCAGTCGTATTCCGGCGTCCGGCTCGTCGACATCGAACCCGAAGTCGTGATCGCGCAGTTGGCGCGGATCATCCCACTCATGCGGGCCCGCCTGGTGAAGTTGATGTCCGGTCCCAACAGCGCGGTCAAGGCCGCGACGGCCGTCCGGGTCGCGATTGCGCACTACATCGTGCGCAGCGACGATGGCGAACAATTCCTCGCCCAGCTCCGTCACGCGGCGGGCATCAAGCCTCCGGAACCGGGCAATTGACGAACCCCGATCGCCTGGCAACGCGTCAGCCGTATCCCATCAAGGGAGATCAGCCAAAGGCGTGACACTTCGTAGATAGTTTGTAAGGCTAGGTAGATGACGAGCGTGCAGAGCGATTCAGGGGTGTTGGCCGGCGACGAGCGGATGTTGATCGACGGCGAGCTCCAATACACCGGCAGTGGTGCGAAGTTCGACGTGATCCATCCGGCCAGCGAGCAGGTGGCAGGCCAGGCAACCGACGGCACCGTCGCCGACATGGAGCGCGCCGTGGGTGCCGCACGGCGGGCGTTCGACGAGACCGATTGGTCGCGCGATCTGGATTTCCGCTATCACTGCCTGACCCAGTTGGCCGAGGCGCTGGAGCGCAACAAGGAACGACTGCGCCGAATGGTGATCACCGAGGTCGGCTGCCCGATCACCGTCTCGGGCAGCCAGATCGAGTCCCCGATCGAAGAAGTCACGCATTGGGCCGAGCACGGCCGCAACTTCGAGTACCTGGTCGACACCGGGGTCCATCCCACCCAGCTAGGTCCGGCGCTTCGAAAGATCCACTACGAGCCGATCGGCGTCGTCGGAGCGATCACTCCGTGGAACGTGCCGTTCTACCTCAACATCGCCGAGACCGTGCCCGCGTTGATCGCCGGCAACACCGTGGTGCTCAAGCCCGCCCAGCTGACCCCGTGGTCGGGCAGCGAGTACGGCCGAATCGTCGCCGAGGAGACCGACATCCCGGCCGGGGTGTTCAACGTCGTGGTGTCCAACGCCAATGAGGTCGGTGCCGCGCTGAGTGCCGATCCGCGGGTCGACATGATCACGTTCACCGGGTCGACGGCCACCGGGCGCGCGATCCTGGCGGCCGGGGCGCCGACGGTGAAGAAGACGCTGCTGGAGTTGGGCGGCAAGTCCGCCCACATCGTGCTCGACGACGCCGACTTCAACTCCGCGCTGCCGATGGCCGCGATGATGGCGTGCGTGATGAGCGGCCAGTCCTGCATCCTGCCCAGCCGGATCCTGTTGCCGCGCAGCCGCTATGACGAAGGCGTGGAGATCCTCAAGACGATGATGGCAGGCTTCCCCGTCGGCGACCCGTGGACACCGGGCAACATGCAGGGCCCGCAGATCAGCGAAACACAGCGCCAGAAGGTGCTCGGCCTCATCAAGTCCGGGATCGACTCCGGCGCCCGGTTGGTCACCGGTGGTGGCATTCCCGAGAATCTGCCCACCGGCTACTACGTGCAGCCGACACTGCTCGCCGACGTCGACCCCGACTCCCAGATCGCGCAGGAGGAGATCTTCGGCCCGGTGCTCACCGTCACGCCATACGGCACCGACGACGAAGCCGTCGCGATCGCCAACAACTCGATCTACGGACTGTCCGGCGAAGTGTCCTCCGCCGACGTCGACCGGGCGTTCGCCATCGCCAAGCGGATGCGCACCGGCAACGTCACCATCAACGGCAAGTCCCACTTCGGCATCAGCAGCCCCTTCGGCGGCACCAAGCAGAGCGGCCTCGGCCGCCGCAACGGCGACGAGGGCTACCGTGAATACCTCGAGGCCAAGACCATCGGAATGCCGGAATAGTCGACATGTCCGCGGACGAAACCGCAATCACCGCTGCTGTACCGGTAAGGCCGCATTGAGCTACTTCGGCGGCTACTACTTCCACGACCTCCTGCGCACGGACGACCGCTGGCGTAGTCGCCACCTCCGCGACGAAGCGGTGTGGAGCGTCAACGGGCCGACGTCGCGAGAGTGAAACCAGGCAAGGAAAGTGCGAGTGGACTGTTGCCTGAGTTCACTCTCGCGGGTGCGGCCTAACCCTCGGCTGCCAATTGACCGCAGGCGGCGGCGATTTCGCGGCCACGAGTGTCGCGGACGGTGCACGAGACCCCATGCGCCTTCACTCTTTTGACGAACTCCCGCTCGACGGGCTTGGGACTGGCGTCCCATTGGCTGCCAGGCGTCGGATTGAGCGGAATCAGGTTGACGTGCACCAGCGGACCAAGCGCGCCGTGAAGCTTCTTGCCGAGTAGATCGGCCCGCCAAGGCTGGTCGTTGACGTCGCGGATCAAGGCGTACTCGATGGACACCCGTCGACCGGTCACGTCGGCGTAATACCTTGCCGCATCGAGCGCTTCGGAGACCTTCCACCGGTTGTTGACCGGCACCAGCGTGTCGCGGAGTTCGTCGTCCGGCGCATGCAGCGACAGTGCGAGCGTGACGCCGAGGTGTTCGTCGGCCAGCTTGCGAATGGCGGGTGCCAACCCGACCGTCGACACCGTCACCGACCGTGCGGAGATGCCGAAACCGTGTGGTGCGGGAGCGATGATGCGGCGCACCGCGGCGAGCACCCGGTTGTAGTTGGCCAGCGGCTCGCCCATGCCCATGAAGACGATGTTCGACAACCGGCCACCGCGGGCGGAGCCCGCAATCCGGCCACCGCGGTGCTCGTCGCGCATGGCGGCCGCAGCAGCCCGGACCTGTTCGAGAATCTCTGCCGTCGAAAGGTTTCGGGTCAACCCGCCCTGGCCGGTCGCACAGAACGGGCAGGCCATCCCGCAACCGGCCTGCGATGAGATGCAGACGGTGTTGCGCTGCGGATAGCGCATCAGCACCGACTCGAACGTCGTGCCGTCGCCTCCGCGCCACAACGTCTTCCTGGTGTCCCCCGCGTCGCATTCGATGGCCTTCACCACGGACAGCAACTGCGGGAACAGCGCCTCGGCCACTTGGCCGCGCACCGCTGCGGGCAGGTCGGTCATCAGTTGCGGGTCGGCGATCAGCCGTCCGAAGTACTGGCTGGCCAGCTGCTTGGCCCGAAATGCGGGCAACCCCAACTCCGTGACCGCGGTCGCACGACCGTCGTCGTCGAGGTCGGCGAAGTGCCGCGGCGGCATCCCCCGGCGCGGCGCGTTGAAGATCAATTCCTGCTTCACGATTCGTCCAGTATGTCGCGGACTACTCGTTCGACGGCCGCAAGCACGTCGGCATCGACACCGACGCGCCCCCGCACGAACACCGACGCACGGCTGGCCGGCGGCAGGCCCTCGGCGAGGCACAGCCCGTCCGGGAGTCGACCGATCATGGGCAGCAGCGCCACTCCCAACCCGGAGCGTACGGCGGCGAAGAGGCCGGAGAGGTCGGAGCTCTCGACCGCGATGCGGTAGGGCACCCCGATGCGATCGAGCGCGGCGAAGGTGGGCTCACGCAGGGTGCAGGGCTCGGAGAACACGACCACGGGCAGCGGGTCCTTGGCCGCCGCAGAGAATGTGCGCCCCGAAATCCATTTCAGGGCAACCATTCCCGAGGCGTTGGCCGGGTCGAGGCCAGAACCGTCGAGCATCACCGCCAGATCGACGACCCCGTGCTCGATGGCCTCCGCGAGCGTAACGTTGCGGTCGAGCCGGAAGCGCAGGCGCCAATCCGGCAAGCGCTGGCCTAGTGCATCGGTCAGCCCTGGCAGCATCACGTCGGCACCATGTTCGGTGGCGCCGATCAACAGCACACGCTCTTCGGCGGCCCCTAGCTCGTCGAGCGCCGCATCGTGCGCCGCCAGGATCGTGCGCGCGTGGCCCAGCACCCGGTGGCCCAACTCGGTGAACGCGACACCGCGGCCCGAGCGCTCGACGACTGGCCCGCCGACCACTGCCTCGACGCGCCGCACGTGCTGGCTGACGGCCGACTGCGTCAGGTGCAGTACGGCGGCCGCGCGGTGAAATCCGCCACAGTCGGCCACGGCCACCACGCTGCGCAGCGGCGCGATGTCCAGGGCCTGACTCATGCCGCCAAGGTACTCCGATCAGCAGATACGATCAAAGAATCCCCGACGATCTGCGATTCGGCGCACTTATCGACGTATTGATCACGAATCACGATCGTTCGAGATCGCCAATATTCGTTGGACCGCGTCGCATGCGACCGCCACCATGGCCTCATGACGCCGACCCGCATGCCGATCCGAACCGCGTCGGCGGTGACCTTCTTCTACGCACTGGGCTACCCGATCGGCAACCTGGCCGTCATTGGCATGACTCCGATGGCGGTGCTCGCAATCCGGTTCGGATTCGCCGCCGTCATCCTCGGCGCCTGGGCGCGCATCGCCAAGGTCAGCTTCCCGAAGGGCCGCAAGCTCGGCCACGTCGGGGTGGTCGGGCTGTTGATGCAGGCCGTCCAGTTCTGCACGCTGTACTACGCGGTGCAACTCGGCGCTCCCGCGGTGCTGTGCGCGGTGATCGTCGCGATGAACCCGGTGGCCACCGCGCTGTTGGCGGCGGCGTTCCTGCGTGACCGACTGAGCCCGATGAGGATCGTCGCCCTGATACTCGGCGTCGCAGCGGTGCTCGCGGCGTGCGCGAGTCGGCTGATCGCCGAGGGCGGCGTCGACCCGGCGGTAATGCTCCTGCTCGTCGCGCTCGTCGGCCTGGCTGCGGGCGGGGTTTACCAGCAGCGCTTCTGCGCCGACGTCGACTTCCGCGCCTCGACCGGAGTACAGAACGCCGTGGCGTTCATCCCGGCGATCATCCTCGCCCTGACCACGCCATTCGCGGTCCACGACGCCACCAAGGCCGCGCTCGCGGTCGCCGGAGTGGTCTTGCTCAACGCGGTGCTCGGGTTGTCGTTGTACGTGCGAGCGATCAACCTGCATGGTGCCGCCGCCGTAGCCATGCTGTTCTGTCTCATCCCCGCCGTCGCAGGGGTGCTGTCGTGGCTCATGTTGGGCCAACGAGTCGACATCGGCACCGGTGTCGGGCTGGTGCTGGGGGCGCTGGCCTGCTGGCTCAACGCGAGGGCGTCAGGCCAGCAGCGTAAGGACGATCCAGGTCGCGACGGCCGACGGCAGCACCGAGTCGAGCCGGTCCATCAGCCCGCCGTGCCCCGGTAGCAGTGTGCCCATGTCCTTGATGCCGAGGTCGCGTTTGACCTGAGACTCGATCAGATCGCCGAGCGTGCCGGTGATCACCAGCATGAGGCCGAGCGGGATGCCGACCCACGCCGGCTTGCCGAGCAGGAAGGCCACTGCGAGCACGGAGGCCGCGGTACCGCATATGAGCGAACCGGTGAAGCCCTCCCACGACTTCTTCGGGCTGATCGCGGGCACCATCGGGTGCTTGCCGAACAGCACCCCGGCCGCATAACCGCCGATGTCGGAGAAGGCAACGCCGAGCATCAGACACAGCACCCGCCATCGTCCGTCATCGGGGTAGACGAGCAGTGCGCCGAATGCGCCGAACAGCGGAATCCAGGCCGCCAGGAAGACGGTCGCCGTGATGTCGCGCAGATAGTTTTCCGGGGCGTTCTTCAGGCCACCCGAAAGCAGCCGCCAGATCATGCAGACGACGACGGTGGCGCCGAAGGCCCCGAACGCACCAGTCGGCCCGAACGGCCACGTCAACCAGACGATGGCCTGACCGCCAACGAGAAGTGGGACGAGCGGAATCGCATATCCGGCCGTGCGCAGCCGACGGACCACCTCGTGCGTCGCGAGGCCCATCGCGACCGCCACGACGGGCACCCACCCAAGGGGGGCCCACACCAGAATGGCGATGACGCCGAACCCGAGGAAGGCTCCCACCGCGATGGCGGCGGGCAGGTTGCGACCAGCCCGCCCCACCTTCTTCGGCGGATCGGTGTAGGCGCCTGCGCCGTCGGCGGAAGCGGTGTCGGTGTCTGCCACGATCGGTCGCTGGAGCACTAGACCTCCAGCAGCTCGCCTTCTTTGTTCTTGACCAAGTCGTCTATCTGGCCGGTGTACGTCGCGGTGGACTTGTCGAGGTCCTTCTCGGCGCGGCTCACTTCGTCTTCGCCGGCTTCACCGTCTTTCTTGATACGGCTCAACTCCTCCATCGCCTTGCGACGGATGCTGCGCACCGAGAC
Source organism: Mycobacterium sp. (assembly GCA_025966225.1). Lineage (GTDB taxonomy): Bacteria > Actinomycetota > Actinomycetes > Mycobacteriales > Mycobacteriaceae > Mycobacterium. Next base: position 31,070 of record JAOPVI010000320.1, on the reverse strand, counting down.
CTTGGCGTCCTCACCCTTGGACTTGGCCTGCTTGACGAGTTCCCGACGGCGCTCCTCGGTGAGCTGGGGAATCGAGATCCTGATGACGTTGCCGTCATTGCCGGGGTTGACCCCCAGATCGGAATTGCGAATGGCGTCCTCGATGCTCCGCAGCTGACTCGCCTCGTAGGGCTTGATGACGACGAGCCGCGCCTCGGGGACGTTGATGCTCGAAAGCTGAGTGATGGGCGTCATCGCCCCGTAGTACTCGATGTTGATGCGCGAGAACATGCCCGGGTTGGCGCGGCCGGTGCGAATCGACGCCAAGTCGTCGCGCGCCACCGACACCGCCTTCTCCATCTTCTCCTCGGCGTCGAAGAGGGTTTCGTCGATCACTGTCGCTTCTCCTTCGTCCGCCCGTCACGTGGTGACAAGTGTTCCGATCTTCTCACCTGCGACCGCACGCGCGATATTTCCATCGGTCAGCAGATTGAACACCAGAATGGGCATGCGGTTGTCCATGCAGAGGCTGAACGCCGTGGCGTCCGCGACCTGGAGTCCGCGATCGATGACCTCGCGGTGCGTGATGGAGGTAAGCAGTTCGGCATCCGGGTTCGTGCGAGGGTCGTCGGTGAAGATGCCGTCGACGGCCTTGGCCATCAGCACCACCTCGGCGCCAATCTCCAGCGCCCGTTGGGCAGCGGTGGTGTCGGTGGAGAAGTACGGCAGCCCCATGCCCGCGCCGAAGATCACCACGCGCCCCTTCTCCAGGTGCCTGCGGGCGCGCAGCGGAATGTACGGCTCGGCGACCTGACCCATCGTGATGGCGGTCTGAACGCGGGTGTCGATGCCCTCCTTCTGCAGGAAGTCCTGCAGCGCAAGGCTGTTCATCACGGTGCCGAGCATGCCCATGTAGTCCGAGCGGGTGCGCTCCATGCCGCGCTGCTGAAGCTGCGCGCCGCGGAAGAAGTTGCCGCCACCGATGACGACGGCCACCTGTGCACCGCTACGCACTACCTCGGCGATCTGGCGGGCGACGAGGGCGACCACGTCGGGGTCGAGGCCGACCTGACCTCCGCCGAACATCTCCCCGCCGAGCTTGAGTACGACGCGGGAGTACATCGGCCGATACGGGGCTGTCTGGCCGGCTGGGCCTGCTCCAGGCACCGCCATCGTGGCTCCCTTCGGGTCCATGCGCGACGTTGCCATTCGGTGCCTGACGACGACGGCGCCCCCAATCCTGCCAAATGGCTGGATTGGGGGCGCCAACGGGTAGCTGCGGCCGGGTGGCTAGCCCAGATGGGCCGACAGCAACCAGGCGGCGACGGACTTGCGGCCCTTGGCCTCGTCGCGGATGTCAGCGCCCGCAAAACCCTCGAACTGCTCGGCGAAGTTCTCGGGCACGTTGGCGTGGATGCGCGCAGGCCGCACGTCGTCGATGACCCAGTACTTGGACACCACCTCGCGGAGTTCGGCTTCGGTCACGGGGTTGGCCGGGCCCGCCGCCATGGAGTTCCGGTCGAATACGAGTACGAAGTAGGACGCACCGGGGGCCGCGGCGCGCACGATCGACTGCTGATAGCCGTCGCGCAGTTCCACCGGCATCGAGTGGAAGAGCGTCGAGTCGACGATGGTGCCGAACCGCCCGTCGTATCCGGTGAAGGCACTGATGTCGGCGACGTCGAAGGACGCATTGGTCAGCCCACGCCGAGCGGCTTCCGCCCTGGCCAGTTCGATGGCCGTCGGGGACTGATCGAGCCCGACCGTGGTGACCCCCCGCTCGGCGAGGTACAACGCCGTCGCGGCCTCGCCGCACCCCGCGTCGAGTACGTCGCCGTGGAATTTGCCCGCCTCGATGAGTGCGGCGATCTCGGGCTGCGGTTCACCGATGCTCCACGGCGGCCGGTTTCCTGGGCCCATCTCGTCGGCCTCGCCGCGGTAGGCGGAATCGAACATCTCGTCGGTAGGTCTTGTCATGAATCCGGTATATCAACCTAATTGATATGTGTCAAGATGGTTGACATGACCGATGCCACCGACCAGCCGCTTGGCTATCTGCTGAACCGGCTCGCGACCACGTTGCGCATCGAGGTGATAGCCACCGCACTGGAGCCGTTGGAACTGAGCTTCCCGCAATACATCTGCATGCGGATCCTGTCGCACTCGCCAGGGCGGTCCAACGCCGATCTCGCTCGCGACGTCATGGTGTCCCCGCAGGCGATGAACATGGTCGTCCGTGGACTTCAGGACCGAGGGCTCGTCGGCCGCCCCACCTCGGTGGCGTCGGGACGCTCGCTGCCTGCCGAGTTGACTCGCGAGGGCCACGCGTTGCTCAAGCGCACCGACGCGGGCGTCCGCGCGTCCGAAGAGCGCGTCCTTGCGCCACTGAACGAACGGGACCGACGGGACTTGAAGCGCATCCTCGCCGTATTCGACTAGGCTTTCGGGACTCGGCTCAGTGGTGGTGACACGCCTTCGGCGGTGACGGCGGAATGTCGAGCGCCGGGTTCCCATCGAAGAATCCGATCGGCTTCAGGTGGAATCCGGTGTAGGCACACGGCATGACCGGCCAATCCTCCGGCCGAACCACGTGATGTGCCCCGAGCGTGTACCAGAGCACGACGTCCGTGTCCTCGAGCGGCGCGTCGTCGGCGACGAACTCCGGCAGGCCTTGCGCATCGGCAGATTGGTACATGTAGTCACCCGCAGCGAACTTCTCGGCTGGGTCGTACTTGGTCACCCAGAGGTTGTGCTGCACGAACCGCGCACGGTCGTAGATGTAGGACCCCTCCTGCACCATCACCGGCACGATCTCCCTCGGCACCAGCTTGTAGGCCACCGGGCTACCGAGCTCGTTGCGCTTCGACGGGTTGGTGACCTTCCAGTACCGGCCGGTCTTCCAATCCCAGTCCCGCGCACCCTCGGCCTCCGAGGCCACCAGCGTGTCCTGCGTGATCCACGCATTGTGGTGCGGGTTCAGCGCCGGATCGGGCTCGGGAATCGAATCCACTTCGTACACACTGTTTCCGGCTCCGTCGACGCTCATGTCGAGCCGGAAGTTGAAGAAGTGCTGATGGTTCGGCCCATAGATGCCGGGTGCGACCATCTTGCCCCACCGCGGCACCTCGCCGTCGGCGACGGCACCGGTGGTCAACACTCCCGACAGCTTCACCTCGACCTCGATCGAGGCGTCGTTGTAGAGGTACCAGAAGAAGCCGTACTCGTAGTTGCCGACGGTGCAGATCATCGAGATGACCAGGCGCCGCGAACGCCGGACCTCGACCTCCTCGGTGCGGAAGTCGGTGTGCTTCCAGGAGATCCCGTAGTCCTCCTCGTGCATGCAGATGGCGTTGGGGATGATCACGGGGTTGCCATCGGAGTCGTTGACCGTGGCGTCGAAGTAGCGGATCTCGCCGAGACAGTCACAACCCAGCGTCAACGGGTTCGCCGAGAATCCCATGCCGATCTCACCCATGTCGAACACATTCTTGTTCCAATGGGTCGGGGCCGTATCGCCATAGGGCACCACCATTTCCGACAGCGAGGCCCGATAGACGATGGGCCGGGTCACGCCGCGGTCGGTATAGGCGAGCTCGTTGAGCACGATGCCCTCGCGCGGGTTGAAGCCAAGGCGCAGTGACCATTTCTGCCACGTCACGTGCCAGCCATCGACCGTGAAGCTGGGCCCATCGGGCTGCGTGATCTCGATCGGCTTGACGTCGGACCTGAACTCGGTGAAGGCGGGCCGGTTGTTCGCGTCGAACATGAACTTCGGATCGTAGTTGCCCGCCGTGGGAGGCAGTGGCACCACGCCGTGGTCCTCGATGTCGATGACCTCCATCGCGTCCAGGTCGAACGTGACGATCACGCCCTCGACCGGCCGCGCGTAACCGTGTTCGGACGGTGCCGCGCGCATGAAGGTCAAGGGCCGGCAGATCAGCGGCGAGTTGTCGTAGTGGTCGCCTTGGCCGTAATAGCCTGCGGGCCAAGGGTCGATCATCGCGAGACTGAAGTCCGTGATGCCGCGCTTGAGCATCGCTTCCTGCCACCGCGGATCTTCCCGGACCTTCTCCTCCACTCCGGTCATGTGCTCGACCAGATACGACGGGAAGCGGCCGGGTATCGACTTCCACGAGTCGACGACCCGGGCGCCCAGATCGACGACCGCCTCGTGGACCAACTTGGCCGCGCCGTCGTACATCGTGACGAAGGCACACCGCGGTACGGCGACCGCACCCGCGAACGTCAAGTCCGCGGTCTTCTCGGGCTCCGCCAGTTGAATCATCACGAACTTCAGTGTCGGCGTGCCGTATTCGGACTCGGTAATGACCTTGGCGGCCGCCGCGATCTCGGCCCCCGCCAGCGGGTCCAGTGGATAGTGGGTCTTGTCCTCGGTAGCGTCCGCGCTCAGCGTGCTGCTGTCCAGGGTCATCGGTCAGGCTCCCTCTAGCTCGTCGGTTCTGATTTGGTCAGGTCGAGGACCGCCAGGTGCGCAAGCGAGTCCTCCTTCGTCAACTTCGTGGCCGAGCGGCGGCCGAAGAAGTACACGATGCCGCCGAGCACGAACATGCCCGCAGCGATCGAACCGACCCACGTCATCCAGAGGGATGGTTCCATGCCAGGTATCCACGGTGCCGCGAACGAGTAGTACACGCCCGCGCAGGTCGCCACCACGCCGAGGACGACCACCAGGTACACCACCGGCATGCCACCGGGGATGCGCCAAAAGTCCTCGCTCGCATAGCGATCCGCGTACTTCTTGCGCGCGATGGCCAGCGGGATGAAGAAGAAGAAGCCGGAGATCAGCCAGACCACACTCAACCCACCTTGCAGGTAGATCGTGACGTTGGCCATGCTGCTCTGCGAGTACAGCCCGACCAGGATCAGCGACGACAGCACACCCTGAACGAGGATCGCGGTGACCGGGTTGCGGGTGCGCGGGTTGAGGTGGGTGAAGATGCGCGGTAGGTGCCGCTCCAGACCGGAGACGAAGATCAACCGCGAGTACGCCACCTGATAGGTCGTCATCGCGACGAACACGATCACCGCCAGCACGACCGCGCAAATCTCCATCAAGCCTGGGAAACCCGACACGCCAAGGTTGCCGATCACGCCGGTCACCGCGTTGATCTCGGGACCGGGCAGCACCATCATCGTCCCGAGCGTCGTCAACAGATAGATGCAGATGAGCGCTGCCGAACCGTACGCGATCATCTTGGTGGCGCTCTTCTTCACCGATAGGAATTCGGCACCCATGTTGAACGGGGTCTCCACACCGACCAAGTACAGGAGCACGGTGCCGTAGAGGAAGCCTCCGGTGATGAAGTTGGGCACCAGAGCGTCGTGCATGCTGAACGGCGTCGCGGACCCGTGGCCCATCACGTGGATGACGGCCGAGATGAAGATCGTCAGAGTCAGCGCGATGTAGACGAGGAACGTGTAGTTCATGATCCTCTGGTTCGCGGCCAGCTTGGCGAGCGCCAAGCCCACCACCGTCCACAGGATCACCAACTGGATGATGATGCTGAGTGTCAGCCCGAGTTCGGCGTGGAAGGCCAACAGTAGGAGCTGGAGCACGATCGCGGGCGACGATGCGGTGTTGAGCACCACCGGAACCCACGACAGGTAACCGCCGAGGAACGCCATCTTGTCGCCCATCGTGCGGAACGCCCAGATGTACACCCCGCCTTGACCAGGCCACAGGTTGCCCAGCTCGGCGACCGCGAGGCCCGCGGGCACCAGGAAGGTGATGATGCCGAGGATCCACATCGGTAGCGCCGTCCACCCGCCGCCTGCCATCACCGATGACCCGGTGATCCAGCAGATGATGAATACGTATGTGGCGGTGAGCCCGAAAGTGCTGAGCACCTTGGGCAGGATCTGCTCGGGGACGAGCTCAGTGGTCATCAGTGCGTCGCGCTCGGTTGTCCGCGCCGCCTCGAGTTCTTGTGTCATGTCTGCTCTCTCAATCGGGGTCCCTTGCGGGGTGGTCAGTTGACGATCTGTCCGTCTTTCATTCGAACGACACGGCTGGCTTCTTCGGCCACCATCGGGTCATGGGTGCTGGCGACCACGGTGACGCCCATCGTTGAACAAAGGTCGCGCAGCATCCGCACGATCGTCTCCCCCGTCTTGTGGTCGAGGTTCGCCGTCGGCTCGTCGGCGAGCACCAGCGTCGGATTGCTGATGAGCGACCGTGCGACGGCAGTGCGCTGCTGCTCGCCGCCGGACATCTTCGTCGGTTGATGATGAATGCGGTGACCGAGGCCGACCAATTCGAGCAACTCCATGGCTCGTTTGCGCAACGACTTTCGGTCGTACGGTTCGAACATCAACGGCAGCTCGACGTTCTCGACGGCTGAAAGGAACGGAATCAGGTTGTAGCTCTGGAAGATGAAGCCGATGGTGTCGTGCCGCAATGCGGCGAACTGACTTTCGGTCAGCAGGCCGGTGTCCTTGCCCGCCACCCTCACCGACCCCTTCGTTGGTCGGTCCAGCCCACCGATGATGTTGAGCAGGGTGGACTTCCCACTGCCGCTCGGTCCCATCAAGCAGACGAACTCGCCTGGCATTACCCGTAGTTCGGCGGCTATCAGCGCCTTGACGACCTCGTCGCCGAGCTTGTGAAGCTTCCAGACATCGGAGATCTCGATGACGGGCGCAGTGTCGACGCCCGAAGCCGCCGATGGCGCCTCGGCGGCGCCCGAAGCGATGTCGGTGGTGTCCTTGATGACCGTCATGAATCAGCCTCCCGTGGAGAGTGAACGAATCGGTGGCCGCGACGCTGCGGTCCAAGTGGGCACGACGCTGGTGGCAAGGGCGGCGGCGATGGAGACTCCGACGGCGATCCCCGCGCCGAAGAGCAGGCCGGTGACCGCAACTCCGGTGGGCACGAAACCCGTTGCCCCGAGCACCATGGCGATGCCGGCGGCCAGTGCGGCGCCAGCGACCGCGCCGAGCACCGCAGCGACCACGGGTTCAACGAGCAGCGCGGCCACCACCGGTGCGCGAGGAACCCCATTGGCGCCGAGCACCCCCAGTTCGCGGGTCCGGTGCGCGACAGTTCGAGTAGTGGCGACAGCGACTTCGACGACGCCGACGAGCAACACGGTCACCGCGATCAGCACGACTGCGCGTCCGATCTCGTCGGCGTGGCCCAGAGCCGCCGACTGGGCGCGGATTCCGTCGGACATCCCGAATACGATGACGACGAGGAACGCCCCCGTTGCGGTGGTGACGATCGGCAGCACCAGCTCACCGATGCGTCGTCGCGCGGAAAGCCAGCCGTATGCGAGGCCCTTGCTCAGCATGGTTTCCCGTTCGCTTCGCTCGCCCCGAACATCAGCGCTCCCCCAATAGGTCGACGGGTCGTTGTTGAAGCAACCGGTGCACCGGAACCAAGGCACCGACGATTGCCATGGCAGGCAGGAACGCCGCCACCATGCCCGCCGCCTGGAGCCATGCGGTCGGCGTTGCGATGCCGGGAATCACAAGTGCCACTGCGACTCCCGCGCCAAGGACTCCGAGCAGGTAGGCCACGATGAAGACGATCGCAGACTCGACGAGAAAGAAGTAGAGCACCTCGTCGGCCAACCCGATGCTGGACATGATGCCGAATTCGCGCTTGCGCTCCTGCACGGCGGCGAGGAATGACGACACCGCGATGACGAAGCCAAGGGCGAGGCCGATGGTTGAAATGAGCCCGAGCGTCGAACTGGTGACCTTGCCAGAGAACAGTGCCGAGAACTTCTGCTCGAAGGTCAGTGGGCCTGAGCCACCGACTGTGTCGTAGACGAGCCCGGAACCGGCGGCCTCCGGCATGACGGATGGATCCGACGTCGATGGCAACCCCGTCGCGATGCTGAACTTCTGCGCGAGATCGCGGCTCTTCGCGTCCCCCGGCGGGGCGAACAACGTCCACCATCCGTGCTCCCCGACCGCCGAGCGGGCCAGTTCGGTGGATACCGACACCGACTGCCCCGTACCCGAGACGCTCACGATCAAACTCTGACCGCCTATCACTACGTGGTCACCCGGCGTCAGGCCGATCCGGCCGGCCAGTGCCGAGCCGAAAGTGGCTTGGCCGCTTGCGATCTGGTCGCTGCCCCGCACCGAGACGGACGTCCCGTCGATGGTCGTGACACCTGACAGCGTGCGGAAGCCGGTCCACCTGGGGGGAAGCGTCAACTCAGGGGCAGGGCCGCCCGCGACCAGCGCCTGGACATCGGGGTCGTATTGCACACCGGCTGCAGGCACCGCCCACAACTGGGCGCCACCCAGCACATCGGTGACCGAATCTGCGCCGGTGATCGCGAAACTCGACGAGATGGTACGGACCACGGTGACACAGGCGATCGCCAACGCGATGCCAAGCACGGACAGCACGAACCGTTCAGGTCTACGCCGGATATTGGCCAGCGCGAACCGGACGAGGTACCCGAAGGTATTCCCGGAAGCCTTGGCGATCGACGGTGATCCAACGGTTGTGGTCGCAAGGGACTCCACAGCAAAATGGTGGGATCATGGTGTTTCACCCGTTGCCACGGCTGGTGTCGCGCAGGTTAACTCGGGCCCTGACCGTTACGACGCTGTGTCGTGCGGGCTACGGATTTCGTTGTCTGATCACCTGCGGCGGCCGAATCCGGTCATGGCCAGTCCTGGATTCTGCGCCATGGCGTGGCCTCTTCGAGTTCGTAGGCCAGCTCGAGCAGCCTGGCCTCGTGCCCAACGGTCGAGGCGAACATCATCCCCACCGGCATGCCGTCGGCCGACTGCGCGAGCGGTAGCGAGATCGCCGGATCGCCCGTCGCATTCTGCAGCGGCGTGAACCCGACCCACGCGATCAGTCGGTCGATGATCTGGTCGTAGTCGGCCATCGGGTCCAGGTGCCCGATCCGCGGGGTGACTTCGGCCAACGTCGGATTCAGCACGACGTCGTACTGCTGCCCCAGCCTCGCGGTGATGCGGTGCGACCTGGCGAGCCGTGCCACCGCCAACGGAACGCGATGGAGGTTGCGCGCGGCGGTGGCGTCCAGGCCCAGGCTCAGGTGATCGAGCTTCGTGCGATCGAACGTCGGCCCGAACATCATGCGACCGCCACGCACGATCGCGAAGGCCAGAAACGCCCAGTACAGCAGGAAGTCGTCCTTGAACCCCGCGGGCACGGGGTTGTCGATGGTCGTCACCCGATGGCCGAGTTCCTCGAGCAACGCCGCCGTCTTGAGCGTGAGCTCGGTGACCTCGGGGCTCGCGTCGCGTGCGATCGACTGGGTGCACACCGCAATCCGCAAGCGCTGCCTCCCCGGCTGAGTCACGTCTCCGACGGGCGGCAGCTTGGGGTTGCGGTACACCCGCTCCAATTCCCGGAAGAACGCCGCGGTGTCGCGTACCGACCGGGTGAGTGCGCCGTCCGCGACGATTTTCACGGGCGCCGCGCGCACTTCCTTGTCGAGCGGAACCCGCCCGCGCGACGCCTTGAGCCCGACAAGCCCGTTGCACGCGGCGGGGATCCTGATCGACCCTCCGCCGTCGTTCGCATGAGCGATCGGCACGACGCCCGACGCGACGAAGACGCCAGACCCCGACGACGATGCGCCCGCGGTGAAGTCCGGATTCCAGGGATTGCGGACGGGCCCGAGCCGCGGATGCTCTGCCGACCCGCTGAAACCGAACTCCGACATGCGCGTCCGACCGAGCGGCACCAACCCCGTCGCCAGGTAGGCCCTGGCGAAATCGCCGTCTTCGGTGGGCGGCCGGGGTTCCCACGCGTCGGTACCGAGCCTCATCGGCATGCCGGCGACAGCAATGTTGTCCTTGACGAACGACGGCACGCCGTTGAAGTAGCCGCCGTAGGGCCGCTTTGCGGTGGCGCGCTTCCGCGCTCGATCGAACGCCTCGTACGCCAGCCCATTGAGCTCCGGGTTCACCTTCTCGGTGCGGGCGATGGCCGCCTCGATCAGTTCGCCGGGGGACACCGCCCCGGACGCCAAGGCCTCGACGAGCCCAACCGCGTCATGGTCACCAAGGGCATCGTCAGTGAAGGCAGATACGGGTGGCATCCCTCGACGGTAACAAGCGGTGAATTGCCCGCTCGCCTGGCTGGAACCTCACCTAGACTCACCGATCACGCAACAGTCTCGGACGGCGGGGGATGCCGATGACCAGTGGACCCCCCGGGCCCGGTTGGTGGCGCGCCTCCGATGGCCGCTGGTATCCACCGCAACCGACGCAGCAGCCTGCGCCCGGGTATCGACCGCCTCAACCCGCGCAACCCCTTGCCGGCGCTGCCTTCTCGCATGGCGCACCACCGGTCAAGAAGTCACGGGGAATCTGGATCACCGTCATCGTCATCGTCGGCGTCGTCTTCGTGGCGGGGGGTCTCGGTGCCTATTGGGTCTACCGCGAGGTGTCCAGCACGGTGTCGGGCGCCCTCGGTGGAGGGGCCCTCGATTGTCCGAGCTCGAACGAGATCGGCGACCTCGTCGGATCGCCCGTCACGGGACCTGCCGGAGGAAACATGGTCATCGCGGGCGGCTGCTACTACACCGGCGACATCGAGGTGGTCGTCGTGTCGGGTTCCAAACTCGTCGCCGACGAACAGATCGCCTCGATGGTCGGCGAAGGAAATGCCGCCAATGCCGAGGTGCAATCGATCGACGTCGGTGACAAGGGCAAGGCCTGGGCGTCTGACAGCAAGAGTTCCGCGATCGCCGTCGGCGACAACGCAATATTCAGCGTCGAGGTCCAAGGTAAGGACTTCGGCACCATCCCGGACAAGACCGACGCGGCGATCGCGATTCTGAAGAAGGTCCTGCACTAAACCTGACCACGGGATGAAGAAACCCCGCGTCAACCGGGGTCGCCGGAGTGGAGGCGGGGTCTCAGTTGAGCGACGGTGAGCCGCTCAAGTTGGGGTGTCGTTAGGGCTGCCCGACCTCGAAGCGGACGAACCGGGTCACGGTCACGCCTGCCTCGTCGAGCACCTGCTTGACGGACTTCTTGTCCTCGAACAACGACGGCTGCTCGAGCAGCACGACGTCCTTGAGGAAGCCGGTGAGCCTGCCCTCGATGATCTTCGGCAGCGCCTGCTCCGGCTTGCCTTCCTCGCGGGCGGTCTCCTCGGCGATGCGACGCTCGTTGGCGATGACGTCCTCGGGCACGTCGGCCTTGGTCAGGTACTTCGCCTTCATTGCCGCGACCTGACGCGCGATTCCGCGCGCCACCTCGGCGTCACCGCCGGTGTACTCCACGAGCACACCCACGGCGGGTGGCAGATCCGCAGCCCGCTTGTGCAGGTAGGTCTCGACGGCCCCGTCGAAGTACGCGGCCCGACGGATTTCGAGCTTCTCGCCGATCTTGGCCGAAAGGTCGGCCACGGCCTGCTCGACGGTGGCGGTCGCCACGCCGCCAGAAATCACTGCGGCCTTCAGCGCGTCGACGTCGCCCGCCTTGGCAGCCACAGCCGCCGAGACGACCAGGTCCGCCAACGTCTGGAACTCGGCGTTCTTCGCGACGAAGTCTGTCTCGGAGTTCAGCTCGATCAGCGCGCCGCCCTTGGCAGCAACCAGGCCCTCGGCCGTCGCCCGCTCGGAGCGCTTGCCAACGTCCTTGGCGCCCTTGATGCGTAGCACTTCGACGGCCTTGTCGAAGTCACCATCGGCTTCGACGAGCGCGTTCTTGCAGTCGAGCATGCCCGAGCCGGTGAGCTCCCGAAGGCGCTTCACATCGGCAGCGGTGTAATTCGCCATCTCAGCCTTCCGTGATGGTCGGTTCGGTTGCGGGTGCAGCGGCTTCGGCCGGAGCGCCTGGCGCAGTGGCACTGGCCAGCAGTTCCTGCTCCCACTCTGGCAGTGGCTCGGCGCCCTCGACCTCGGGCTTGTCACCGCTGGACCCGGCGCCGGCACGCGCCTGCAAGCCCTCGGCGACCGCGGACGCGATCACTTTGGTCAGCAGAGCAGCCGAGCGGATGGCGTCGTCGTTGCCCGGGATCGGGTAGTCGACGACGTCGGGGTCGCAGTTGGTGTCGAGGATCGCGATGACCGGGATGCCCAGCTTGATGGCCTCGCTGACGGCGAGGTGCTCCTTGTTGGTGTCGACGACCCAGATCGCCGACGGCACCTTGGCCATGTCGCGGATACCACCCAGGGACCGCTCCAGCTTGTTCTTCTCGCGGGTCAGCATCAAGATTTCCTTCTTGGTACGACCCTCGAAGCCACCGGTCTGCTCCATCGACTCGAGTTCCTTCATACGCTGAAGGCGCTTGTGCACGGTCTGGAAGTTGGTGAGCATGCCACCGAGCCAGCGCTGATTCACGTACGGCATGCCGACGCGGGTCGCCTCATCGGCGATCGATTCCTGCGCCTGCTTCTTGGTGCCGACGAACATGACGCTGCCACCGTGGGCGACGGTTTCCTTGACGAACTCGTACGCCTTGTCGATGAAGGTCAGCGTCTGCTGCAAGTCGATGATGTAGATGCCATTGCGGTCGGTGAAGATGAACCGCTTCATCTTGGGATTCCAGCGACGGGTCTGATGCCCGAAGTGGGTGCCGCTGTCAAGCAGCTGCTTCATGGTTACAACAGCCATGTGTTGATGCCGGCCTTACTTTTGTCGGTTGACGTCCGGCATCGGGTGAGGCCGAACCCTGGCGTCTGCTGCGATGCCGAACCCGTATCGGGATTCCCGACACGGGACCGCTCGACAAATGCGAAGCAAACCCTAGAAAACGGGGCTGCGGTGCAGGCGCGCGAAGTCAACCCGCTCATGCGGATTGCTGGACTCAGTTTACACCGTTGACATGGGTGCTTGAGACCATCGCCAGTCCACAGTGGCTTCGCCGTCCACAGATGCGCCTGCGCCCCCTTCCCGAACCTTACCGACGCCGCTGAACTGGGGCGATGAAGAGCACAGCGGTGTTGGCCGCGTTGGCCCTGGCGTGTGCGCCGCCGGCGTCCGGCGACGAAGGACGCCTTGACTGGCCGCTAAGGCCCCGACCGGCGGTGTTGCGCGTGTTCGACGCACCGACCCCAAATTGGCAGCGTGGACACCGCGGCGTGGACCTGCTCGGGGCGCCGGGCGATGCCGTCCACGCGGCTGCCGCAGGCGCCGTGGTGTTCGCCGGAAGACTTGCCGACCGGTCGGTGGTGTCCATCGCCCACCCTGGCGGGCTGCGGACCAGCTACGAGCCGGTGGAAGCGCAGGTCCGGACAGGTCAGCTGGTCGACGCGGGCACCGTGATCGGCACCTTGGTCGCCGGACACCCGGGATGTGGCGCGGCGGCGTGCCTGCACTGGGGCGCGATGTGGGGAGCTGCGGCGAACGCCGCCTACGTCGACCCGCTCGGACTGGTGGTGACGACGCCGATCCGGCTGAAGCCATTGGGCGGATGAGGGCGGATGAGCTAGGCCCGCGGGTGGGCCTGATCGTGCACGGCGCGCAGGCGAGCCACCGTCACGTGTGTGTACAGCTGCGTCGTGGCTAGCGAGGAGTGGCCGAGCAACTCCTGGACGACCCGGAGGTCGGCGCCACCTTCCAGCAGATGCGTCGCCGCGCTGTGCCGAAGCCCGTGCGGTCCGATGTCAGGCGCGCCGTCCACTGCGGCCATGGTCTGGTGGACCACCGTCCTGGCCTGGCGCGGGTCCAGCCGCCTCCCACGCGTACCCAAGAGCAGCGCAGGCCCCGAGTCCGCGGTGGCCAATGCCGGTCTGCCCTCGGCCAGCCACGCGTTCAGTGCGCGCAGCCCAGGCTCACCGAAGGGCACGGTGCGCTGCTTGTTGCCCTTGCCGAGCACCCGCAACAGCCGACGGGACGAGTCGACGTCGTCGACGTCGAGCCCGCACAACTCGCTGACGCGGATTCCGGTTGCGTACAGCAACTCGACGATCAGCCGGTCGCGGTGCGCAAGCGGATCGCCTTGCTGTGCACCGGAAGTCGCGGCATTCATGGCATCGAGCGCTTGATCTTGACGCAGTACCGCTGGCAGACTCCGACGGGCCTTGGGGACCTGCAACCGCGTGGCGGGATCACCGTCGATCAGCCCGTTGCGCGAGGCCCATGCCGTGAAGGTCTTGACCGCCGAGGTGCGCCGCGCCAACGTCGTGCGGGCCGCCCCGGCGCCCGCCTGAGCGGCCAGCCACGAACGCAACAACGGCACGGACAACTCCGCCAGCGAAGCGCCAGGAGCACGTTCGGCGAGAAACCCGAACAACGAGCGCAGGTCGCCGAGGTAGGCGCGGCGGGTGTGTTCGGACCGACCGCGCTGGAGCTCCAGGTACTCGTCGAATTCCTCGAGCACCACCTCCAGTTGAACGGTCACTCCCCTACCGTCGCAGAGCGTCCTGCCCAAGCGACGGAGGCGAGGACGTGTGTCGGATAGCAGGTGGTGGCGTGCAGTACCGCGGCCTTGGTGTACTGACGTCCATGCTGGCCGCCTCGATCCGAGCCAGGACTGAATCTGTCTGGCTGGCATAGATATTGGCTACTGATTGCTCGCCCGTGTCCGCGTTACGCCCACCCCAGCTGCCGTAGCGTGATGCCGTCGTTCCAAATCTTCGTCATGTGGCGGATCTTGTCGCCGTCGAAATCCATGACGTAGACGTAGTCGGCCGCCGCGCTCTTCCCGGTCGGTGGTACCGGGCCACCCGCTCCGGTGTGTGTCCCGCGGAAGACGCCGAACGCCGCCACGTTGTTCCGCGCCTCGTCGACGGCGAACGACCGTACCTCTGCGTTGCCGTCAGGCAGAAGTGCGAGCAGGCCCTTCATCCACTCGGTGTAGGCCTCAAGGGTTTTCACACCGGCTAGGGCGTCGACTTGGGCGGCAAACGTCGCACCGGGTTGACAGTACTGCTCGCAGCCGTTCCAGCCCTTCCCCGACTCACAAGCTTCGAAGAATTGTTCGGCCGTATCTCTAATCGGGGTCATAGGTCGTCCCCTCGCTCAGTCCGCGTTCCCAGGGTACCGAGCGATGCGGCCTGGGGATACTTTCGTTGCACGCGCAAAAGAGGCGACATCGGGAGGGCGTGCATGTCAGGTCCCTCGCGATCGTCTTCAGACCTAGGCTCCCGCACATGGGCTTGACGGCGTGAATGGACCCGACGGGGTCAGCTCCGAGACGTACGAGTTCCAAGTGCTGGACTCTGTCCGCAGCTACGTGGTGCTCCGACCCCGCGGGATGGACGCCGGTACGGTTCCGACGATCATCGTCCGCCTCATCACGGTTGCCGACGTAGCACATTCCTGGCCGGGCACAGCGCACGTCGATCACATCGCGCAGTTCGGCGCTTCCGGGAGTTTCAATGCCTCCCAGGCGCATTGGGATTTCGTTCACGAGGTTGATCACGGATGACACAGCCCGAGTCCAGGAAATAGCGACGGTCGGCGCCCGGTGGCGGAGAAGACGTCTAGGCTTCCTCTCGCGAGGCCATCGTGCCCTGCACGACTGGGAGATGGTGCATGTCTGAGAACCGAAATGCCAGCGCTATCGCGGGTTTCCTTGATGCTCAACGATTTACGCGCGATCAAGTGTTCGACGAACCGTGTCCGGTGCCCAGCGAACCGGGCGTCTTCGGTTGGTGGTTCCGTACGCTACCCGCCGAGCTCGACGTCTCGGGCTGCGAACAGCGCGACGGTTTGACACTGCTCTACGTCGGGATCAGTCCGACGCCACCGCCTGCGAACGGGAAGCGGCCGGTCAGCGAGGATTTGCGCAAGCGCATCAGGTATCACTTCGGTGGCGGCAATGCGAGCGCAGAAGGCTCGACGTTGCGCAAGTCGCTGGGGGTATTGCTTGCCAAGGACCTTGGCATCGAGTTGCGCCGGATCGGTTCGGGCGAACGGAGCACCTTCGCGGGTGGTGAGGCCGTGCTCACCCAGTGGATGGCCGAACACACCCTGGTATCGTGGGTGGTTCGCCAGGAGCCGTGGCACTTCGAGGACAAGCTGATCGCCGGTCTCGACGTTCCGCTCAACATCCAGGGCAACAAGCGCAACGCCTACTACTCCGAGTTGAAGCGACGCAGGCGCGAAGCCGCCGTCAACGCGGGCAAGTTGCGCGTGCTCAAGGAGTGGTGACTACCCGACGCGTCTGAGGGCATCGGGCGTCAGATCCTTGCACGCGGAGTAGCCGTCGACGCCCATGATGAGGTCGGCCTCGGCGAGCAGCGACCGCAACACGTGCACCGCTCCGTCCGCCCCACCAAGGGCCATGCCGTAGGCGTACGGTCTGCCGATGCCGACGGCCGTGGCGCCGAGCGCAAGCGCCTTGACGATGTCGGCGCCACTGCGGATGCCCGAGTCGAACAGCACGGGCACCGTGCCTGCGGCCTCGACGACACCCGGCAGGCAGTCGATCGCCGGGATGCCGCCGTTGGCCTGGCGGCCACCATGGTTGGAGCAGTAGATGCCGTCCACGCCGCCATCGATGGCCCGGCGTGCGTCATCCGGGTGCTGGATCCCCTTGACCAGCAGCGGCAGCTTGGTCAGCGATCGCAGCCACGGCAGGTCGGCCCACGACAGCGAGTTGCCGAACACCGATATCCACTTCAGGATCGCCGCTTGCGGATTCTCCTCCGGCGACTGCGCCAACCCGGCGCGGAACACCGGATCACTGGTGTAGTTCGACAAGCACTTGCCGCGTAGCTGCGGGAAGTTCGACGTGGACAGGTCGCGGGGCCGCCACCCGGGGACCCAGGTGTCGAGCGTGACGACGATGCCCTTGAACCCGGCCGCCTCGGCGCGCTGCACCAGGCTGGCGGCCAGGTCGCGGTCGGTCGGCGTGTACAGCTGGAAGAACCCAGGCGTGTCCCCGAATTGGGCGGCGACGTCTTCGAGCGGATCGGCGGTCAGGGTCGAGACCAACATCGGGACGCCGGTGCGGGCCGCCGCCTGCGCCGCGTGCAGGTCGCCGTGTCCGTCTTGCGCGCAGATCCCCATGACCCCGATCGGCGCCATGAACACGGGCGACGGAAGCGTCAGCCCAAACATCTCGACGGAGAGGTCGCGCTCTTTGGCGCCGACGAACATGCGTGGCATCACGCCCCACTGTTCGAAGGCAGTGATGTTGACGCGTTGGGTGCGTTCGTCGCCGGCACCGCCTGCCACGTACGACCACACCGAGGGCGGCATCGCCGCCTTGGCCTTGGCCTCCAACTCCGCGAACGCCATCGGGTACGACGGCAGGATGCCGGAGAGGCCTTGCAGATAGATCTCGAATTGATAGTCGCCGAACGCCATGAGCTAAGGGTGCCAGCCCCTGTTCAGGCGCCGGCGCCTGACTCCGCCTTGGCCAGTTCGGCCTTCCATTGGCGGAAGGTCTCTTCGGTGCGACCGCGGCGCCAGTACCCGGAGATGGACGCCCACTTGGCCTCGACACCGCGCTCCTTGCGGACGTATGAGCGCAGGTTGTGCATGACGGTCTGGGCCTCGCCGTGAATGAAGACCTGGACCTGCCCAGGCAGCCAGTCCGCCTCCTTGACCTCGGCGATGAGGGGCGCGAAGTCGCCGGCCAGGCGTTCGGGCACCAGGTCGGCGCGGCCACCCCGATAGATCCAGCGCACCTCGACGCCATCGGGTGCGACCAGGGCCACCTCTTCGTCGGGTCCGCTGACCTCGATGAATGCCCGCCCAATTGCATCGGGCGGCAGTGCCTCCAGTGCTGCACTGAGCGCGGGCAGGCCGGCCTCGTCGCTGGCGAGCAGGTGCCAGTCTGCGGCTGGGTCCGGCGAGTAGGCGCCGCTGGGTCCCATCAGGTATGCCGGTTGGCCCGGCTTCACCGACGCCGCCCACGGCCCGGCGACACCGTGTTCGCCGTGCACCACGAAGTCGATGGCGAGCTCTCGACGGTCGGCATCTGTGTGACGGACGGTGTAGGTGCGTACGACGGGTCGGTGCGCCTCGGGCAGTTCGTTGAAGCTGTCGAGGGTGAGCGGATGGGGCAGCGCGTGGACGTCGACGTCGTCGCGAACGATGACGATCTTGACATAGGCGTCGGTGAAGTCATTGGGCGTGAACGTGTCGAAACCGCTGCCGCCCAGCACGACCCGGATCATGTGTGGGGTCAGCTGCTCGCTGCGGATCACCTCGAACGTGTGGACCGGACGTCCTGCCACGCGCACCTCCTCGGATCGTTGGCGACGTCACCGACTATACGAGCGGTGACCGTGCGGTGGCCCGCTACCGTGCTCGGGCCCCTACCGCCTGGCGAGTTTCCACTGGCCGTTCGCGCGTACCACGAGTCCGGCCAACTCCAAGGTGGCCAGCGGACCCAAGACCTGCGTGGCCGGTAGGCCGGTTGCAACGGCCACCTGATCGGCCGTGCGGGCACCGCGGCTCGGCAATGCGTCGTAGACGCAGAGCTCTGCGGTGGAGAGCCCGTCGAGCGGCGTGCCGGGCCTGCTGGGCTCGTCCGCGAGCTCGCCCATGCGGCCGACCAATTCGACGATCTCCGCGGCCCGGGTGACCAGGTGGGCGTTGTTGCGCAGGAGCACGTGACAGCCAGCGGAAGCCGACGACGTCACCGGTCCCGGCACGGCACAGACCGGTCGGCCAAGGGACTGCGCCCAGGCGGCGGTGTTGGCCGCCCCGCTGCGCAACCCCGCCTCCACGACCACCGTGGCGCCACCCATCGCCGCGACGAGCCGGTTTCGGGTGAGGAATCGATACCGGGCCGGACGGACACCCGGTGGATATTCGCTGATGAGGAGTCCGTCCTTGCCGATGCGGTGCAACAGCGCGGAATGCCCGGACGGATAGGGCACGTCTATGCCTCCCGCGAGCACGGCCATCGTTAGCCCGTCGGTGGCCAGCGCGGCCCGATGTGCCGCGCCGTCGATCCCGTACGCGCCGCCCGACACCACCGCCACGTCTCGTTCTGCCAACCCGGCCGCGAGGTCGGCCGTGACGTGCTCGCCGTATGCCGTCGCTGCCCTGGTGCCGACGAGCGCACAACTGCGCTCTGCCACGTCGGACAACTGCTCGGGACCGATCGCCCACAACACGAGCGGCGCGTGTGCCGCAGGCCGGCTCCGGGCACCGGTGAACGAGCTGAACGACAGCTGAGGCCATTCGGCCGCTCCTGGGACGATCAACCGCCCACCCAGCCGAGTCAGAATTGCGAGATCGTCTGCCGCACAATCGATGTCCCGTCGCGCTTCGGTTCGAACCAAGAGCTCCGCACCGACGTTTGCACGCTTCACGCAATCGGCCGCGGCGACGGCACCGACCTCCGCTACCAACGCCGCCAATTCCGGACACGGTGGCTCGGCAACCCTCGACAGGTAGGCCCAGGCCCGCAGTTCCTCGGTGGTCATCGGGCACCTCCGGCCTGCCGGAAACTGAGCGCGGTGCTGACGTCGTCCAGATTCGGCATGGCCCGTCCCGCCAAGTCGGCCAGGCTCCAGGCGACGCGCAAGGTCCGATCGACGCCCCGGATACTCAACACCCCGCGGTCGAGTGCCGTCCGCAACGGCGCCATCACGTCATGGGGTGGACGCAATCGCCTGCGCAGCAGCGCGCCGCTGACCTCGGCATTCGTGCGAACCCCATACGGCATCCAGCGCTCCGCGGCCGCCTGGCGAGCGGCGGCCACGCGGGCGCGGACCGTCGCAGTGGACTCGCCGTCCTCAGCGATGATGGCGCCCGATCGAATCGAATGCATGTCCACGCGCACGTCCACCCGGTCGAGTAGCGGGCCCGACAACTTCCCGAGGTATCGACGCTTCACGAGCCCCGGGCATATGCAGTCCTGTGGATTTGCCGGAGCGCATGGACACGGGTTGGCGGCGAGCACCAGTTGGAATCTCGCCGGGTAACGTGCCACCCCGTCTCGCCGCGCGAGGCGGATCTCGCCGTCTTCCAACGGAGTTCGCAACGCCTCAAGCGCGCTCGCCCTGAGTTCGGCGCACTCGTCGAGAAACAGCACGCCCCGATGGGCGCGGCTGACGGCTCCTGGGCGGGCCATGCCGCTGCCGCCGCCGACCAACGCCGCGACGCTCGACGTATGGTGCGGCGCGACGAACGGGGGTCGCGTGATCAGCGGTGAATCGTTCGAAAGGAGGCCGGCCACGGAGTGGATTGCGGTGACCTCCAGTGCCTCGTCGGGTGTCAACGGAGGCAGCAAGCCCGGAAGTCGCTGAGCCAGCATGGTTTTGCCAATTCCGGGCGGCCCGGTAAGCATCAGGTGATGCGCTCCTGCCGCCGCGACCTCGACGGCGAAGCGGGCCTGGGCCTGCCCGACGACGTCGGCGAGTTCGGCCACCGCTTCGGGATCGGCCGGCGCCGCGGTGACGTCCTGCTCGAGGGCAGCCTTGCCGTCCAACCAGGCCTGCAGTTGGCGCAACGTACGCGCGCCCCACACCTCGATGCCGTCGATCAGTCTGGCTTCGGCCAGGTTCTCGATGGGCACGACCACCGTTGGCCACCCTTCCCGCTTGGCGGCCAACACCGCGGGCAGTATCCCCTTGACTGGACGAACTCGGCCGTCGAGCGCGAGTTCGCCCAACAGCACGGTTTTTTCGAGCCGCGGCCATGCCCGCTTGAGGTGTGCCGAAAGCACGGCCACGGCCAGCGCCATGTCGTAGACGGAGCCGACCTTGGGCAGCGTGGCCGGCGACAGCGCGAGCGTCAACCGTGCCATGGGCCAGCTGTTGCCACAGTTGGTGATTGCTGCGCGCACCCGGTCGCGCGACTCCTGCAACGCCGCGTCGGGCAGACCGACCAGATGTACTCCCGGCAGGCCCGACGTGATGTCGGCCTCGATTTCCACCAGGTCGGCGTCCAAACCCCGCACGGCCACCGAGAACGCCCGCCCCAACGTCATCACCCCACCCCCTGCAGGTGGGTGAGCTCCGGCGTCCGACGTCGTCCGATGCGCACGCCGACGACGTCGATGCGCACCTGCGCCCAGCGGTCGTTCTGGCCGGCCAACCACAGCGCGGCGAGCCGACGAAGCCTGCGCACCTTCTGTGGGGTGACCGCCTCGGCCACCCCACCGAACAGGTCCGTGGTGCGCGTCTTGACTTCGACGAATACGACGACGCGCGCGTCGAGGTCGGCGGCGATCACGTCGAGTTCCCCGTAGCGGCAGCGCCAGTTGCGGTCGATCACTTGCATCCCCAGCGCGGTCAGGTGGTCGACCGCGAGTTGCTCACCGAGCGCGCCAAGCTGGCCGCGGCTCAAGGGCGCTCGAAACCCAGAAGACTCTGTCATGTGCTCACCGTCGCGGGGGGCACCGACGCATCCCGCGACGGCACTGGCCGTCATCCCCAGTCCGCGATTCATCCACAGGCGAGGTCTGAAGGGGTCTGCCGAGGACGGCGCGGTGCAGCTGGCCAACAAGGCCAACACCAGCCGACTCGACGGCGAGCTTGCAACGACAGTCGGACGGCTCCACCGCACCGGCGCCCCCGCTGTCGATTGATGGCACCGCCGTCGTCAACGGCAAGACCATCACCGCGATCAGGGAGCAGGGCACCAGCGATGACTTTGATCCGAGGGCTCGAAACCCGTTGCCTGCCAACCGGCCCCGATCGCCACAAGGCGCCGCTGATCCAAGGGGTCGCTTTCCCGCGCCACCCCACCGCCTGTATGCGCTCGGATTCCAGTCCTCAGATAGCCGGGTGCTCGTTCACGCGGTCCTGGGCTGCCTCTTCTACGGCGTATTCGTGACGAAGATGTTGTTGCTCACCGTTCGAAGGGTTGGGCCATTCCCGTCGCAGGTGGCCTGCTCTTCATGACCGTCGTCCTCGTCTGGTTGGTGTCCGCGCTGGTTCTTCCAAACACGAGGGCTCACCTTCTAGGACCGAGCCGGCGGTGGAGAATCCTCAAAGCCCTGGCAGCCCAAACGGACTCGGTGCAGGCGGGTTCGCCGCTGGAATACCGAACGGACTCGGCGCGGGCGGGTTGACTCCCGGCATGGTCAGCCCCGGCAGGCCGAGCGGACTCGGCGCAGGGGCACTCGTCCCAGGCAGCCCAAGTCCGCCGGGCAGCAGTGGATTTGCCCCAGGGAGCCCGAACGGCGTCGGCGCAGGCGCACCGCCCCCGGTCAGCATCGAGAGGTCTCCATTGGAAAGCGCGGTAATGAACGCGGGGCATTGGCTTTGGATCGCCGCCCCAATCACCCAACCGGCGATCGGCGCGGCCAGCCCGCCGTTGCCGCTCATCTGT
Source organism: Mycobacterium sp. (assembly GCA_025966225.1). GTDB lineage: Bacteria > Actinomycetota > Actinomycetes > Mycobacteriales > Mycobacteriaceae > Mycobacterium. The sequence goes on along the minus strand of JAOPVI010000320.1, from coordinate 8,933 downwards.
GCGGCACTGCTGGCGAACTCGCTGCCCGGCTGGACCAGCATGGGGCAGATCGACGTACCGACCTGAGCGATGGCAGAGCTGATCGGGCCGTTGTTGCCGATCCCGACGCTGTTGAGTACCGAGCCCGAATCGCCAGTGTCGGCGTGTGCTCGACCAGGCCACAGCACGAATGCGGCGATCAGCGCAACGGACACGCACACCGGTCGGATCACGATGACGGACGCGGCGATGACGTCCACCGCGTTCACCCCGGTCCGGCCGGTTTTCGGTTTAACCCGGCGCGTCTGCTTCGTGCGGCGATGGAACGTCACTGTCGTCATTTATGTACTCCCGTGTTCCCAGACGGCTCGTGCTCACCATCAAGCACAAATTTCACTTTGGTAACGTTCGGGTACAGGAGTCACATTTACAACACGATCAGATCACCATTCGGACCCTATGCGTTTCGCGAGGCGTGTCTGTGAGGCTCGAGTGCGATTCTCACGCGTTTCAGCGCACGCCGGGCAGGCGTTTACGCCATCGCCTCGAACAGCGTCGCGAGCTGGGTTGGCGAAACGGAGATCCCGCATTGGTTGCGTAGATCCTTCAGCGGCTGCACGATGCGCTGAAGGTCGAGGAACTCACCAGGGTGGCCCGTGAAGTAACCCCGCACGTTGGACCGCGCCACGTCGGTCGGTTGATTGGCCGCCGCCGTCAAGACGTCGTCGGCACCAGGATGCGCATCTAGGTAGCCACCCGCCTCACCCAGCACCCCGCTCGCAGTACTGGCCAGCCCGCTGGCCGAACACGGCGCGGCGTTGGCGGACGGAGCCGCGGCGAGGCCGGTGACGGCGGCGGCGAGCGCCGCGGCCGCGAACCCACCGACGACGCGGCGAACGGCAGACATTTCACACAGATGCATTGCGATGATTCCTTAAGGCTCCGAGTGAGTCGTCCCCGAACCCACAGTCGATGTACAGCGTAGGTTGGCGAGCCGCTCTGCGTAGGCAATCGGAGGTCGCTTGCTGCGACCCACCCGCGACGCCAACCGCAAGGACGGCCGCCCTGTCGGTCGATCAACGGACACAACCTGTTTCGCGGATGAACTTGTCGGACCCCGGTGTGGACTCTCGTGCGTTGGCTGTGGATCGGTGGCACGCAGGTGTGGAACTTCGGCGACATCGTGCTCCAGGCCACCCGAAGGCCGCGGCGATGGTGGGGAGCGACGCTGGAGACCAGCGTGGCGTTGCGCGCGGTGGCAATCGTGCTCGTCGTCGTCTCGCACGCCGAGGTGTACGCACTGTGGGGCGGCGCGCATGTGCTGCTCGGCATCGCCGGCTACAACTCGGCCGGTTCTGCCTCACCCCACTACCCGGCGTGAGCGCGTGCGCCACCTGTGCCACACCGGCGCGTGGATCGCCGTCCCCTCGGTGTTGTGGGTGGCGTTCGCGTTGATCGTCACCGACGACTACACCGGCACGAATCTGCTACTGGCCAACAAGTTCCTCGGGCCAAGCGACAGCATGACGGCAGGGCGGTTGCGGTTCGTCGAGGTGATCGTGTGGATCCTCGTGGCACTCGCAGTCCTGTGTTGGCTACCCATCAGCGATCGGCTGGAGCGACGTGTTCGGGTTCGGGCTGGGTCGGGAGGCCTGGTGTCGCATCGGTGGCGGTAGGTGTGCTGCCCACTCAGCTGGTGACGATGGGGCGCAGACGAATTCGCGTTCGGCGGGTTCAGACCGTCAGCGCTGCGACGGCTCCCGTTCCGCGATGAGCCCCTCCTGAACCAGGGTGGCGGCGATGAGGCCGTCCGCGCCAACGAGACTTCCGGTGATCACCCCGCGTCCACGCGCCGCCGCCGGAGACCTGGACTCCAAAAGATTCCACTGGTCGGCCCGTATCGGTCCGTGGAACCAGATCGAAGAATCGGTGGTTCCGCTGCGGTGCGTACGTGCCTTCATCGAGAGGCCGTGTACCTGCAGCGCCGGGTCGATCATGTACACGTCGGAGACGTAGGCCGCGACGAGGGTGTGCAGCAGCGGATCCTCGGGAAGGGGCACCGTCGCCCGCCACCAGAGCCGTCGGACGAACTCAGCGCCCGCCCCGGAGTCGTCTATGCGAATGTCGATCTCGTCCAACGGCATCGACGGCGCCGGACCGGCCGGCCCGGTCCGTGGCAGCGTCTCGGGATCACCCGGCATCGCCGCTCGCAAGCCGTGCTCGGGTCCGGCAATCGGCGCGGCGAAGGAGACGGTGGCCGTGGTCATCAGACGGCCGTCCTGTCGGGCGTCCACCCGGCGGGCCGCCGCGGTGCGCCCGTCGAACACCCGCGCCACGGCGTACTCGACGGGGTCGCCTGCCTCGCCCCCGCGCAGAAACTGCAGGTGCATGTTGGTGGGCAGTTTCACCGCCTCGACGGTCCGGCAGGCGGCGGCCAGGCTCTGCGCCATGAACTGGCCGCCGAAGGACCGCTTGCCCTCCGGCCCACTGGCGGGGCCCACCCAAACGTCATCGGCAGCGGCGCGGACGTCGAGTATGTCGAGCAGCACGCTCATGCCACGGTGCCCGACGCGACCAGCCGGTCGATCTCGTCGGCGGTCAGACCCAGCCGGTCCCGCAACACAGTCGCGGTGTGATCACCAAGCGCCGGCGCGGCGACAGCGGGCGGATAAACACCCCCGATCGACAGCGGCAGGCCCGGCGCCAGGTAGCTTCCGATGCGCGGCTGATCCAGCTCGGTGAACAACGGGTTGGACGTGACCTTGTCGTCGGTGACGACGTCGGCGAAGGTGCGGTAGCGCTCCCACAGAATCGACGTCGCCGACAACGCGGCGACCACCTCGTCGGCGGTGCGGTCGGTGAACCACACGGTGAACAGACCCGTGAGCGCGTCACGGTGCCGGTACCTGTCGCCCTCGTCGGTGAAATCCGCACCGAGCGCCGTGCCCAGCGCGGCAATGGCTTTCGTCGTACCGGTGAGCTCGGTGAGATCCCGGAAGTGCCTGCCGGTGAGTGCGACGATCATGAAGGACGCCCCGTCGCCGCTGGCGAACTGCTGACCGTATTGGCCGAAGATCGAGTTGCCGATCCGCTCCCGCGGCGTGCCGTTGATCATCACCTCGGTCAGGAAGCTGAGGTTGCCCGCCGTCGCGAGCGCCACGTTCTCGAGCGGGATGCCGATCCGTTCACCCTCGCCGGTGGCGTCGCGATGGCGCAGTGCCGCCGTGACCGCGAGTGCGGCATAGACCCCGCACGCGACGTCCCACGCCGGCAGCACGTGGTTGACCGGCCCGTCCAGTCCGACCGGCCCGGTAACCAGCGGGAACCCAATACCTGCGTTGACGGTGTAGTCGACCCCGGTGCCGCCGTCGGCGCGGCCGGACACCTCGACGTGGATGAGATCGGGCCGCACGCGCACCAACGTGTCGTACGAATGCCATTGGCGCCCGGCCACATTGGTGATCAGGACACCGCTGTCGGCGATCAGACGCTGGATCAGGTCCTGCCCCTCGGACGAGCGCACGTCGACGGCGACGGAGTGCTTGCCCTTGTTGAGCCCCGCCCAGTAGATGCTCTCACCGTCGTGGGTCACCGGCCAGCGGTGATAGTCGGCGGCCCCGCCAATGGGGTCGACCCGGACCACCTCGGCGCCGAGCTGCGCCAGCGTCATCCCGGCCAGCGGAACCGCAACGAAGCTGGAGATCTCGATGATCCGCACCCCGGCGAGCGGACGAGCCACATCGGGCGCGGGCGTTTCCGTCATTCGGTCAAGCTATCAAGCGCCGTGTCCACCCCCGCGAGACTGCTAGCTGCCGACGAGTTTGCGGGCTGCGGCTTCGATGGTCTCCTCCGACAGCAGCACCTGCAGGGCGGCATCGCCGAGCGGGATGAAACTGTCCTCGCTGGCGACCCGGTCGACACGGCCGGAGAAGCCGTGTGCGAGCAGTGCCGCGAGCACGCCCTCACCCACGCCGCCGGTCTCGCGGGTCTCGTCGACGATGAGGGCCTTGCCGGTGGCGGTGGCCTCGCGAACCATGTCCTGCACTGGAAGCGGTGCCAGCCACCGGAGGTCGACGACGCGGGTGGTGATGCCGACGCCTTCCAGTCGGCGCGCGACGCGCAGGCTCATCCGGAGACCGTTGCCGAACGTGAGGATCGTCAGATCCTTGCCGTCACCATGGGTACGGGCACGGCCGATGGGCGCGGCGGAGTCGGAGGACGGATAGCTCGCGAGCCACCCGTCGTCGCCGTCGTCGTGCAGATCGCGCGTGTGGTAGAGCGCGATGGGTTCGAGGAAGATGCAGACGATTCCGGCCGCCCTCGCGGCGGCCACGCAGGCGTGCAGCATCGCGGCGGCGTCGTCGGGCCGCGCGGGCGAGGCGATCACCACGCCAGGGATATCGCGGACCGCGGCGATGGAGTTGTCGTTGTGGAAGTGTCCCCCGAACCCCTTCTGATATCCGTAGCCGGCCACGCGGACGACCATCGGATTGCGGTATTGCCGGTTCGAGAAGAACTGCAGCGTCGCGCCTTCGCCGCGAATCTGGTCCAAGGCGTTGTGCAGGTAGGCGAGGTACTGGATTTCCGGAATGGGGAGCAGTCCCGACACCCCGGCACCGAGCGCGAGACCGAGGATCGACTGCTCGTCGAGCAGGGTGTCGAACACCCGCGCCGAACTGGACTTGGAGAGCAGTCCGCGAGTGACGCCGTACACACCGCCCTTACGGGCCACGTCCTCCCCGAAGATCAGCGCCTCTGGGTAGCGGAGCAAGACATCCCGTAGCGCGCGGTTGATGGCAAGCGCGACGGTCACCGGTGAATCGTCGTGCGGCTCAGCAGTCGCGAGCGGTTCCGCGGAGGCCGCGACGGCTTCGTCGAGGCCGTCGTGCAGTGGTCTCATCACCGCCGACGGGCTGTCGAGCTGAGCGAGTTCGCTGACTTCGCGGGCGAGCTCGATGACCTCGGCACGCTTGCGCTCGTAGCGCTCGAGCACCTCTGCCGTGGTCAGGTAGCCGCGGTCGATCAACAGTTTGGCGGTGCGCACCAACGGATCTCGCGCGAAGTCGGCGGCGATCTCGTCGGGTCGGCGATAGGCCGGCTCGAAGTCGGAGCCGGCGTGCCCCATCAGCCGGACCATGCCAAGGTGCAGGAACGCCGGACGCCGATGGGTCCGCACCCACGATGCGGCGGCCGTTGCGGCGTCCAATGTCGCCGTCAGGTCGGCGCCGTCGGCGGCGAAGTACTCGAGACCCGCCCTGTGCCCGTAGGTGTGTTCGATCCATCCCGACGGGGTCCTGACGCTGATGCCGATCCCGTTGTCTTCGCAGACGAACAGCAGCGGCATGGGCAGGCCTTGGTAAGCGGCGTGCAAGCTGGCATTGATGGCTCCGACGGCCGTGGAGTGGTTCGCCGAGGCGTCACCGAAGCTGCACACGGTCACCGCGTCCGCGGGCCATGGGCAGGCGACGCCCAGCTTCTTGGCCCGACCGACGGAGAACGCGACGCCAAGCGCGCGCGGAAGGTGGGAGGCGATGGTCGAGGTCTGCGGAATGACGTTGAGGTCGTGGCGGCCAAACACCTTGTGCCGCCCGCCCGCGATCGGTTCCGCGGCCGCTCCGACCAGTCCGAGAAGAACGTCGCGCACCGCATCGCTGCCACCGACTTGTTGAGCGCGGGCCAGGAAGAAGCCGCCTGAACGGTAGTGCAGCAGCGCCGGATCGGTGTGCCGCAGCGCGGCCGCGACCGCGGCGTTGCCCTCGTGCCCTGAGGAGCCGATCGTGTAGTAGCCCTTGCCGAGCGATCGCAGCCAACGCGCCGCAAGGTCGAGGTGGCGGCTGCCGAGTTGGGCGTCGAAGAGCGCCAGACGGGCATCCACCGTGAGCGCGGAACCGTGCCGCAGTGCGGCGGCTTCACCTCGCAGGTCCTCGGAGGTGCGCTCCGTCATCGCCGATACGGTCACCGTGAAGTACTCGTCGATCGCTTCTGCCATTGGGCCTACCTTCCCTCTCGGTAGGCACCGACGATGGTGCGGACGAACGTCACGACCTGTCCTGCCCCGGTCCCATCCTCGTCTTGGTCAGGGTCATAGATCGCGACGCTGGCTCCAACGCACGAACCGGAATCAAGCATGGCGTGCACCAGGTCGGTGAGCTGATCCCAGGTGAGACCACCCGGCTCGTCCTCGAAATCGGGTAGCCCCTGCGCCGGGAACACCAGCGGGTCGAGCACGTCGAGGTCGATGTGCAACCACCACCGGCGGACGTGGCGCGCGAGCTGCTCCATGGCGCGCCGACCGGTTCCTGCCGGGTCGTCGGCGACTTCGGCCAGCGGCGCCAACCACACCCCGCAATCGCGGAGCGTGGCCACGTTGAACTGCCGCCGCCACGCCTCGTCTCGCGGACCGAGCACCACCAGGAGCTCGGGCCGCAGTGCGGGGAGGCGCTCGCTCAGGGATCCGGTGAGCAGGCGTCCGGTCAGCCCCAGGAGCAGCCCGATCTCCGTGTTCGCCGCCTCGCCGTCCTCGGAGACGTCGAGCGGCATGGTGTCCTCGTGGCCGTCGACGAAGACGAGCCCGACGTCGCCGACGTAATCACGCAGACCGGTCACGATGCCAAGCAGCGACGAGCAGTCGCCGCCGTAGACGAACGGGAACCGACCCGCTGTGACGGCCGGTCCCACCCGTTCGTTGAGCGCGCCGGTCATCGCCACCAGTGCCGCCTCGTTGATCAGGCTGGTCTCCTTGCCGCGCTGCGGGTTTGGCGCGGGCAGGTCGAGGTCGTCATGGCTGATCACGTGGTGATGGTCGAACGCGTCGAGCAGCCCCGCGTCGCGTAGCGCACGTGCCGCCAGCGCTTGGTTCCCGGTCCGCCCGTAGCCGTCGAACGGAACGCCGATCAAGTCGATGTCAGCCATCTGCCTCACCCCTCAGACGAGGTCGACTGCATCCGCGATGGAGTCGAGCACCCGGCTGGGCCGGAACGGATACTTCTCGATGTCCTCCACCTTCGTGGACCCGGTCAACACCAGGATGGTCTCGAGCCCGGCCTCGATGCCCGCCACGACGTCGGTGTCCATCCGGTCTCCGACCATGAAGGTGTTCTCCGAGTGCGCCTCGATGCGGTTGAGCGCGCTGCGGAACATCATCGGGTTCGGCTTGCCGACGAAGTACGGGTCCCGTCCGGTGGCCTTCGTGATGAGCGCCGCAACCGAGCCGGTGGCAGGCGTCGGGCCCTCGGCCGACGGCCCGGTGACGTCGGGGTTGGTTGCGATGAAGCGCGCGCCGGCGCCAATGAGCCGGATGGCCTTGGTGATCGCCTCGAACGAGTACGTTCGCGTTTCGCCGAGCACCACGAAGTCGGGACCCGTGTCGGTCAGCGTGTAGCCGACCTCGTGCAACGCCGTCGTCAGGCCGGCCTCACCGATGACGTAGGCCGAGCCCCCTGGCAACTGGTCGTGCAGGAACGCGGCCGTGGCCAGCGCCGAGGTCCAGATCGAGGCCTCGGGCACCTCGAGGCCAGACCTCTGCAGACGGGCGGCCAGGTCACGCGGGGTGAAGATCGAGTTGTTGGTCAGCACCAGGAACGGACGCTTCTTGTCGGCCAGCCGCGCCAAGAACTCGGCCGCGCCTGGCAGGGCGCGCTCCTCATGAACCAGGACGCCGTCCATGTCGGTCAGCCAGCAGTCACGTTGAGAGCTCATGACACCTAGTGTGTCAGCGCACGACAACCGATGAGGGCGTCCGCGGCGCACCGAGCATGTCGCGGTGCGATGGCGGCTGACGCCCGTCCTCGTCGGTGATGCCGTACCGGGCGGCGAGCTCTGCCCCGATGACCGTCTGCCCGCTGAGTTCGGACAGCGCCTGGTCCCTCCACAGCGCGTCGATCAAGCGCCCGGTGAACTCGGGGGTCTCGGCGTGCTTGGCGGTCTCGGCCAGCGCCTCCGGGTTTCCGTCGAAGGCGCTGCGGAACTTCTCCGTCAGCAGGATGCCCATCCAGATCGACACCGTGGCGACCCCAGTGCCATCGAAGTCGACCGCCATGTCGGCGGCCATCTTGTCGATCCCCGCCTTCTGCGCACCGTAGGCCGGCCCGTGCATGTAGCAGACCGAGCCCGGCGACGAGGTGAACGCGATCAGGCTCCGGTGTTCGGGGCCGGCGGCCACCATCAACGGGGCGGCGTAATACGACGCGACATACGCCGACCGCAGCCCAACGTCGAGTACGTCGCCAAGCTCGAGTGGCTTGTCCCAGAATGGTTTCGGACTGGTCAGCTTGTCATGAATCACTGCGGCGTTGTTGACGAGCAGGTCCAGCCTGCCGCACTCGCTGGCCACTCGCTCGAACAGCCCGGCGACCTGAGCGTCATCCCGGTGGTCCACCGCAGCGGCGATGCCGCCGTCACCGGTGTCGGTGATGGTCCGCCCGGTCAGGTAGACGCGCCAGCCGGCGCCGAGCAGGGCGGAGGCGATGCCTCGTCCCGCACCACGACTGGCCCCTGTAACGACGGCCACGGGCGTTCGTTCGTCGGACATGCCTTCGGACCGTTCAGTCGGGCAGCCGGAGTTCGGGCTTCTCGACCTCTTCGATGTTGACGTCCTTGAAGGTGATCACCCGAACCTGCTTGACGAAGCGCGCCGGGCGGTACATGTCCCACACCCATGCGTCGGCGAGCCGGAGCTCGAAGTAGACCTCGCCGTCGGAGTTGCGCGGCACCAACTCGACGCTGTTGGCCAGGTAGAACCGCCGCTCGGTCTCCACGACATAGCTGAACTGCCCCACGATGTCCTTGTATTCGCGGTACAGCGAGAGCTCCATCTCGGTTTCGTACTTCTCGAGATCCTCGGCACTCATCGGTTCAGCGATCCTTCTGTCGGTGTGGAGTTCATCTTTCCTCAGCCCAGTTCGCCATGCTGCGTGGGTTCCCGAGGTTCGGCGAAGTCAACCTCGAAGGCCGCG
>JAOPVI010000306.1 GCA_025966225.1 Mycobacterium sp. | reverse complement strand
AGCGGCCTTTGGCGCCATCACGTCGAACGAGCTGACTGAGCGCGAACGGAGCTACTTGGCGCTCGTGACTTCGCAGTGAGTCACGTCACCGTGTCCCGATGACTCGACGCCCACTTGTCGATCAACTCGCGCTTGCGCGAGACAATTACCGCGATCCCCCCGACCACCAGGACTGCGATGGTGACCCACATCAGGAACACGGGCCGGCCGTCGAGGTGGACGTGCAACGGACCCAGGTCGACGTCGAGCGACACCCGCCGGTCGTAGTGAAGGATCTGTAGGTAGTAGTCGACGAGCATCAGCGCGACCAGTTCTCAGCCAAGGCCCCACGGCCAGTCAACCGCGTCGCGTCCACTTCAGCCTCCCCGGCAAACTGCGATTTCAGACACGATAGGCCGTGCCGACAGATCCAGGAACCGAAAACCGTAGGGCGCTGATGACGCATGGCGCTGCGTTCAACCGCGAGCTGCCGGCGTCCCATGCCCTGGCAGATCGTTCGCGCCCAATTCGCAGAAACTTGCCATCAGAACCACCACGCGCCCCGAAATGACCCTGCCGATCGGCGCTGAGCCGAGTGGGTCAGGAAGCGTCGAGCCATCCGAGCTAGCTGGGAAAATGCGGCTCGCACCGGGCCCCGACGACGTCTCAGAACCCAGGTCGCCGCGACCGATGGATCGCAGGCAGCTCGGGCTGGCCTGCCCACCCGCGACCCGAGGAGGCCACACTGCCGCGACATCGTGACCTGGACTCCAGCGCCGGCTGCGCAAGCGGGCGCTACGATTGGTCACCTGGAACAACTTGGGCAGGAGACCGTTTCGCGCCATGAAGAAAATTCACACCGCCGTCGCCACAGCGACGATGGGTGCGCTGGCGCTCATATTGGCCCCTCACGCATCCGCTGACTTCGACAGACCGGGCTACCTTCGCTGCATGGCGTCGGATGCGATGGCGGTGGGCGGCGTTTCCATCGATTCCAGCACCTTGGCGAAGATCGGCGCCGACGCATACAGCGGAGAAGGTGGCGCAACGGGGGCTACGACGCTCGCGAAGAAGTACAAGCTGCCCGACAGTTTGGCGGCGCTCATCGTGCAATGCGCTCGAGGGTCACAGACCTAACCCAGGGGCAAACGAAGCCCAGCAGAATTTTGTACCATCGCGCGATGTGGGACTTGCCTGTGCCGCCCGAGCGCGGCGAACAGCGCTCCGCGTCACGACGTCAAGTGCTCAAGTACGTGCTGTCCGCGCCTGCGCTTGCCGGCCTTGGCGCGGTGGCTGCGCACCTCGACGGACACACCGCGTCAGCAGCCACCCCTCAGCTGATCGATTTCGCGGAGCATCTGGTGCCGCCGGATCAGATCAGCGCAGCAGGCTATGCGGGCGCGGTGGTCTACGTGTCCGAGTCTCGACCTGGCGCGAACTTCGACTTCAAGCCCGTCACCCGAGCCTTTGCCGATGCGCTACGGGCGGCTGGTCTTCAGGTCGTCAGCAACTATCAGTACGGCAAACCCGGCTGGCCGACGCCGTCGGACTACACCCGCGGGTACGACGGCGGTGTGGCAGACGCCCAGACCGCGCTGCGCCTGCACGCGGCGGCCGGGGGGACGGATTCAGCACCGATCTTCTTCAGCGTCGATGAAGACATCAACCTCGACATCTGGAAAACCATTGCGCTGGGCTGGTTTCGGGGACTCAACTCGGTAATGGGCAAGGAGCGCACCGGAATCTACGGCCACTCCCGTGCGTGCGCGTGGGCCATCGCAGACGACGTCATCGGACACTCGAGCACGGCTGGGCACCGCTGGGCCTGGCAGACGAGGGCGTGGTCGCACGGCGAGCGCGAGCCCGCCGCCGTGCTCTATCAGTCGGAGGTCTTCACCGCGTCGGACCCGGCCGTCGTCTTGGGCGGCACCCACGTGGATGCGGACGACATCCTCGCGGCCGACTTCGGTCAATGGGACCTTGGCCGATGATTCACGAGTTGGTGCGCGACGATCGGTTCGGGCCGACATCGCTCGCCCGAACGGGCCGCAAGAGGAAGGAATGTCGATGATCGAAGTTCTCACGGACATGCCGGAGGGCGTGGCAGGCATCCGCGTGTCGGGCAGGTTGAAGGGTGAAGACCTGCGCGAGTTCAAGCCAGTCATGGCGGGGCTGCTCCACGCCGACGAGATCAGACTGGTCGAGGTCATCTCCAACGACTACGAAGGCTTCGGGCCCGGCGGCCTGGTCGAGGACCTGAAGCTGGGCTTCGGCGCGCTCTTCCAAAATCATTCGAAGTTCAAGCGCATTGCCGTCGTGTCCGACAAGGAGTGGGTGACCCACACCTTGCATGCGCTGGCATGGATGGTGCCCGGCGAACTCGCCCTCTTCCCCCTCGACGACATCGAGCGCGCAAAGAAGTGGGCCGCAGGCTGATTGGCCCCGCCTAGCTCGACCGAGCACACCGATGTCGGACGCCTTCATCACGGGAACGTGACGACGACCTTGTCCGCGGCGCCCGGCGTGCCGGCCAGCTGCAGCGCCTGGCCGACGTCGACGAAGGGCACGGTATGGCTGACGATCAGCGCGTACCTCTCCCAATTGGCGACCAAATCCTTTGTCACCTCGAAGATCTCATCGGGATAGCCCATCGATCCGACGATGTTGAGCTCATTGCTCATGACGTTGGTCAATTCAATGGGCACGGTCTCCTTGTGGACACCGACGATGCAGAGGGTGGCGCCCTTCTTGGCCGCCGCCAGCGCGGTGTTGACGACGGCGGCCGCGCCCGCTGCGTCGAGGTAGACGTCGGTGCCCGCCTTCCCCGGAAACATCGACTCGCCCTCGCCGTGCAGTTCGATGAGTCGTGCGATCACGTTGCCCTGGGCGGAGTCGATGACGGCGTCGGCACCGATCTGCAGCGCCTTGTCGAGCCGGGCAGAGACGAGGTCGACGACCACCACGTGGCCGACGCCAAGGGACTTGAACGCCAGCACTGCGCCCAGCCCGACGGGGCCCGCGCCGAACACGACCACCTTGTCGCCCGGTTTGGCCTTGCAGCGGTTCGCGCCGTGGCGGGCGACGGCCATCGGCTCGTTGAGTGCGGCGACCTCCCAAGGGATGTGGTCGGGGATGACCTCGAGGCCGACGCCACGGACCGCGTTCTCGATCAGCAGGTAGTCGGCCAGTGCTCCACTGGCTCCCCCATTGCCGATGATGCCGCTCGGAGCGGCCATGGGATTGATGACGACGTGATCACCGACGGCGAGGCCCGACACCTCCGCCCCGACTTCGACGAGCTCGCCTGCGGGTTCGTGACCGAGCGGCGTGCACCCCTGCCGCGGCGGGATGCCACCGATGGTGATGTAGAACGCATCGGAACCACAGATGCCGCAGGCCCGCATCCGGACGAGTACGTCTTTGGGGCCCGCTTCGGGTTGCGGCGCGTCGAGCACCTCGGCGGTGCCGAGTCCCGTCACCGTGGATACCTTCATGCCTTCATCATCCCCAGAAATCCCGGCCAGTCGGGGAAACAGCCCTGCTCGTTCCACACAGGAAACCCGAAACACCTTGCATGCAACCTTGTATGCAAGGCTGTTAGAGTCTTCACCATGACCATCGGCCAGAAGTCGAGCAGCGAGCACGTCTACCACATGACGAAGGAGCAGATCCTGTCCGGCGAGGTTCGCGGGGGGCAGCTTCTGAGCGAGGTCGAGACGGCAACGCAGCTGGGCGTGAGTCGGACTCCGGTGCACGAGGCGTTCCTTCGGCTCGCTGCCGAAGACCTGCTCGAGTTGCAGCCGCGGCGTGGAGCGGTCGTGGTACCCGCCTCGATGCAGGACGCCGTCGATCTCCTGGAAATGCGTTTGGCCCTCGAATCGTCCGCCGTCCGCAGGTTGTGCCGCTCGGGCGAGCAGATCGAACAGCTCTTCGGCGAACTGACCGACCTGGTCGCGCAGCAGCGTCGCGACGCCGCGGCAAAGGACGCGCAGCAGTTCGCAACCGCCGACGACGCGTTTCACCGACGCATCGTCGAGGTGTCCGGAAACTTGATCGCGCGACGGTTCTACGGTTCGCTCAGCGATCGGCAGCGCCGCATGATGGCCGATGCGGCCCAACGGGACTCCGCACGGCTGGCACGCATGACCGACGAGCACGAACAGCTCGCCACCGCGATCCGCAGGCGCGACCTCCAAACCTTCGAAGCCGTGCTGCTCGCACACCTGGAATCGACGTACCGCGTGGTGCTGGGATGACGTGCGAAACAGCCGAATCCGCCCGTGTGACCCAGCATCGGATTCGCCCATGGGTTGCGGTCGCGATCGCAGTCGGCTACATCGGTTGGGGCGGAAATCAATTCACTCCGCTGCTCATCGCGTACGCGCAGAGTTCCGGATACACCCGGGTGGACGTCGACATCCTGCTTGGCGCGTACGTCGTCGGCTTGGTCCCGGGTCTGCTTCTGGCGTCCGCACTCTCGGATCGGCACGGCCGACGGCGCATGATGCTCTTCGGCATCGCCAGTTCGGCTCTGGGCAGCGTGACCCTGGCGGTCGGTGACGTGCTGGGGTTCCCGGCCTTGTTCGCAGGCCGAATGCTGAGCGGCCTGGCGGTCGGCATCGCGATGGCCGTCGGTTCGGCGTGGATCATCGAGTTGTCGAAACCGCCGTTCGAGGACGCTTCCCCCGGGGCCGGAGCGCGGCGCGCATCGATCGGCCTGTCGGTGGGATTGGCGCTGGGTCCGCTGTTCGCCGGACTGCTGGCAGCACTTGCTCCGCTACCGCTGGTGCTGACATACGTGCTTCACGTCGCGCTGTGCCTGCCTGCACTGTGGGCCGTGCAACGCCACTCCGTCGAGACTCGCCATGACGCGGCCCAGGAGCCCATCGTGCACGTCCTCAAAGTGCCTGCAGCAGGACACCGACGTTTCGTGCGCGTCGTTGTTCCGATGGCGCCGTGGATCTTTGGCTCGGCGGGCATCGCTTACGCCATCGTGCCCGCGCTGGTCGTCGACAAGCTCGGGTCCTGGGCCCTGCTCTACACCGCCGGGCTCACCGTGCTGACGCTGTTGTGCGGCGTGCTCGTTCAGCCGATTGCGCGTCGACTGGACGATCGGTCGAGTGCGCGTGCAGTCGTGGTGTCGATGGTGCTCATGGCAGCCGGCGTCTTCTCGGCCGTCGCGACCGCGCTCACGCGGTCCGTGGTCATGGCCGTCTTGGTGGCCATGCTCCTCGGGTGTGCGTACGGGATCGCGATCGTCTCGGGACTCCTAGAGATTCAGCGGATGGCCGACCCGGACGAACTCGCTGGCATCTCCGGGGTCTATTACTCGCTGGCCTATGTCGGTTTCCTGCTGCCGGCGGCGTTGGCTGGGCTGGCGCACTTCTTCAGCTACCCGGCCATGCTGACGGCAGTCGGGTTGCTGGCCACCATGTGCGCGGCGTGTTGCGCCTTCGGATGGTCGAAGCACCTCGAACCTCGAACCATCAGCGCCACTTCCTGAACGGCCTTGCCAGGTGGAAGGCGTAAGTTCTTCTCCGATGTCAACGGCCGCAGTCGGGTTCCGCTCCGAGCGCGGACCGGTACTCATCTCAGTCATGCTGAGCACCGGGTTGGTCGCCATCGACTCGACGGTCCTGGCGACGGCCGTGCCCTCCATCGTCGGCGAGTTGGGCGGTTTCCACCAGTTCCCCTGGTTGTTCTCTGCTTATCTCCTGGGACAAGCCGTCACGACGCCGATCTGCGCGAAGCTCTCCGACCTCTTCGGGCGCAAACCGATCCTGCTGCTGGGAATCGCAATGTTCCTGGTGGGCTCGATCCTGTGCGCCGCGGCGTGGAACATGCTTGCGTTGATCGTCTTTCGGGCAGTACAGGGCATCGGCGCGGGCGCCGTCCAACCCACGGCGATGACGATCGTTGGGGATATCTACACGGTGGCCGAGCGCGCCAGGGTGCAGGGGTACTTGGCCAGTGTGTGGGCCATTTCTTCGGTCGTCGGACCGATGCTGGGCGGCGTCTTCTCCCAACTCGGAATCTGGCGCGGCGTGTTCCTCATCAACATCCCGCTGTGCCTGCTGGCGGCGTGGATGTTCAATCGGCACTTCCACGAGACGATCACCCCCCGGCATCGGACCGTCGATACCCTCGGCGCGCTGCTCTTGGCGTCGGCGATGACGTCGCTGGTTCTCGCCGTGCTCGGCGGTGGCCAGACCTGGGCGTGGAATTCTGCACCGAGCATCAGCGCGTTCACGGCGGGTGCCGTGCTGTTGGTGGCCTTCGTCCTCGTGGAACGCCGGGCACCCGAGCCGATACTGCCCCTGTGGGTCTTCTCCCGCCGACTGCTGTCTGCCACCACCATCGTCGCGTTCGGCGTTGGCGCCATCCTGATGGGGCTGACTTCCTACGTGCCCACGTATCTCGAAGGTTCGCTGCGCGTGAGCCCCATCATCGCGGGACTTGCGTTGGCTGCGCTGACGATTGGTTGGCCAGCCACTGCAGCCGTGGCCGGGAAGCTGTATCTGCGATGGGGGTTCAAGAGGACCTCGGCAGCGGGCGTCACGCTGGTGATCGCGGGAGCCACGGTACTGGTGGCAATGGCACACCGTCCGCAGGTCGACGTCGTGGCTACGGTGTGCTTCGTGATCGGCGCAGGCATGGGGTTGCTGGCAGTGCCGACGCTGATCGCCGCGCAGTCCAGCGTCGACTGGAACGAACGCGGGGTCGTGACCGGCAACAACATGTTCGCCCGCTCACTCGGTAGTGCCATCGGGGTCGCCATCTTCGGCGCCATCGCGAACTCGATATTTGGCCAAGGCGACATCCATTCCATCGGTCCTGCGGCAATCCAGTCGGGTTCGGCGGCGGTGTTCGCCGGCGTACTGGTCGTCGCCGCAGCGACCGCCATCGCCGTGGTCGCCATGCCGCGTACACCACCGTCGCCTCAGGAGGCCTCGGAGACGGACGACATTCTTGGCCGCCAGCACGAGCCATTCTGACCGAAGAGGTGCGGCGACTAGCTTTGATTCCGGCGGCGCAGATACGGATGGGTTGCCATGGCAAAGGCTGCCAGCAGCCCGAACGGCGCCAAGAGTGGCAGCCACGCCACGTCGAGCGGGACGACCGCACCGACCGCGCCGACCGGGCCGAAACCCAGCGCAGCTAGGGCGGTCGCTCTCGTCGGTGCCGCCGACTTTCGCGCGGGCGACCACGAACATGCGATACCGAGCACGGCGACGACAAAGCTCAGGGCTGCCCAACCACCGATCGCACCAGCGAAGGGGTTGAGCGTTCCGGCGGGATGTGCGTGGCAATGTTAGATCAGATGGGTGGACCGAGGCGCATTTCGGCTAGCGGACGTGGCACGCTGCCCGAGGTCGCCGGATGGCCAAGCCCGTCGAGCTCGGCGGCCAGCGCCAGCACCGCCGCCGTGGCATCACGATCCTTGGAGCGATCCTTCGCGGAATACGCCGGGACACCTGCCGGGGGTGCGTATCCCGCAATGAAGGCCTGCTCATCGACGACAGCGTCAACGTCACGCATGGCGGACACGAGGTCGTCGAGACCGGCCATCGCGCCGCGGTAGCGAATCCATCGGTGCACGTTGAAGTCGAAGGCCGGGGTGCGGGTGCCCTTGTCGCCCTCGAGCAGGTTCTTGGCAGCCAACCCGCCGCGGTCGGCCAGTGCCTCGATGACCTCAGCCGGCATCTGCAGATTCATGCCACCTTCGTCCGCGTTCTGTCGGATGTTGACCACCCGGTCGCGGAAGCCGGGCATGACGATCTGCGTCGAGTCATTCCAGTTCTGCATCGTGTCGAAGATGGCACCGAGGAATCCCAAGAGTCCGGCGATTGGCATGTGGCGCGGCAACACTCCGGATTGACCCACTGCGGCCCGCCACACCAGCTGGCTCGGTCGATCCTGATCCACGGCGGTCAGATTGATCCCGAACGTCGGTCGCTTCGGCCAGGCAGCGTCGAAGAATCTCATCGGGAAGTTGCTGGAGATCCCACCGTCGGAGAACCACACGGTCACCACGCCGCGATTGGGCTCCGATCGGGTGTGATCGACCGAGTAGAAGGGCACGGCGCTGATCAGTCCGGGGAAGCTCAGGCTCAGCCGGGCAGCGACCACCAACGGGATGTCGGGGGCCAGCGGGAGGTGACGCAGTTGCACGTCCACGTGGCGCGAACAGTGCAGCGCCGCACCTTCTTCGGTAACCTCCGTGCTCGTATTCGACATCGCGGTGATGACGTTGTTCGGGAAGTACCGCTTCAGACAGTCCGGGCACCAGAAGAACACCGCGGTGTCGAATGGGAAGTGATAGGGACGGCGGTGACTCAGATCGGTGGTCATCACCAGGCAGTCCGTGGCGCGGTTGGACCGTAGCTTGCGCAACGTCGCGCGGGACAGATTCACCTCTCCCCTGCCGGGCCGACGGAGTACCTCTCGATACTCCTCCACCGCCGTCTTGTCCCAAAGGTCGCCGAAACACACTGGGCGGACTTCGGATTCGGGGAATCCGGCCAACACGCGAAGCTTGAGTTCCATCCAGTCGGTGAGTGGCAGCTGATCGACGCCGCGACGCCGGGTGTGCCCGTCGCAGAGCCCAAACCCGTTGTCGTTGAGCACCTTAACTGATTTCATCGTCAAGGCGACCACAGCAACCGCCAACGCGGTCACCAACGCCGCCGGCACCGCCAACAGCATCGCCCGCCCGATCGTCAATACCAGCTCCAGCGCGGAATCGGGGAACCCCGCAATGAAGAACCCACTGAGCCCCGCCAGGACCAGCACGAGCATCGCCGTCATTCCGAACGTGGCGAAGCGGCGGCGTACGACGACCCACAGGACCGCAGGCCATTTCAAGAACTTGACTCGGCGCGGCGCGATGAGCGTCGAAAGCACGTCGAACGCAGCGGCGGTCTGATCCGAGGGTTGGAAGAGCTGCGCGAGGTTCTGACCGAGTTCGGCGGGGACCTCGGCAAGCAGCTCGAAGGACCGAAGTCCTTCGCCGGGAGGCGCGGTGCGGCGGCCCGCTTCGGCGGCCGCGGTCATCGTCGCGGCAATGGCACCCGCCGAAGCGCCACCGATCTGACGGAATCGGTACCGCTCTGCAAGCGCACGCACCAAGCGGGGATACACGATGCCGCTGGTGATCCCGCCCTTCATCACGAGGTCGCACTCCTCGACAGCGCCGGCTGCGCTCGACGGATCCGTTGCCTCTTGCGATAGCGGCATTCGACTCCCCCCCATTTCACTGCCCCGCGCCGCGGTGACCATTCGCGCATGCAGTTACACGCAGGTGGCCGTCAGCAGTCGATGTAGTTCACCGAGACGTTGACGGCGAGTCCACCCGTGGCGGTCTCCTTGTACTTCGAGCTCATGTCCCGTCCGGTGGTCCGCATGGTCTCGATGACCTCGTCGAGAGACACCCGATGCGTGCCGTCGCCGCGTAGCGCCATCCGGGCGGCGTTGATCGCCTTTCCCGCGGAGATCGCGTTCCGTTCGATGCACGGTATTTGCACCAGGCCGGCGATGGGGTCACAGGTGAGGCCCAGGCTGTGCTCCATCGCGATCTCGGCCGCGTTCTCGACCTGATGGACTGTGCCCCCGAGGATCTCGGCAAGTGCTCCTGCGGCCATCGAGGCGGCGGAGCCGACCTCTCCTTGGCAGCCAACTTCGGCCCCGGAGATGGAGGCACGTTCCTTGAACAGAGACCCGATCGCCCCGGCGGTCAACAGGAAGCGCACTGCCACACCGTCGGGGTCCGACTTCCCGACCTTCGTGTAGTGCAGGGCGTAGTGCAATACCGCGGGAATGATGCCTGCGGCACCGTTGGTGGGTGCGGTGACGATGCGCCCGCCCGCGGCGTTCTCCTCATTGACGGCGAGGGCGACCAGATTGACCCAGTCCTCCGCGAGTGCCGGGTCACGTTGCGGGTCTTCGCCTTTGAGCCTTTCGTACCATTGAGCCGCGCGGCGTTGCACCTGCAACCGGCCCGGCAACGGCCCGGAACGTCTAATTCCGCGTTGCTCGCAAGCCACCATCACGTCCCGCAGGTGGAGCAACCGCTCCCGCACGTCGGACGCGGTGCGGGTTTCGCATTCGTAGGCCAGCATGACCTCGCTGATGGACATTCCGTCGCGCACGGCGATCTCGAGCAGGTCGCGGGCCGAGCCGAAAGACCGGTCGCCGACGTTCCGTGCCGAGGTAGCCGACGGCGAGTTCGCTTCGTCCTCCGTGACGACGAAGCCGCCCCCCACGGAGAAATACGTCTGCTCGTGGACCGCACCGTTGTCTGCGGCGGTGGCGGTGATGGTCATGCCGTTGGGGTGAAAGTCGAGCATCGTCAGCGGATGAAGAATGATGTCTTCTTCGCCCAGCGCTATCGGGGTTACTCCGCCGAGCAGAATCTTGCCGGTACTGCGCAGTCGGGCGACATGAGTCGTCATGTCGTCGGACTCGATTGTCTCGGGGCGGTAACCCTCGAGCCCGAGCAGGACGGCAGGCATCGTGCCGTGCCCTTGACCGGTCGCCGCGAGCGATCCGTAGAGA
>JAOPVI010000262.1 GCA_025966225.1 Mycobacterium sp. | reverse complement strand
CGACCGTCTTCACCGACAAACTCAACGCGGTCCGCATCGAGATCAATCCGTTCCTGGACACGCTCACGCCGGACGTGGTTCGGCGGGAGGAACTGCCCGCGATCCAAGCGGCGAGCCCGGGATACCGCTTCGGCGCCGTCTCCGTGGTTCAGCGCCAGGCGGGGCCCGTCATTCTGGCCACCTACCAGGTTGACTCGACGCCCAATGAGGTCACCGGAAAGCGCGGCGTCGACGCCGTCGAACGCTATTCATTCTGGAGTGACGGCCACGAGGTGGTGCTGACGCTGTCCGGGCCGGTCGGAGCCGACAACGTCGATCCGTGGCGCACCATCACCGATTCTCTGCAGTGGCGGTAGCGGACGAACCGGCGCCGGAGTGCGCTCTGGAGGCGCACTCGCTGTATCGCTTCTATCGCGCCGGTGACGAGGAAACCCCTGCGCTGCAGGGCGTCTCACTGCGCGTGGAGTCGGGCGACCTAGTCGTCGTCACCGGACCGTCCGGTTCGGGAAAGTCGACGTTGCCCATTCGCTGGCAGGCCAGTCCGGAAGGAACACCGAGATCCTGAGCGTGCTTGGCCTACAAGACCGTTCGACGGCATACCCCACTCAACTGTCCGGTGGCGAGCTCGCTCGGGCCGGCCTCGCGGTCGCGCTCGCCAACTCACCCACGTTGCTGCTCGCCGACGAACCCACCGGTGAGCTCGAAAGCACCACCGAAGCCCGGGTGCTCGACCTCCAAGGTCACAATGCCCCAATGGTCTTGGCGCTTCCGATGTCTCGGCAGTCCCCACGGGTGATTGGCGCTTGCGGGCCGCTCCTCACTTCAGCGACGTCAACAGCGTGGTGAGGGTCTGCGTCTCGGTGGCGGGATCGGGGTTGCCGGCCCGCAACGCCTCCAGCACTTGGTCGATCTGACCGTCGAGGACGGTCCAGCCGCTGTCGTCCAGGGGCTGCAAGGCGGACTGATCGTCGTCCCAGGCGGTTTCGAGGTCCTTGATCCGCGCCGTGGCGCCAGCCTGATCGCCGGCCTGCACCTTGCTCAGGGTGTCCGCGACGATGGTACGGAACTTCGTCACCTCGGCCGGCGGGAACTTCGCGGTCGCAGACTGCCCGGGGCCAAGTGTCGCGGCGGCCGACGAGCCGGATTCCGATTCGCTGGCGGCCGCGACGGAGTGCGGCTGCCCGGCGGCCCAGACGAGCAGGGCCCCGGCTGCCGCGGCGACGGCCGCGTAGTACCCGTGGACGAGCCGCTCCCGAGCCACATTCTTCGATGCGGCGGACGTCTCGTGCGCTTCGGGCTTGTCGATGACGTCGCTGCGCGTGATCGACAGGTAGACGACGATGGCGAGGATCGCGGTGAGGAAGATGACGCTGGTGATGGCGGTGCCCAGGCCGAGGCCCTGCTGATCCGGCGGGAACCCGAGCCAGTCGCCGAGGTTCGCACCGAGGGGCCGGGTGAGGATGTAGGCCAGCCAGAAGGAGAGCACGGCGTTGGCACCGAGTCGCCAGCCGATCACGACCGCGACGATCAGGCCGGCGGGCAGCAGCACCGACGTGCCGGGTCCCCAGCCGGTGAGTTCCAGGATCCAATCGCCCGAGGCGGTACCGAGGGCGAAGGTGACCAGAATGGCGAGCCAGTAGAACGATTCGCGCGGCAACGTGGTGATGCTGTGAATCGACAGCGTGCGTTCTCGCGCCCACCACACGCCGAAGACGACCGCAAGGACCGCCGCGAAGACGCTGGTGCTCAGCGCGAGCGGGACGCCGAGATCGTCGGTGAGGATGTCGGTGTAGAGCGTGCCGGTCACGCTGATGACGACGACCGTCAGCCAGTACGCGAACGGTACGTAGCGGTCGAGGGTCAACTGCCACCCCAGGACGGCGGCGAGTACCACCGTGAAGATGAGGGCGGTCGCGTTCAGACCGACCCCGAGTGTCATGTTGATCCAGTCGGCGAAGCTCTCGCCCACCGTGGTGCACAGGACCTTGATGACCCAGAACCACACGGTGATCTCGGGCACCTTGCTCAGCATCGTCCGCGCGTTAACCTGCACGGGTGTCGTTGGCTCACTCATGACGCAGGACCCTAGGGATGACTCGTTGAACGCACGCTGAGAACGCATGTCAGACACTCGACGGCGCGGACGTGTGGCGGTCGACGCGTCGGGCTCACCTATGCGGCAACCCCATGGGTATGGCCGGTGCGATCGGAGTCACACCGGCCCTCGCTGGGCCCCGGTATTCCCGTGCGGAGGGCGACGTCGCGGGGGATCGCAACCGCGAAATCGCAAGCAGCAGAATCGCTTTGATAGTGTCGACAGTAGCGAGCAGTCGCAGCTCTGCTGCTGAAAATTCAGATGTCGCTCTCAGTGGCCCCTCAGTTCCAGCTCGCTACGGTGCAGGAGGTGGGGGCCTCGTAGGCGCCATCACGCGGCCTGCGGTGGTAACGGCGGGTTGGCGGTCGTAATCGACGGAGCGCCCGCTCGAAAGGATGCGCCGAGATGAGCGTGCCAGTGCTGGGACCAATGACGTTCGCGGGATTCGCCCACGGGTGGTACTTCCTCTTCTTGTTGGTGGTCCTCGGGCTGGTGGGGCTCTACGTCCTCGTACAGGTCACCCGGCAGCGGCGCGTGTTGCGGTTTGCGAACATGGAGTTGCTCGAAAGCGTCGCACCGAGACGGCCCGGCCGGTGGCGGCATCTGTCGGCGGTCCTGCTGGTGGCCGCGCTGCTCGTGCTGACCGTCGCGATGGCCGGACCGACCACTGACGTCCGGATACCGCGTAACCGCGCGGTGGTGATGCTCGTGATCGTCGTGTCGCAGTCCATGCGTGCCACCGACGTCACGCCCACCCGAATGGCCGCCGCTCAGGATGCCGCCAAACAGTTTGCGGACGAACTCACCCCAGGCATCAACCTCGGTGTCATCGCTTACGGCGGTACTGCCACCGTGCTGGTGTCACCAACTACCAACCGGGACGCGACCAAGGTGGCCATCGACAAGCTTCAATTCCAAGACCGCACCGCCACGGGGGAGGCCATCGCGACCGCCTTGCAGGCGATCGCCACCGTCGGGGCGGTCATCGGCGGCGGCGATACCCCTCCGCCGGCGCGGATCGTCCTGTTTTCCGACGGCAAGGAGACCGTCCCGACAAACCCGAACAGCCCAAAGGGCGCGTTCACCGCGGCCCGCACCGCCAAGGACCAGGGTGTGCCGATCTCGACGATCTCCTTCGGGACGCCCTACGGCGACGTCCTGATCAATGGTTCGCGACAACCCGTGCCCGTCGACGATCAGACCCTGAAACGGGTTGCTCAGCTATCGGGCGGCGTCGCGTATACCGCGTCCAACGCCGCGCAGCTGAAGGAGGTCTACGCCGCCCTACAACAGCAGATCGGCTATGAAAGCATCCGAGGGGACGCCAGCACCAGTTGGCTGAGGCTTGGAGTCTTCGTGCTGGCGCTGGCGGCGCTGACGGCGTTGCTGATCAACCGCCGCCTCCCCGGTTAGGACGGCGATTGGTTTGACGTCTCCCTAGGGGACATGCGCTGCAGCAGAAGACGATTCGATTTGGTCACGGTGCACGAGTGGCAGCCGCCCCTTCGTGGACGGGAACCGCTCAACGGCGGTCCTGCGAGGGCGATGGACCGCTACGGTCTCGGCGTTGCCGTGGGCGCAGGTGGCGGGGTCTTGGGGCTGGGCTGCTGATCCGTCTCGCCTTGATCGCGGTTGCCCTCGGACTGTCCGTCGCCGCCACGGTCTCCGTTGCCTTCAGACCCGCCGCCTTCGTGTTCGCCTGAGTCCTGACCGTCGGTTCCGTAGTCCGACGTCTCCGACCCGTGGTGATGTCCTTCGGCGCCGCCGAACTCCGCGCCGACCAGCACTCCGGCGCCGAAGATGAGCACAGCGACGAACACCGTGGCCACGCCGCCCAGGACCAGCGCGGCAACCCGGTTGGTCCGGTTGAGCTTGCCCCAGCGGGATTGCCGATTGGTGGTGGTCGCGGCGTCGTCTGCGGTGCTGTGGTTCCCGGCGGTGATCGACGGCTCTGCTGCGGGCTCTGGTTCGGACGTTGTCATGGCCTCAAGGTGCCAGCCCGTTCCTGAAGGAATGCTGAGCGCGGCCCCTTCAACTCGCGGGCGGGACTTCTTGGGCTGCGTAGCGCATTCGCGGTTTCACCCGATCCCCTCGGGCAACGGCTGTGCCGGGATCGCACTGCTGTGCAGCTTTCCTTCAGCTGCCTCCGTTAGGGTCGACACCACTGGACGAGGACGGCCAGATCTATGCGCTCCTCTTCATCCGACGTGAGGTAAGTCGTGACCGGGTCAGCACTTTTCATCGCGGTGTTCCTCGCATGCTTGGTGGAAGCCGTCGAGGCACTGACGATCATCCTTGCAGCAGGCACCGTGCGTGATTGGCGCTCGGCGATCACGGGCGCGCTCGCCGGTCTGCTGGTTCTGGTCGCCGTTGTTGCGGTGCTGGGACCGGCGATCTCGGTAATTCCCTTGGGGGGTTTGCGCCTCGCCGTTGGAGGGCTGCTGCTGATCTTCGGGCTCCAGTGGCTGCGCAAGGCCATATTGCGGGCCAGCGGCAACAAAGCCCTTCACGATGAAACGCTCGCCTATCAGGCCATTCTCACCGAGGCCCGTGGCGCCACCATCGCGCGCCGGCCGCTCGTTGCGGACTGGTACGCATTCACGTTGTCGTTCAAGGGGGTCGTGCTGGAAGGCCTGGAGGTCGCATTCATCGCGCTGACGTTCGGGGCCAATCAGGGCAGCATTCCCGTGGCAGTGCTCGCCGCAATCGCAGCAGTACTTCTGGTGGCGGTCGCGGGTTTCGCGATCCGCGCACCATTGTCGCGAGTGCCGGAGAACGCCCTGAAGTTCGTGGTCGGGGTCATGCTCACGGCTTTCGGGATCTTTTGGGGCGCCGAAGGCGCTGGCGCGCACTGGCCGGGCGAGGACATCGCCCTTCTGGTTCTGATTCCCGCCATTGCGCTCTATGCACTGGCGCTGGTGGCTCTGTTCAGGCGGCGTGCGCCAGTTGCCGCGGTCGCCGATGTCGCTGCGCGTCAGGGGGATTGATTGATGGGCAAGCTTCTTGCGTTCTTCGCGTTTTGGTACGACTTCATCGTCGGTGACGACTGGCGGGTGGCGCTGGCCGTCGTGGTTGCCCTCGCTGCCACCGGAATGGTGAATCATCTGACCGGCACGGGTCCATGGTGGATCGTGGTCGTGGCCGTCATCGCCGTGCTTCCCCTGAGCATCTACCGAGTGACGCGCCGTCAACCGTAGGCCCATCGTCGCCACGGCATCCTCGTTGCAATCGACCAACGCGCACCGGGCGGGACAGCCGCGCGTACTTCCGGCATCCGACGTCATGCCACCGACGCGGAACCCCGTGTTCACTGCGCGCAGCTACCGGTGCAGTGGTTCTCAGCGTGTGCACAGCACTCCTTTCGCATGATGGCCTAAACAGCGGCGCTGGGCTGAGCGACGGACGAGTTGTGGCGAATGGTGACGGGTTTGAATGACGCAGGCGGCCCGGCGATGCCGGCTTCGCGACAGGCGTACGGGCGCAGCCGTGTTTTGGTGGTCGACGACGATTCGGACGTCGTCCAGCTACTCGCGGTGAGCCTAAAGTTCGTCGGCTTCGAGGTCGATACCGCCGCCGGCGGCCCCGAAGCGCTGACTCGCGCCCGCGAGGGCCGCCCGGACGCGGTGCTCCTCGAACTCGCGATGCCCGGCATGGACGGTTTCACGGTGCTCAGCCGCCTCCGCGCCGCGGGTGTCGATGCCCCTGTGTTGTTCGTAACCGGGCGCGACGAATTGGAGGACAAGATCCGTGGCCTGACTGCGGGTGCCGACGACTACATCACCAAACCGTTCCACTTGGAGGAAGTGGTTGCCAGACTGAGGGTTATTCTACGGCGAACCAACTCCACCCGCGAGGATGAGCACAACCGACGAGCACCCCAGCTCAGCTATGCCGACCTCGTGCTCGACGAGAACTCTCACGAAGTGTGGAAGGCCGACGATCGAATCGCGCTCTCACCCACCGAATTTGAGCTCCTGCGCTACTTTCTGATCAACGCCGAAACGGTCTTGAGCAAGAAGACGATCCTCAGCCACATGCGGCCAGAAGCGCCTAATGCCAACTGGAAAGCCGTCGAGTCCTACGTCTCGCTGCTGCGGCGCAAAGTCGACCGCGTCGAGCAGCCTTTGCTGCACACGCTGAGGGGGCGCGGCTATATCCTGCGAGAACGCCCAGGTCAACGCCGGTAAGGAGGCAGCTCACCGTTGGACCGAGTTCGGAAGCCAAGCAAAGCTCGCTTAGCGTCGCCGATCGGCGATGCGGACCTGGCCTGGCAACTCGCCACTGCAGCGCACGCGCATCTGAGCAGACCTGAAACCGATCGCATCTACGTCGCGCTCGGTATCGGCGAGACGTGAATTCGCGTGGCCGAGACTTCAAGTGGTCGACACCAACGTCAGTTCGCTGAGCAACGCCGCAGCGCAGGTCACCGAGACGATGGCCAGCGCGACCCAGTCGAGTGGTCTCAGTTGGGTCGTCACCGACGAAATCTGACCCGTCCCCCCGCGGGCGGTGATCGCGTCGCCCATCTCGTCGGCCCGGCGCAAGGCCACGGTCAGGGCAGCGGCGAATACATCGACGGCCGCGGCTGCCCATTGGTGGGGACGTCGCCACCAGGTGACCGACTGCGTTCTGGGCCGCAGTCGGCGGGCGGCATAGAGCATCCGGAATTCGTTGAGCAGCAATGGAAAGGCCCGCAGCGCCAGTCCCAGCGCGACCGCCCACTCGTCGACCGGGACGCGCCATCGCCGCAGTGGACGCCCAAGGGCGGCGATGGCGGGAGGGACTTCAGCTACGTTCGTGGTCCAGGACATCAGGGCGGCCAGGCCCAGCAGCACGAAAGACAGCGCCGTGAAGCGCAAGACCTCCAACAGGCCGCCGATACCGACGTGGACCGTGCCGACGTCGATGGTTGGCGACCGACCGCTGAATACCGCCGTGAGGTTGCCGATCACCAGTACGGACCACATCCATCGAGGCACTGAGGGCAACGCGCCGCGGGGGACGTGGGCGGCCCACAACGTCACACCCAACACGAGGGCCACCAGGCCGATCGGAACCCACCCCGGCAGGACCGCCAGCAGCACCGAAAAGCTGAGCAGTGCAATGAATTTCGTCCCAGCCCACAGGTCGTGGATGGGCGAGCGTCGCGGAATGGGGCGCAGTACGACGACGGGCCTGCGTTGCCGGCTCGATCGCTGCTCAGTCGGCGCGGTCACGTTGTGCCCGCTGCCGGGGTCGGCTGCATTGTGCCCTCGTGCAGGTGCAGGGTGCGGGGGCACAGATCTGCTAGCCCCGCGAAGTCGTGGGAAATGACGACCACCGTAAGCCCGGCCCGCCGGCGGAGATCGGTGAGCAAGTTGAGCAGTCCCCGCTGGCTCGCGGCGTCCAAGCCGGCGAGCGGCTCATCGAGAATCAGGACACTTGGTTCACGGGCCAGCATGCCGGCCAGCACCACGCGCCGCATCTGGCCACCGCTGAGCTGATCGACCCGTCGGCCGGCCAGCGCTGCGTCCAGACCGACCGTGGCCAATGACGAGGTCACCCGGGCGCTGTCCTCGGGGGAGAAGCCGGCAGCCGAGGCGAGCTCCGTGCCGACGTGTCCACGCATCAACTGCAGGCGGGTCGCTTGAAAGGAGAGCGCGACGGTACCCACCTGATCGGACACGGGTTTTCCGCTCAGCCGACAGGCACCAGTCGTTGGGACCGTCAGGCCCGCCATGATCCACGCGAGTGTGGACTTTCCGGAACCGTTGCTGCCGTGGACCAGCACTCCGTCGCCTCGGTTCACGGTGAAGCTGACTTGACGTAACGCCGTTGCGGCCCAGGGTGTTCCGGCGGCGTATTCATGTCCGACTTCGTCCACCTCGAGCAGCGGGGCACTGGGGCTCGGATCGGCGACCACCGCAGCGGCGGGGACGGCGACCGCCTGGATCATCGCGGTGTCGTCCGACGAGCCGTTGCCGGCCAGGTGAATCGTGCGCTCGGCCGCTTCGGCCTCGGAGTTGTAGTGGGTGATGTGTACCAGCCCCATGCGGTGACGTTCGTTCAGGCTTGACAGCACGTCGAGCAGCGCGGAGCGGCCTCGCTGATCCACCATGGTGGTCACCTCGTCGGCGATCAACAGTGCAGGCTCGCGGGCCAGTGCGGCTGCCACTGCCAACCTTTGCAGCTCCCCGCCGGACAACCCGCCGGTGTCTCGTTCGCCCATGCCGTCTAGCCCTACTTCGACCAGCAGCTGCTCGATGTCCACCCGCTTACCCGGCGGCAGACCCCATACCACGTCGTCGGCGACGCGGCTGCCGAGGACCTGGCTTTCGGGGTGCTGCATGATGACCGCGGTCCCGTCCGGCTGGCCCAGCCCGACCACGCCGGAGCGTCGCACGACTCCAGTTGTGGGTTCCCGTCCTGCCAGCAGCAGCATCAGGGTCGTCTTGCCCGAGCCGTTGGATCCGGTAACCGCCACGTGCTCACCAGGGTCGACGTGCAATGTGACCGAGCCGAGAGCGTCCTCATCGGTGCCCGGGTAGCGGAATCCGACGTCGTCGAGATGCACCGGAAGTGGACGGATTTGACCCAGGGCGTGGACCGTCTCCAAGCGGTGCACGTCGGGAATGCCGTTGAGCCGCTCAAGCACTCGCGACAGCACCCACCAGCTGATGAGGTTGGCGACCAGGATGCCGGCGGCCGCCCCGCCACCGACGAACGACGGCCAATACTCCAACGCGATGGCGACGTACTTCTTCAGCAGGCTCGCGACGCTACCGAGGTGTGGGATGCGGGTGAGGATCGCCGCCGTCCCGTCGACGTTGGCAGTGATCGAATCGAAGATCAGCATCCGCAGGCTGCTCAGCACCGCGAGCGCTACCACCGTGACGACGCCGACGGCCAGTCCGGCCCCGAGCGAGGCGACGAACACCGTTGGCGCGCCCCGGCCCCGGCGTTTGACGACCCCGGTCAGAGCCCCGACATAGGAGCACTGAAGCACCGTCATCAGTCCGCCCGAGCCGCCGACCAGGAACGCGATGACTCCGGCGGCGAAGGTGCCGGCGACGAGCACACGGATGCGATACCGGTAGGCCAGCAGACCCATCGGGACGCTGCCGAGCAGCGACAGTCCGCCAGCGAGCGGAATGATCACCGCGATGAGCGCCGTCGCGGCGGTCAGGGCGGCCAGCACCGAGGCCTGCGCGAGCTCTGCCGGCCGTAGCGGTCCGCGGGACTCCGGAGTCAAGGGAGTCGCGGACACGTCACCTCGGCGCGGCTGGCCCTTCGCGCGGGAACGGCAATCCGTCAGCGAATTCATCACGTCCTCCGGCACTCCCGTCTTCGTTCCCACGTGGGCTTCAATTCGACGATGCCAGCAACGCCTGAGAGAGCGCTTAGCCGGCGACCGTTCGGCCCGGTTGGTATCAAGGGCATGGATGTCCCGCATTGGGGGACTCCACGCCCCTGGGCGTCGCGGACGCGTGGGTTTGGTTCAATGCGCTGTGCGCGACCCGGTTGGTCGGTCATTGCCTGCTCGATGAACCAAACATGACAGCCGCTGACTGAAGAACCGCTGAGGAGGCCGACCCGTCGTATCGATGCGCGTCTGGGTAGGCAATCAGTTCGATGGCGCAGGCCGGCTCAACGGAGCATGCAGGCGACTTCGTCCGGCTGCTCGGGCCGTCCACGACTGGACCACTAGTTGACGCACGGAATGTCGCCGCCGCTGATCGGAGCGCGGTCCACGGTCGGGGTGCCAAGGGCACCGGAAGCGTGTAACTGTCGCCGAGCACGACGCGGATGTGTCCGGCCGCGACGTCTGGGCTTGACTTGGCCTGCGTGGGGATGCGGAGCGTCGTGGCGACCATCCGAGCGAATGTCTCGGCGCCTACGCCGTAATCGACTGCGGTTGAGGATGATTCACCGGGAAGTGGAACGCGGACGTCCCCGGTCAGGAAGCCGTTGTGGCTCAGTAGATTCGATGCCTGGGCGGCCAGAACTGCAACGCTGCCGGCATTGACCACGTCGACGGTGGCGGCGCATCTCACACCAGCCGCCGACGTGGACGAGGCGTCGCCGTCTCCCCACCATTGGCCAAACGCTTGGTGGGCACTTGGAGATGCTCGCTCAATCCACCCCCAGCCACGACCGGGCCAGGAAATCTCAAGGGAATTCCAGTGAACTACTCCGTTGGCGGCGCCGTTTCCGCCGCGGCGTGCTCTGTTCCCCGGAATCGACGTGGGCCATCTTCATCGGTGCGAATGGGGCTCAGTGGCGACGCGGGCGCCCGGCGTCGCAAACTCGTCGATCAAACCAATTGGACTGCAGATACATTGGAATGAGCGGCATAACGTCGAGCGAGCCAGGCGCATACCATCAGTTGCATCTGGTGGAATCCACATGGTCGATCCGATCACGGTTCCCAGGATTGCGGCGTTGGCAAGGAACAACAACAACAGCGAAGGAATGGTGAGGCGGCCCCAAATCCCGGCCACCACACCTTCGCTGAATGCCGCGTACACCACCAGCAGAATCGATCCGCGGTCAACGTA
>JAOPVI010000286.1 GCA_025966225.1 Mycobacterium sp. | reverse complement strand
CGGTCTTCCCCATCATCTTGGCCTTCGAAGCGCAGGAGGCGGCCGGGGCAGACCTGCCCGGCGAGACTCTTGACACCTGGGCACAGCTGTCCGCTGTGCGGACGTCCCGCGCGGGCACCAAGGTCGTGGTGCACTTCGAGCAGATGGGCTCGGACGGCCGGGTCGCCGTTGAGCAGTCCGTAGTCACCCACGGAAGGTTGGAGCTGGGTTTATGAAGAGCGTGATGCCATGACCTCAATCGACGTCGGCGTCTACGTGCCGCAGATGGGCTGCTCCTATGCCGACGTGCTGCACCGCGCCCAGCGCTGCGAGGAACTCGGCATCGGTTCGTTGTGGCTGTACGACCACATGTACGGGCCCGGCGTGCCCAACATCGCCTCGCTAGAGGCGTGGACGTTGGCCACCGCGCTACTGAGTCGAACCGAGCGCCTTCGGGTCGGACACATGGTGCTGTGCAACCAGTTTCGTCATCCGGCCGTGCTGGCGAAGATGGCGACGACGCTCGATCAGATCTCGGACGGCCGACTGGAACTCGGCCTCGGCAGCGGTTCGATCGAAGACGAGCATCTGCGGATGGGACTGCCGTGGGGGACGTTTCGGGAACGCTCCGAGCGGCTCGGCGAGGCGTTGGAGATGCTCACCCAGGCCTTCGCAGCAGAGTCCATTGACTTTGCCGGCAAGCACTACAGCGTGCGGGACATGCCGATCGTGCCGGGACCCGTGCAACGACCACGCCCGCCGATCACCGTCGGCGGTGTCGGCGAGAAGTTCACGCTGCCCTTGGTTGCGCGGTACGCCGACGTGTGGAACGTGCCCACCTACGCGCTGGGGGAGTTGGAGCACAAGGTGACGGTGCTGCGCTCCATCTGCGAGGACGTCGGCCGGGACCCAGAGACCATCGTGCTGTCGGTCGAGGCGGTGCTGGCGCTGGCACCCGACGACGCAGCGCTGCCCAAGGTCCGCGAACTCGCCGAGAAGCGGTTCGGCGGACCGGGCTTCGGGCTGCGCGAAGGCGGCCTCGTCGGCACCGCCCCGCAGATCATCGACCGGATCAAGCAGTGGGAAGCGCTTGGCTTCGGTCAGCTCGTGCTGTTCACCCACGATCGGGCGTCCGACCAGACCCTCGACCTGCTGGCGTCGACGGTGATCAGCGAGCTCTGACCGCTCGGAGTTTGACCGTCACGGGACCCACGTTCCAGATGTCGTCGCAGTACTGCGCGATCGCCCGGTCCGAGGAGAACTTGCCGCTGCGGGCGGAGTTCAGGATCGACATGCGCGACCACGCATCCTTGTCCTGCCACGCTGCGGCGACGGTGTCCTGGCACGCCACGTACGCCGCGTAGTCGGCGACCACCAGGAACGGATCGTCGCATCGCAGGTTGTCCACCAGCGGCTTGAACACCTCGGTGTCGCCGTGGGAGAACTGACCGTTGGAGATGAGGTCCAGCACGGCCTTCAACTCGTCGTTTCCGTCGATGTAGTCGGCTGGGCGGTAGCCATCGCGCTTGACCTGTTCGACCTCGGTCTCGGTCAATCCGAAGAGGAAGAAGTTCTCGGGGCCGGCCTCTTCGCGGATCTCGACGTTCGCGCCGTCCAACGTGCCGATCGTGAGCGCGCCGTTGAGCATGAACTTCATGTTGCCCGTGCCCGAGGCCTCCTTGCCCGCGGTGGAGATCTGCTCGGACAGATTCGCCGCCGGGTAGATGAGATGAGCGTTCTGCACGTTGAAGTTCGGAACGAACACGACCTTCATGTGCCCATTGACGTCGGGGTCGTTGTTGATCGTCTCGCCGACCGCGTTGATCAGCTTGATGATCCGCTTGGCCATGAAGTAGCCGGGCGCCGCCTTGCCGCCGAAGACGTAGGCACGCGGGGCGAGGTCGAGTCCAGGGTTCGTCTTCAACCGCAGGTACTGCCGAATGATGTGCAGTACGGACAAGTGCTGGCGCTTGTACTCGTGGATGCGCTTGACCTGAATGTCGAACATCCAGGTGGGGTCCAACTCCACGCCAACCGTCGAGTGGAGGTAATCGGCCAAGCGACGCTTGTTGGCGCGCTTGACGTCTCGCCACTCCTTGCGGAAGTCGGGGTCGTCGACGTAGGCCTCCAACCCGCGCAGCCGGTCGAGGTCGGTCAGCCAGCCGTCGCCGATCGTGCGGTCAAGCAGACCGCGCAGGCCCGGGTTGGACAACGCCAGGAAGCGCCGCGGGGTGACGCCGTTGGTCTTGTTGGAGAAGCGTTCCGGCCACAGCTCGTAGAAGTCCTTGAGCGTGCTGGCCTTCAGCAGGTCGGAGTGCAGGGCCGCAACGCCGTTGATCGCATGGCTGCCGACCGTCGCGAGGTACGCCATGCGGACGGTCTGACCACCGTCTTCGCCGATGATCGACATGCGCCGCACCCGCTCGACGTCACCGGGGAAGTGCGCCCGCACCTCGTCGAGGAAGCGGCTGTTGATCTCGTAGATGATCTCCAGGTGCCGCGGCAGGGAGTCCCGGAACAGGCCGAGTGGCCACTTCTCCAAAGCCTCTGGGAGCAGCGTGTGGTTGGTGTAGCCGAACGTCGCGACGGTGATGGCCCAGGCGTCGTCCCAGGCCAGGCGACGTTCGTCGATGAGGATCCGCATCAGCTCGGCGACGCCGATCGACGGGTGAGTGTCGTTGAGCTGCAACGCAAACCGCTGGGGGAGTTCGTGCAACGAAGCGTCGGCCAGATCGTCCATGATGTGGACGACGTGCTGCAGCGAACACGACACGAAGAAGTACTGCTGCAGCAGGCGCAGCCGCTTGCCCGCCTCGGGCTCGTCATTGGGGTACAGCACCTTGGTGACGGTCTCGGAGGTGACCTCCTCCTCAACGGCCTTGTAGTAGTCGCCGGTGTTGAAGGCGTCCAGGGCGAACGACTCGACGGCCCTGGCGCTCCACAACGTCAGCACGTTGCAGGTGTGCACGCCGTAACCCTGAATCGGCGTGTCGTATGCGACGCCCTTGATCACCTGTCGCGGCAGCCAGCGCACGCGCACGGCACCCGCGTCGTCGACGTACTGCTCGGTGTGCCCGCCCCAGTTGACAAGGTAGTTGACGTCGGGCTTGGCGATCTCCCACGGGTTCCCGTTCGCCAGCCAGTTGTCGGTGAGCTCGATCTGCCAACCGTCCCGGAACTCCTGCTTGAAGATGCCGAACTCATAGCGGATGCCGTAGCCGATGGCGGGGCGCTCGAGGGTGGCCAGCGAGTCGAGGTAGCACGCGGCCAGACGACCGAGGCCGCCATTGCCAAGACCCGGCTCCGGTTCGCACGCGAGCACCTCGTCGAGGTCTTGTCCGAGCGAGTCCAGGGCGGCGCGGGCCGCTTCCTCGATCTGCAGGTTCAGCAGGTTGTTGCCCAGCTGCGGTCCCATCAGGAACTCGGCCGACAGGTAGCAGGTGACCTTCCTGCCGAGGTCGAGCGACGTCTGCGTGGAGGCCACACGGTTGTCCTGCATGCGGTCGCGCACCGCCAGCGCGAGCGCCCGGTAGTAGTGGTCGGGTCGCAAGGCGGCCGCGGGGCGACCGATCGAGTAGCGCAGGTGATCAGTGATCGCCTCCCGCAGATCTTCTGCATCCAATCCGGTGCGTAGGTGGGAGGCCTCTGAAGCAGCAGCTGAATTCACGACATCGGTCACCGCGCGATTCTCGCAGTTGGGCGGGCACGCCGCATTCGCAGCGGGCGTCGCCGAGGTGAACGCAGCCCGACGCGTCCTCGATGCGACGGGAGGCTCACCGCGGACCCAGCCTTTGTCGTCGCCGCCCCAGTATTCGGGGCCACGCCAGGTGTCAGCCTGCGCCCTTGCCGTTGTCGACGCGGTAGACGGCACCGTGGATGGCGGCGGCGTCGTCACTCGCCAGGAACGCGACGGCCTTGGCGACGTCGGCGGTCTCCATGAACCCGCGAGGAGACGCGATGCGCATGATCAGGTCCCAGTCGGCATTGTCGGGCGCCTCGAACTCGGTTGCCTGCGCCGTCGGCATGCCGCCCGGGCACACCACGTTGACGCGCAGCTTCTCCTTCGTGAACTCGACGGCCAGCGCCCGGGTCAGGCCGACCAGTCCATGCTTGGCCGCGCAGTACCCGGCCGAGTACACCTCGCCCTCGACACCCGCGATCGACGCCACGTTCACGATGTTGCCGCCGACCTCCAGCAGATGTGGCAGCGCGGCGCGACACAGGTAGAACGGTCCGTGCAGGTTGACCGCGAGGTCCTGCTCCCACTCGTCGTCGGACATCGTCTGGGTGTGGCGCATCTTGTGAAACCCCGCGACGTTGACCAGCACGTCGAGCCTGCCGAACGCGGACACGCAGTCCTCAACGGCCTGGCGGCACGCCGCGGGCGTCGTGATGTCCACCGAGGAGAACTTGCCCCCAGGTACGTCGGCAAAGACCCTTTCCATGCGCTCGGCGTCACGGGCGATCCCGAAGACCGACGCGCCGCGCTCCGCGAAGACCCGCGCCGTGGCGGCGCCAAGGCCCGCCGATGTCCCGGTGATCAGTGCCACCTTGCCGTTCAGTGAAGTCATGGCTGCACCTTCTCACGGCGCTCGTGGCGCATAAACCGCAGACGTTGCCGTCCGCGGCTGCGATACTCCAAGCATGACGTTCAAGCGTGCATTCGCCGTCGCTTCAGCGGTCGTGACAGTCGCCCTGGGAGTCGCCAGCCCGGCCCGCGCCGACCAGGTGATGCAGGGCATCTATACGTACACGCAGGGCAACGTCGTGGCGGAGTGGACGATCTACCCGATCTGCGTACCCACTGTGGGCGACCTCAGGGACAACCTGGAACTGCCGGTGGCCTGCATGTTGCACGTTGCCCCGAAGCCGTCGACCGTCGTCAACGGCGGCGAGGCCAGGCTGGTTGGGGGGCTGTGGACGTTCAACACCAACAAGAAGGACGGACTCGACTGTGCTGACGGCAGCACCGCTCCGATCCAGGAGACATACAAGTTCGACGACGTCACGATGACGGGGACGCGGTCGGTGATCCACAACGACGTGTGTGGGTTGCCCGCCACGATCGACAACCACCCCTTCACGCTGGCCTTCAAGGAACAGCTGCCGATCCCCGTCGACCAGTACCCGCTCTACTGTGAGCCTGGCGGCCTCAAGCGGTGCTTCTAGCCGCCACGGTCATGCTCTGTCAGCACTGCGGCGGTCCGACCGAGTTCCGGCCATGGGGCGACGTCGTCGCCAGCACCGACGACGACAAACTGGTCACCTACAAGGCCGTGTGCGTCGACAACTGCCCGCGCTTTCAGGAGACGGCGGAAGCGGCCACCGGGCCCGACGGCGAATATGCCGTGTGGGAATCCAGGTACTGACGTCTAGCTGGCGGGCGGGTAGCACTGCCGGGCAAGGTAATTCAACGCACCGAGCCGGGTCTGCTGGACGGCTGCTGAGCCTGGCAGTGGTGATCGAGACGATGCAGCGCGCGATCGGGCACACCATCCGCGGCCGGGTCATCGTGTACACGAGCTTCGGCGCGGTCGCGCTCATGATCGCGGGCGTCAGCCTGCTCGGCGTGGTCACCGCGACGCTGGCGTCGTGGATCGTGGAAAGCGTCGCCGCGGAGGACACCGAGGGTCAGGCAGCCACCGCCGCTCAGCTCGACGAACTGCGCGAGGAAGTCCGGAAACTCACCGAGTCGCTCATCCGCGCGGGCGAGCGCACCTATGGTGAAGCCGGTACACCGGCATTCGACACTGAGGGTGGTAGATGACCAAGCGAATCGTGATCTGGGGCACCGGCTTCGTCGGCAAGATGGTGATCGCCGAGGTGGTCAAGCATCCGGCGTTCGAACTGGTCGGGGTCGGCGTGAGCAATCCCGACAAGGTCGGTCGCGACGTCGGCGAACTCTGCGGGTTGGCGCCACTGGGCCTGACCGCCACCGACGACGTCGACGCGCTCATCGCGCTCAAGCCCGATGCGCTGGTCCACTACGGGCCCACCGCCGCGCACGCCGACGACAACATCAAGCTCATCACCCGGTTCCTGCGGGCGGGCATCGACGTGTGTTCCACCTCGATGACACCGTGGGTGTGGCCTGCCATGAAGCTCAACCCGCCGAACTGGATCGACCCGATCACCGAAGCATGCGAAGCGGGTCAGTCGTCCTGCTTCACCACGGGCATCGACCCCGGTTTCGCCAACGACCTCTTCCCGATGACCTTGATGGGGCTGTGCGGTGAGGTTCGAAAGGTGCGGGCCTCGGAGTTGCTGGACTACACCAATTACGAGGGCGACTACGAGTTCGAGATGGGCATCGGCAAACCGCCCGAGCACAAGCCGATGCTGGAGCATCCGGACATCCTCGTCTTCGCCTGGGGCGCAACGGTTCCGATGATCGCGCACGCCGCAGGAATCGACCTCGACGAGATCACCACGACGTGGGACAAGTGGGTGACGCCGGTCGAGGTCAAGACGGTGAAGGGCATCATTCCACCGGGCAACGTCGCCGCAGTTCGGTTCACGATCAATGGCGTCTACGGAGGCGAGACCCGCATCCAGCTGGAACACGTGAACCGCGTGGGCGAGGGGTCCGCTCCGGACTGGCCGACTGGCAACGAGAACGACGTCTACCGCGTCGAGATCGAGGGCAGCCCGAGCATCTTTCAGGAGACGGCTTTCAGGTTCACCGACGGCTCCGGACGCGACGCCGCGGCCGCGGGTTGCCTGGCCACCGGCATGCGCGCGCTCAACGCCGTGCCCGCGGTAAACGCGCTGCCGCCGGGCTGGGTGACCCCACTGGAGCTGCCTTTGATAGCTGGACAGGGCACAATCCGTTGACGTGGCGAATGGGATAGGACTTTCGGTCGGTGCGGCCAAGCTGACGGCGGTGCACGTCGGCAGGGCTGCGGTGACGCGGACGGCGGTGCTGACGAGGTATCCGAACCGACCTGCGGAGGTCGGCGTCCCCACCGAGAACCCCAACCTCGCCGAGCGTGGGCTGATCATCACGGACTTCGTCGACCGGGTCGGTGACCCGGTGGCCATCGTCGCGGCGGACGGCTCGTCACACCCTGCCGAGGTCGTGCTGGCCGATGCGCTGCGGGCGCTGTTGGCCACCCTGGCTGCCAACGGGCCCTCGGCGGAACCCGTCGGCGTCGCCTACCCCGCCCACTGGCGCCCAGCGGCGATCGACGCGCTGCGTGGCGCGCTCACCGACCTGCCCGAGTTCCGGTCACCCACTCCTGCGCTAGTGGTGTCCGATGCCACCGCAGCGCTGACGGCACTGCAGCAGGACCCCGGGGTCCCCACCCGCGGCGTCATCGCCCTGTGCGACTTCGGAGGCACCGGCACCAGCATCACGCTGGCCGACGCGGCGCGTGGATTCCAACCCATCGGACCGACGGTGCGCTTCGAGGAACTGTCTGGCGACCTCATCGATCAGGCGCTGCTCACCAGCATCATCGGCGACCTGTCCGCGGCAGGCTCGGTGGATCTTTCCAGCACGTCGGCCATCGGTTCGCTCACGCGGCTGCGCGCCCAGTGCCGGTCGGCCAAGGAACGGCTGTCGACGGCAGCGGTCACCTCACTGAAGGCCGACCTGCCCGGTTCGGACGGCGAGCTCAGGATGACGCGCGCCGAACTCGACGAGGCCATCAGCCAACCCCTCGCCGGCTTCGTCCAGGAACTGCAGGACACCGTGCAGCAGAGCGGAATTCGGCCCTCGGAGCTGGTCGCCGTTGCGACGGTCGGAGGCGGCGCCCGGATGCCGAT
Source organism: Mycobacterium sp. (assembly GCA_025966225.1). Taxonomy (GTDB): domain Bacteria; phylum Actinomycetota; class Actinomycetes; order Mycobacteriales; family Mycobacteriaceae; genus Mycobacterium. The sequence goes on along the minus strand of JAOPVI010000286.1, from coordinate 12,700 downwards.
CATCACGACCACGCTGTCCGAGCACCTCCGAGTGCCCGTCATCACCGCAGGCCAACCCGAGTTGGCCGCCGCAATCGGCAGCGGGTTGAAGGCCGTCCGAGGCACGGTCGAGGAGGGTGCGACGTCGATGGCGCCCGTTGCGGCGACCATGGCCGCGGCCGCACTGGCGCCAGACCCGGCGGAATCGCCAAAGTCCAGCGCCTTCACGGCATTGGCCTGGTCAGATGCCGACGACGTGCCCGAGGTGGCACCGTCGGAGCACTACGACTACGACGACCTCGGGGCCGGCGGGGCGTCCGACGACGGGGGCTCCGCCCGACCGCAGATGGAGTTCGAGCCCGCTGAGTTCGAGGACGAGACAACCGTCGCGCAACCGTGGTATCGCCGACCGCCGGTGATCGTGGGCGCCGCGATGCTCGTGGTGCTGGCCGCCGTCGGCTGGGCGCTGGTGGTTCTGCTGCGAAACGACTCGTCGAACGAGCCGACGGGCAACACCATGTCGGTCACCGCGACACCGTTGCCCCCCACCGCGTCACCGCCAGCGCAGACCGAGGGGCCCCCACCGGCGCCGGAGCCCCAGACCATCACCGAGGGGGTGCCGCCGCCGGCGGTGACTGTGACTGAGCAGGCGCCTGCGGCCCCGCCTGCCGAGGCCCCGCCGGCTGCCCCGAGCTCCGAAGCGCCCCCTCCGCCGCCTGCGGAGGCTCCGCCGACGCAGCCACCGCCGGTGTCGCAGGCACCTGCGTCGAACCCTCCGTCGACCACGATGTTCACGATTCCCGGGCCGATCCCGATCCCGATTCCGATCCAGGTCCCGGGACCCGGTTAACCGGCCACGCCTTAGGCTCGCTGCATGACGGCGAATTCATCCCCCGGTCGCTCCGCTCCTGCCCGCCGCAAAACGGACGCCTTGCTCTTCGATCCGAATACCTATGACCCGGTGGAGTTCGACGCCGAGACGCGCAGGCTCCTGCGCGCGACCATCGACTTCTTCGAAGGTCAGGGCAAGAAGCGGATTCTCGACGATGACCTCAAGGCGCAGTGGCCCGCCGACTTCGTCGAGTTCGTCAAGCGCGAGAAGCTGTTCGCCACCTTCCTCACGCCGTCGGAGTTCGCCGACGGCAACCCCGACAAACGCTGGGATGGGGCGCGCAACGCCGCGCTGGCCGAGATTCTCGGCTTCTACGGACTGACCTACTGGTACACCGAGCAGGTCACCATTCTTGGGCTAGGGCCCGTCTGGCAGAGCGAGAACAAGGATGCCAAGCTCAAGGCCGCCGATGACCTGGAGGCCGGCGAGGTGATGGCGTTCGGGTTGTCCGAGCGCGACCACGGTGCCGACGTCTACAGCACTGACATGGTGCTGACGCCCGCGAGCGAGGAAGACCAGGCCAACGGGATCCTGTATCGCGCCTCGGGGGAGAAGTACTACATCGGCAACGGCAACGTCGCGAGCCTGGTGTCGGTGTTCGGACGCCGCGGCGACGTGGAAGGTCAGGACGCGTACGTCTTCTTCGCGGCCGATAGCAGTCACGAGAACTACCACCTGATCGACAACGTCGTGCACATGCAGATCTACGTGAGCACCTTCCGGCTGGAGAACTACCCGGTGCGTGCCCAGGACATCCTGCACACCGGCGTGGAAGCCTTTGCCGCAGCACTGAATACGGTGAACGTGGGGAAGTTCAACCTCTGTTCGTCGTCCATCGGCATGACCGAGCACGCCTTCTACGAGGCCATCACCCACGCGCAGAACCGCATCCTCTATGGCAACCCGGTGACCGACTTCGGTCACGTGCGCGCCAACTTCGTCGACGCCTACTCACGCATGGTCGCGATGAAGGCGTTCAGCAGGCGGGCCATCGACTACTTCCGCAGCGCCAGCCTCGAGGACCGGCGTTACCTCTTGTTCAATCCGATGACCAAGGCGAAGGTCACGATGGAGGGCGAGACCGTCATGCGCGCGCTGCACGACGTGGTGGCCGCCAAGGGCTACGAGAAGAACACCATGTTCCGCGAGGTCGCCCAGCTGATCGGCTGCTTGCCGCGACTGGAGGGCACCGTCCACGTCAACGTCGGTCTGGTGTTGAAGTTCATGCCGAACTACATGATGAATCCGAAGGCGTACCCCGAGATTGGCACTCGCAACGACGCCGCCGATGACACGTTCTTCTGGAAACAGGGGCCGACCCGTGGGTCGGGCGCGATCCAGTTCGCCGACTGGACGCCGATATACGAGCAGCACGCCCGGATCCCCAACGTCGCCCGCTTCTACGAGCAGGCGCAGGCGTTCAGAGCGCTGCTGGTGACGGCCGCGCCCGACGCCCAGCAGGCCAAGGATCTCGACTTCCTGCTGAACGTGGGGCACCTGTTCTCGTTGCTCGTGTACGGCCAGCTCATCCTCGAGCAAGCGGCGTTGACCGGACTCGACGACGACATCGTCGATCAGATCTTCGGCTTCCAGATCAACGACTTCAACACGTATGCCGTTGCGCTGCAAGGCAAGCCCACCTCAACTCCGGCGCAGCAGGACTGGGCGATCGGTGCGATCCGTAAACCGGTCGCCAACGCCGCGCGGTTCGACCGAGTGTGGGAGCGCGTGCGCGCCTACGACGGCGCCTACGAGATGGCGCCGTGACGTCGCACCCGAGCTTGCGGCGCGACTAGGCCAGTTCAGGGACCCGTAGGTGGGCGATCGTCAACTCGAAGTCGTGCTCTTCCAAGATCTGGGCGGCTGCTTCCTCGGACACCGAGCCTCTGAGTCGGTCCATCTCGGCGCGGTTGCGCTCCACCGCGTCGGCGCTCTCGAAGGCCATCGACGACACCCCGCGGCCGGACGCCCTGTTCACCAACAGGCTTGCGCTGCAGAGTCCGAGATCCTGCATCGCGGGCAGGGCCGACTTGAACACCTCGATGCCCGAGTCCACCTGCGCGGGATTGACGTTGGCCCAGGTCACTCGAACTAACGCGCCCTCACCCGCCCCGTGGTCACGGTGCAGGACCGCGATCTCCCATTCATCGACGGTTGGGCTGCCGCCACCGAAGATCTCCGCAGCGCGGCTACGAACGTCCTGGACAGCGGGTTCGCTCGCGCGCATCGCGTCCTCGGACTCCCATGCACTGGTGGTGATGCAGCGGCCGGATGACCGGTCGGCCAACAAGGACAACCCGATGTGGCCTTCCAGGCCTTCGAGTAGGGGCATCACCTCCTCGCGAACGTAGGCAATGCCTGCGTCTACGGATGAGGGCATTCCCTCGATAGTTGTCGTTCGTGCATACACAATCTGCCTCCTCTAGACGGGGCAGCGTCTAGACGGCGCCGCCGTCGGGTCTCATCGTCCTCCGCTGCAAGGCAGGTGGCAATGGATACTTGACGTAGTGAATTTCATTGCGAGGCTTCGGTTGCGGGCTCGCGGCGTCGCACGCCGGTGACCGCCGACCGAGGTAGCCGCCCCGCGCGGGAGTGACCCGTCAAGCGATCGCCATCGACGACGACCTCGAAGGTGATGTTCCCAGGCTCCTGCAAGTGTCATCAGAACTCCACCGGGGTGCGTCCATCGACGGTCCACACCGTGCCGCGGCGTTCGTAGGCGAACAAGGCCTCGACGGCCAGCGCCACGCGTGGTCCGTAGCTGCGCTCGAGCAGGTGCAGCGCCAGATCGAGTCCGGACGTCACGCCACCCGCGGTGACCAGATATCCGTCGTCGACGACGCGCGCGGCGACCACATTGACCCCGGTGGCCTCCAGCACGTCCGTGCCGAGGTGGTGGGTGACGGCGTTCGGCGCCTCCAGACCACGTCCCACGGTGTCGAGCGCATCGGTCGTGAAGTCGGGTTCGCTGCGGCCGCCAACTTCAGGGAGCAGTTCCGCAGGCTCGCGGGGGTGTTCCCGCAGAGTTATCGCAGTACCTTCCGCGACCGCATCGCAGGCTGACGTTCAGTGGGTGGTGCGCTGATGCTTCTCGATGACCAATTGGGCCAACGGAATCCGAACCTCGGCGGGGGCCGCCGCCAGCCGCTCGGCGATACCCGTCTCCAACTGGTCGAAGAACTGCGCGACGGGCTCGGGGCGGTCATCGTCGAGCGCGGTGGCCAGCGTCAGAAACAGTGCCGCCCGTAGGAACGCGGCCCATTGCGCGCCGAAAGCGGCTGCGTCCCGGTTGCTCTGGTACTTCTTCCAGAACCTGTCCTCGGCATTAAAGACCTCCAGGTGGACGATCCTCAGTTTCTCGAATGTGCCAGACGGGGCGAAGGGCGACGTGAAGTCCTTGGCATTGCGCCCGACGATCGGTATCGACATCGCGCTCAGCTCGCCCTCGGTGATGGTGCCGTCGGCCAGGAGTTCGGCGAGCGTCTCGGTCATGGCGTCGAGCAGCGGTCGGAACCCGAGCTCGCCATCGTCGTCGGTAGCCAGGGTCATGACCACCAGCCGTCCGCCGGCGCTGAGCTCGCGACCGCGGAATGCCACGAACTCGTGCCAGTCGTGGGCGGCCTGCTTCGCATACGCGTTGCGCACCTTCTCGTCCTGGCTGTAGGCCGCGAACAGATGGTCCCCGACCGGCATCGGGATCCGACCCAGCCATTGCAGCGCCCATGACGACCACGCCAGGTTGATGCTGTTGGACGGCAGGATCTGGGTGTAGTACGACCGGCCGACCGCCGAACTGAACGAGGCCGGGTCCACCTGCAGGTAGCTGTCCGGGTCGTCACTCAACGTGCGGAACAGAGCCGTGAAGTCGTTCTCCGGCACATCGGTGTGCGTCACCAGAATCGACTGCTCTGGCCGGGTGCGCTTGCGTAGCACCGCGATTGCCGCGCGGATGGGCAGTACCGAGTTGTGGCCGGTCCCGGCGCCGTAGTCGGCGATGACGATGGGTCGCGGCGAGGTCGGGATCGGGACCACGTCGGCGGCCTGCTCGAAAAGCGCCATCGCCCGCTGCAATCCGGCCGCCTTGAGCCGCGACGCGGCGCTGTACCAGCCGCTGTCCTTGGACTCCGGCCTCACCACGATGCTCGATTCGGGCATCCCCAAACGGTAGTCCGTCCGACGTAGGTCGCGCCTGTCAGTTGCTCCGCGAGGTGCGTCGACATGACACACTGCGGTCCATGAGTAGCCGCACGGGCCCGCGGATCCTTACGGCGGTCGCCGTCGCAACGATGATCGCTTCGGCCGTCGGGTTCGTCGTGATACTGATCCTCAACGCGTTCGTCCTCGACGAATACGATGCGTACGGCGAGGTGCCGGTCCCTGGTTCGAGCAGCCTGCATCTGCCCGCGGGCGACGTCACGGTCACCTTTCACACCGTGCTCGTCGGCAGCGGCAGCGGCAGCGGTCTGCCCGTCCCGCCGTTGAAGTACCGCATCAATGCGCCGGAAGGCATCGACGAGCCCAAGCTGACCGAGGACTACGGCACCACGACGACGGTGAACAACGATGCGCGCATCCGCATCGGGTATCTCCACGTGCCCGCGGATGGAACCTACGACGTCAACCTCGACGGCAACGTCAGCGCCTACCTCAACCCCACGCTGGCCTTCGGTCACGGCAGCAGCTATGGGAACGTGCCGTGGATCCTCGCCGCCGTCTTCGGTTTCGCGGTCGTCGACCTGGTCCTCGCGCGGTTCTGGGCGTCGCGCGTCAGGCGAAGCGAGTCCGCCACCGGCTACCACCCACCGCCCATGGGCTTCGGGTCCGCGACGACGTGGTCCGCGGGCGGGTACGTACCACCGCCCCCTTCGCCGCCACCGCCGCCGACCTACGACCAGCCCGGCTCGTTCACCCCGAGCGACGAGGGCATCCGCGTTCAGCAGTTGAACAGCCTTGCCCGGCTGCGTGATTCGGGTGCGTTGACCGAGGACGAGTTCCAAGCCGAGAAGAAGCGGCTGCTTGACGGGAGCTAGTGGCCCCTGGCCACCCATTCGTCGTAGTGCACGAGCTCGTCACCGATCTTCGTGGTGTCGCCGTGGCCGGTGTACACCACCGTCTCGCCTGGCAGCATGCCCAGGCGTTTCGAGATGGAATCGAGAATGGTCGGGAAGTCGGAGTAGGACCGTCCCGTGGCGCCGGGTCCGCCCTCGAACAGCGTGTCGCCGCTGACCACGGCGTTGAGGTCTGGCACGTACCAGCACACCGAGCCAGGGGAGTGCCCCGGCGTGTGCATGGCGCGGACTTCGACCCCGCCCACGGAGAGCGTGGCGCCATCCTCGAACGAGCGGAAATCCTTGTCCGGGTGCGTCATCCGCCACAGCACGTCATCGGCGGGATGCAACAGCACCGGCGCGTCGAGCGCCTTGCCCAGTTCTGGCGCCACCGTGATGTGGTCGTTGTGACCGTGGGTGCACACCACCGCCACGACGTTGCGGCCGCGGACCGCGTCGACGATTGGCTGTTCGGAGTGCGCGGCATCGAACACGATGACGTCGGAGTCGTCGCCGATCAACCAGATGTTGTTGTCCACGTCCCAGCTGCCGCCGTCGAGTTCGAACTTGCCGCTGGTAACCAGGCGTTCGATGGCAACCACTAGAGCATCACCACCGAACGCAGTACCTCACCGGCGTGCATCTTGTGGAAGGCGGCCTCAATGCCGTCCAGTCCGATGCGCTCGGAGACGAACCGCTCCAACGGAAGTCGGCCCTGGCGGTAAAGGCTGATCAGGGTGGGGAAGTCACGTTCTGGCAGGCAGTCGCCGTACCAGGAGGACTTCAGCGAGCCGCCCCGCGAGAAGAAGTCCACCAGCGGCATCTCGAGCTTCATGTCCGGTGTCGGGACACCCACCAGCACCACGGTGCCGGCCAGGTCACGCGCGTAGAACGCCTGCTTCCACGTTTCGGGCCGTCCAACGGCATCGATGACGACGTCCGCGCCGTTGCCGTCGGTGAGGTCCTGGATCGTCTCGACGACGTCGAATTCCTTGGCGTTGATGGTGTGGGTGGCGCCGAAGTCACGGGCCCAGTTGAGCTTCTTGTCGTCCATGTCGACGGCGATGATCTTCTTCGCGCCCACCAGCGCGGCGCCTGCGATGGCCGCATCACCGACGCCGCCGCATCCGATCACCGCGACGGTGTCGTCGCGGCTGACGTTGCCGGTGTTGATGGCCGCACCGATGCCTGCCATCAGGCCGCAGCCAAGCAGGCCGGCCACCGCCGGGTCGGCTTCGGGGTCGACCTTGGTGCACTGGCCTTCGTGGACGAGGGTCTTGTCGGCGAACGCGCCGACGCCCAGGGCGGGGGTGAGTTCGGTGCCGTCGGTCAGGGTCATCTTCTGGGCGGCGTTGTGGGTGTTGAAGCACAGGTGTGGGCGGCCGCGTTTGCAGGCCCGGCACTGCCCGCAGACAGCGCGCCAGTTCAGGATGACGAAGTCACCGACCTCGACGTTGGTGACGCCGTCGCCGATGGCTTCGACGGTGCCCGACGCTTCGTGTCCGAGCAGGAACGGGTACTCGTCGTTGATGCCGCCCTCGCGGTAGGTCAGGTCGGTGTGGCAGACGCCGCACGCGATGATGTCGACCACCACCTCGCCCGGACCCGGATCGGGAATCACGATCTCCACCAACTCCACGGGCTGCTTCTTGGACCGCGAAATCACACCACGCACTGTCTGACTCATGGGTACAAACTAGCGGCCGCGGTGAGCCGCTTGGGCGGTGATGGCCGCACTCTTGCGCTCCCACGGCGCACCGCCCCTCGTGGACGACGAGCGTTGGGTGCCCGAGCTGACCCGATGGGCGCGGGAGCTCGCAAGGCCAGAGGCCATTCTGATGGTGTCCGCCCACTCGGACGCGGCCCCGCTGGTCGTCGACGGCTTCTGGATGGGGCTGGCCAAAAGGTCGATTCAACTGGTGTGATGGTGTCGACATGGACGTAGTGACCGATCAGCTCCTCGAAGCGCGCAGCGCCCATCGGCGCCGCGACTGGAGCACCAGCTATGCCGCCTTCGTACGGGTCGACGGCATGAGCTCGATGACGCTCGACGACCTCGACGCGTTCGCGTCCGCCGCGTGGCGGCTCGGCCACGCAGGTGAAGCGGTACGACTCGCCGAACGCGTCTACGACCGATTGACGCGCGCCGATCCCATGGCGGCTGCCCGCAAGGCCACGGAGCTCAGCTTGGAGTGGCGCACCCGTGGTCACGAGGCCGTCGCCCGCGGCTGGACGGACAAGGCGCGGGTGTTGCTGATCGGTGCCACTACGGGTGGGATCCATGGCTACGTGGCCTACCTGGATGCGGTCACCGCATATTCAGCATCCGACGTCCCTGCGTTCGTTCGATCGGCGGAGCTCTTGCGTGACACGGCCGTTGAGACGGGCGACGTGGCACTGACCATGCTCGGCCGCGTCCTCATGGGAGTGTCGGCACTGCTCGAGTCACGGACGGCCGAAGGCTATCGGCTGCTCGACGACGCCCTGATGCCCGTGCTGGACGAACGAGTACCGATCGAGTGGGCCGGCGACGCGTACCGCATCGTGCTGAGCTCAGGCCCTCGGCTGGCTGACGACGGGCACGTCGCCGCGTGGACGCAGTCCATGGAGCGCTGGTGCGAGCTGACCGGGGTGGCGCAGGAGTTGTTCAGCGGCCTGCGTCGATGAGCAAGCGAGTGACCGCGAATCTGCCCCAGCTGGACGGCAACCGATTGTTCGTCACCGACGGTGGCTTGGAGACCGAACTGGTCTTCCACGACGGAATCGACCTGGAGCATTTCGCGGCGTTTCCGTTGCTGGGGCAACCCGACACGCTGGCTCGGTTGCGGCGCTACTACGACGGCTATCTCGATATCGCTCGCCGCCACGGGGCGGGTTTCGTGATGGAGACGCCGACCTGGCGCGCCAACCCCGACTGGGCCGACCAACTCGGCTACTCGCCTGAGCGACTCGACGCCGCCAACCGCGCCGCGGTAGCGCTCGCCGAAGAGATCAGGGCAGACGCGACGGCCGACGGCATCACGGCCGTCGTCAGCGGCTGCATCGGCCCGCGCGGCGACGGCTACGACCCGGGCACCGCGATGACGCCCGAGGAGGCGCAGCGGTACCACGCGGTTCAGCTCGGCACCTTCGCTGACACGACCGCAGATCAGGTCACCGCCATCACGATGACCAATGCGGACGAAGCGATCGGCATCGTGCGCGCCGCGACCGCGGCAGGTATTCCAGCCGCGATCTCCTTCACGGTGGAGACCGACGCGCGGTTGCCGACCGGGCAGTCGTTGCGGGAGGCCATCGAACAGGTGGACGCCGCGACCGACGCCGGCGCCGCATACTTCATGGTGAACTGTGCGCACCCAACACATTTCGCACCTGCGCTGGAACGCGGCCAGGAGTGGATGCGGCGGGTCGCGGGCCTACGCGCCAACGCGTCGACCAGGAGCCACACCGAACTCGACGAAGCGAGCGAACTCGACGAGGGTGATCCCGATGACCTCGGCGCCAGGCACGCCGCGCTGCACTCGGTGCTGCCGTGGGTGACCGTGCTCGGCGGCTGCTGCGGGACGGACGCCCGTCACGTTGCCGCGATCTGCTCGGCCTGGCTCGGAGATGCCAACTAAGCTCCACCGCGACATGACTGTGTTGGATGCCATTGCCGATTGGCCGGTCCCGACTGCCGCCGCTGCCGTGGTCGGGCCGTCCGGCATCCTTGCCGAGTCCGGCGACACCCGTCGCCGATACGCGCTGGCCTCGGTGACCAAACCGCTCGTCGCCCGCGCCGCGCAGGTGGCGATCGAGGAGGGTGTGCTCGAGCTCGACACCGCGGCAGGCCCACCCGGGTCCACGGTGCGACACCTGCTTGCGCACGCTTCGGGGTTTTCGATGAAGACGGGGAAGGTGCAGGCTCAGCCGGGCCAGCGCCGCATCTACTCCAACTACGGGTTCGGGGTGCTCGCCGAGACCGTGCAGCGGGCCTCCGAGATTCAGTTCGAGGACTATTTGCGTGAGGCCGTCTTCGAGCCGCTCGACATGGGCTCGTCGAGCCTGGCCGGCGGCACCGAGGCCGCGGGCTTTGGCGGGCACTCCTGTGTGGCCGACCTGGCCGTCTTCGCCGGGGATCTGCTGCGTCCAGCGCTGGTCTCGCCGCAACTGCACTCGGAGGCGACGACGGTGCAGTTCCCCGGGTTGGCAGGGGTGCTGCCGGGCTTCGGAGTTCAGCGGCCCAACGACTGGGGGTTGGGCTTCGAGCTCCGGAACGGGAAAACGCCGCACTGGACCGGCTCGCAGAATTCCGGGTCGACGTTCGGGCACTTCGGTCAGGCGGGCACGTTTGTGTGGGTCGATCCGGCCGCTGACCTGGCCTTGGTGGTACTCACCGACCGTGACTTCGGCGACTGGACCTACCCACTGTGGCCTGGGCTCTCTGATGGAGTCATGAGAGAATTCGGAGCACACTAGCGCAACAGTGGCCCCACAAGGCACAATGGACACGCACGACACAACTGCATTGTTACCTTTCGCAAACACCAGGTCGTTGGGGAAGACGTCCCTAGTGGAAGCCGAAGGAGCAGATGATGCGTGCGTCGAACCAGTTTGCCGACGCGACGACCGGTGTGGTCTATATCCACGCCTCGCCCGCGGCGGTATGTCCACATGTCGAGTGGGCGCTTTCGTCGGCCCTGTCGGCGCGCGCCAACCTGAAGTGGACGCCACAACCGGCCATGCCGGCGCAGCTGCGTGCCATCACCAACTGGCGTGGGCCCGTCGGGACCGGTGCCCAGTTGGCCAGCGCGCTGCGCTCATGGTCGGTGCTGCGCTTCGAGGTGACCGAGGATCCAAGTGAAGGCGTCGACGGCTACCGCTGGTGCCACACCCCGCAACTCGGCTTGTGGAGCGGAGTCATGAGCGCCAACGGCGACGTGATGGTCGGCGAGATGCGGTTGCGTTCGATGATGTCTTCGGGCGCTGACGCCCTTGCCGCCGAATTGGATACGGTGCTCGGCACCGCATGGGACGAAGCCTTGGAGCCCTACCGCGGTGGCGGCGACACGGGCGAGCTCAGCTGGCTGAACCGCGGAGTCGGGTAGCCGACGACATTGGACCACGGAGTCGGGTAGCCGACGACATTGGACCACGGAGTCGGGTAGCCGACGACATTGGACCGCGGAGTCGGGTAGCCGACGCAGCGCTACTTCCGCGGATGGTCGTGCAGGAACGCGTCGCAGTCCTGCGGTGTGGTGACGAAGAAGTAGGGCGCGGGGCCACGCCACTGAAACACTTCGGCCTGAAAATCCCCAGGACTCCGTTCCCACGAATCCAGGCTACGGCCGCAGGATCTTCAGCGCGCCCGGCACCGCGGACACCTCGACCGGCAGCGGGCAGATGAACTCGCCGTCGGCGTAGGCGTTGATACCCGGGCAGTCGACCGTGATCACCTTCGCCCGCGCGGTGCGCACCTCGTCCAGGGTGGTGTGCGTGCCCTTGAAGACGGTCGGGAACAGCCGGATGAGCTTGGTGCGCGACGCCGAGGACACCATCGTCACGTCCAGCAGGCCGTCGGAGTGGTCGGCGTCCGGGCAGATCAACATGCCGCCGCCGTAGCTCTTCGTGTTCCCGAAGGCGGCGAGCGTGAGGTCGGTGACCAGTTCCTCGCCGCCGTCGAACGTCAACCGAAAGGGCAACAGCCGCAGCTTGGACAACTCGGCGACCATGGCGACGTTGTAACGCATTCGGCCGTGGGGCCAGCGCATGCGGTTCGTCCGATCGGTCACCAGCGAGTCGAAGCCCGCCGCCATCACGGTGCCGAACCAGCGGTCGGTGCCGTCGGCGCCACGGATGCGACCGAGGTCGGTGGTCTCGGCTCGGCCGTCGACGATGACGTCGGCTGCGGCCTCGGGATCCTTTGTGGGAATGCCGAATTCGCGCGCGTGGTCGTTTCCCGTTCCGGCCGGGATGATGCCGAGGGGTATGTCGGTTTGCGCGAGCACCTGCAGTGCGAGCGCGACGATGCCGTCTCCGCCGACGACGACGAGCGCGTCCATGCCGCGTTCGAGCGCGCCCTCGACGAGTCGACGCGCGTGTTCGGCGTCGCTGCCCGCGATGGCAACGACGTCGACCCCGCGGCGATGGAACTGCGTGATCGCCCGCTCCGCTGCGTGGGGCGCACTGCCGTGTCCCGATGCCGGATTGGTCAGGACGGTCACGCGCGCGAGGTCGCGAGAGGTCACGGGATCAGCTTGCCCGGGTTGAGGATTCCGGTCGGATCCAGCACGCCCTTCACCGCGCGGAGCACCTCGACGCCGAGGTCGCCGTCCTCATCGCGCATCCACGGCCGGTGGTCGGCGCCGACGGCGTGGTGGTGGGTGATGGTTCCGCCGTTGCGCACCATGGCGTCGGAGGCGGCGGTCTTGGCCTTGTGCCACTGCTCGAGCGGGTTGCCACGCTGCCCGGCGACGACGGTGAAGTACAACGATGCGCCGGTGGGGTACACGTGCGAAATGTGGCACATCACCAGTGCGGGCGTACCGGTTTCGGTCAGCGCAGTCGTCAACGCCTCGGTGACTGCGGTCTTCAGCGCGGTGAGGTTCGACCACGTCGTGGCTGTCTCCAGCGTTTCGCACAGCGCGCCGCCCGCCAGCAGCGAGTCCCGCAGATAGGGGGCGTTGAACCGGCCATGTTCCCAGGCCCGAGCCGGCTCTTCGCCCAGTGAGGTGGCGCCGTGGGCGATCAGCAGCTCCCGCGTCTCCGCGTGCCGGCTCTCGGTGTGGGCCGCAGTGCCTTC
>JAOPVI010000284.1 GCA_025966225.1 Mycobacterium sp. | reverse complement strand
ACCTACGACACGCTGTTCAAGCCGGGCACCGACCCTGTCGCGGTGCTCGATCCCATCGTCAAGGCCGAGTACGAGAAGCGGATGCCGGGTGTGCCCATCGACGACAACCTCAACGGCGCCAAGATATACCAGAACTTCGCGCTCACCGACGACGCAGTGATCTTCTTCATCGGCCAGGGCGACTGGACCATCGAAGCCGCTGGGGCACAGCAGTTCTCGATACCTCGCAGCGAACTCGCATCGATCCTGGCCTGACGCCTACCGGTATGGAGGTCTTGGGTTTCCGCGCGGCGGACCGGGTGGCCGGAAGCGGGTGGTGGGCGGTTCGGACGGTCCGGGTCCACGGGTACGCCCTCGGGGGTCCGGGGCAGCGGGACGCGGAGGCATGGGCGGGGGCGTTGGCCGCGGCGGCTGGGGCGCGCTCCTCAGCGGCTGGGGCGCCCTGCGAGGCGGACGCATCCGCATCGCCTGAGTCTCATCCTCCGTCCAATCACGTTGCACCAGAACGTTTTGCGTGATGCGATCCAGCGCCTCTCTGACCTGGCCGTGATCCGGTCGGACCTGAAGGCCGGCGGATTGGACGAGCCCTCTGGTGAGCCATTCCATCGTGTCCGCGCGCACGACTTCCACCTGGTGCGCCCCTGCCGGGGTCAGCCAGAAGACCTCTCCGCTTCGCTCGGCGTAGCCGGTGGCGGCGAGGCGGTCGAAGGCAGGCTCGAGGATCTCCCGAGGCACCCGGACGTGCTCGGCGATGTCGCCGAGCCTGGCCTGACCGGCGGCCTGTCCGAACCGGAAGACCTGCAGCAGTGCCCACAGTCGGCCGATGTCGAGCTTGCTTCCCGGACGTTCCGCGATCGCGCGCAGCTGCGTCCCTGAGCCGTGCCGAATCAGCCGGCCGACGGCGTTCTCCAGCAGATGATCCGGCGAGTTCGTCGTCGGCATCGCGAACCCCTCGCCCAAGACGGCTGCGGTGCTGACGTCGTTGTTGCGCAACGGAACCTGTTTGAGCATCAAGGCCAACACGAACCCGACCACCGCGACCGGCGCCGCGCACAGGAACACCATGTCCAGGGCATCGGCGTAGGCGGCCGCAATCGGCGCGGCCATCTCCGGGGCCAACCGGTGCAGGGCATCGGGGGACTGCGCCGCCTCGGGTGGTGCGCCGCTCTTCGCGAGGGCATCCCCGATCCGACTGTGCAAGAAGTTGTTGAACAGCGAGCCGAACACGGCCGCGCCGAAGGAACTACCGATGGTGCGGAAGAAGGTGACACCGCCTGTCGCCACGCCAAGATCGGCGAAGTCGACGGTGTTCTGCACGATCAGCACCAGCACCTGCATGCACATGCCGATGCCCGCGCCGAGCACGACCAGATAGAGCGACTGCACCAGCGTGGAGGTGTCCGGGCCCATCCGCGACAGCAGCACGAAACCCACCGCCATCACCGCGGTTCCCACCACCGGAAAGATCTTGTAGCGCCCGGTGCGGCCGACGATCACGCCGCTGCTCATCGACATCGTGAGCAGACCGACCACCATCGGCAAGGTGTGCAGGCCCGACGTGGTGGCCGAGACGCCGTCGACGAACTGCATGAACGTCGGCAGGAAAGTCAACGCGCCGAGCATTGCGAAGCCGACGACGAACGACAGCCCGCAGCAGACGGCGAAGACCGGCTCGCGGAACAGTCGCATCGGCAGAATCGGTTCGGCAGCCCGCAGTTCGACGGCGATGAATGCGCCGATGGCGACCAGGGATCCGACGACGAGGCCGATGATCATCGGGGAGCCCCACGCGTAGGTGGTGCCACCCCAACTGGTGGCCAGGGTGAGGCCCGTTGCGCCCAAACCGATCAGGACGATTCCGGCGTAGTCGATGACCGGGCGCGCCATCCTGCCGAGGTTGGGGATTGCGATGACGGCAACCACCAGCACGACTACGGCCACCGGCACGTTGATCCAGAACGCCCAACGCCAGCTCAGGTGATCGGTGAAGAATCCGCCGAGCAGCGGACCGATGACCGTCGTGACGCCGAAGACGGCCCCGAGGGCGCCCTGGTACTTGCCGCGTTCGCGCAGCGGGATGACCTCGCCGATCACCGCCGTCGCGGTGACCATGATGGCCCCACCACCGACGCCCTGAAGGGCGCGAGCACCCACCAGCATTTCGAACGAGCTGGCGAGGCCGCACAGCACCGAGCCGGCCATGAAGAACAGCACGGCAGCGATGAAGATCGTCTTTCGGCCGATCAGATCGCCGAGCTTGCCGACGATCGCCGTCACCACGGTCGACGCCAGCAGATAGCTCGTCACCACCCACGCCTGGTGGCCGGCGCCACCGAGGTCGGCCACCACGGTGGGCAGCGCCGTCGCCACGATCGTCTGATCCAGGGCGGCCAGCAGCATGCCCAGCAGCACGGCCGTGAAGATCAGGTTGCGCTTCGGGGCCGCCACCTCGACGCCGCTCGACGGCGGTGGCTGCGGTGGACCGGTCGTCGTTGCCGTCATACCTCGTCCTCGTTCGGTGTCGCTGCACGGTCGATCCCGTATAGCCATTGTGTAGTAGGGCTACGCTTCGGGCGGTCAACGAATCGCTCACATCGTTTTCACGAGCGACTTTCGACGTGCCCCGGGTGCAACCTCTCAGTTGGTAGCCGACGCGGGCCACCGGTTCGAGTCGCCGGTGGTCCACGAGTGCACCGCGAAAGGGCACCTTTGACTCCGTCGTCGCAGGGCACGGCCTTGCGCCGATGCGCATCAGCTGCTCTGCGCGTAGACCAACCGGGTACCGCAGCAGCCGTCAGGCCGCATCCCACGGCTTGCTCACGGAGTCCCCCGCAACCGATCCCGTCGCCTCCCGAGCCGACGACCGACGCAGGCATGGTTCCCACCAGAACCCGAGCACCTATTTACGCAGGTGTAGCAGTTTTGATTGCCTCGGAAACGACACTTTTCACGCGACGCATTCCGTAGTACCGTCGACAAATCAGTCTCGCCGATGGAAGGGGAGGCGTATGACCGATATAGGCACATCTCGACGCTATCGCCCGGATCCGTCCAGAATAGGGCAGCCGGAGGCCTGGGGGCCCGCACGCGCGAACGCCTCCGTGACATCGAATTGCGTCATCATCGCCGTCGAGGGCGAGCTCGACGCGAGCAACGCATCTCAGCTGTCCAGCTACATCGAGCGGCACCAGTTCATCGCCGACCGGCTCTATCTCGACTTGCGCGAAGTGACGTTCTGCGCGACCGCCGAACTTGCCGTGCTTTACCGCGTCCAGCATCAACGCGTCGAGCACGGTGCGTACTGGCGGCTGCTCGCAGGCCCTGCGGTCCGCAAGCTGTTGCGCGTCTGCAACGCAGGCGGCTTGCCGCAACTCGACAACCTCGATCGGGTGCTCGGCCCGTCGGCGCGGCAACGCTCGCTGGCGAACACGTTGATTTAACAGCCATCGACGGCGTGCGATGCAGCCCGTTTCACTGGCTTATACCTGGGTAAGCCCTGCAAATGGAGTCAGCCCACTTCACCCACGTCACGCTCGACGTCGACGGCACCCGGCATTCGCTGAAAGTCGACAACCGCATCACGCTGCTCGACCTGCTGCGCGAGCACCTCGGCGTCACCGTACCCAAGAAGGGGTGCGACCACGGCCAGTGTGGATCGTGCACCGTACTGGTCGACGGGCGCCGTGCCACCACGTGTCTGGCGTTCGCGGTCGCCCACGACGGCGCGAAGCTCGTCACCGCCGCCGGGCTCGGTGACACCGATGCGTTGCATCCGGTAGCCCAGGCCTTCCTCGAGCACGACGGCTTCCAATGCGGCTACTGCACGCCCGGTCAGATCTGCTCGGCGGTCGGCATGCTCGACGAAGTCAAGGCCGGTGCGCCCAGCCACGTCACCGACAACCTCGAACAGTCCGCCGAACTGACCGACGCCGAAATCCGCGAACGCATGAGCGGCAACCTCTGCCGTTGCGCCGCCTACCCCAACATCGTCGCGGCGATCCAGAAGGCCGCCCGATGATTCCCTTCGAATACCACCGCGCCACCAGCGTCGCCGACGCCGTCACGGCCGTCGCCGATCGCCCCGACGCCGTGTTCCTCGCCGGCGGTACCAACCTCGTCGACCACATGAAGCTCGGCCTCGTCGAACCCGGACTCGTCGTCGACGTCGGCCACCTCCCGCTCACCGACGTCGACCAACTCCCTGACGGCACCCTGCGCATCGGCGCCGACGTCCGCAACAGCGACCTCGCCGCACACCCCGTGGTCCGCGGCACCTATCCCGTGCTCGCCCGCGCTCTGCTGTCCGCCGCTTCGGGGCAGCTGCGCAACCTCGCCACCACCGCAGGCAATCTGTTGCAACGCACCCGCTGCGTCTACTTCCAGGACGTCACCACCCCCTGCAACAAGCGCACCCCCGGCGCAGGCTGTTCGGCCATCGGCGGCTACGTCCGTTACCACGCCATCCTCGGCGCCTCCTCGCACTGCGTGGCCGTCCACCCCTCGGACATGGCGGTCGCGATGGCCGCGCTCGACGCGCACGTCGTCTACTTCGGCTCCGACGGCGAAAAACACATACCACTCACCGACTTTCACCGCCTGCCCGGCGACCGCCCCGACCGCGACACCATGCTTCCCCACGGCGCACTCATCACCGCCGTCGAGATCCCTCCCCCGCCCGAACGCGCCCGCTCCACTTACCGCAAGGTCCGCGACCGCGCCTCCTACGCCTTCGCGCTGACCTCCGTCGCCGCCGAGCTGGTCGTCGACGACGGCACCGTCAGCTCCGCCCGCATCGCCCTTGGCGGTGTCGCTCACAAGCCCTGGCGGGCCCAACGGGCCGAGGCAGCGCTAATCGGCAACCCCGCGACCGCGGACACCTTCCGCGCCGCCGCCGACGCCGAGCTCGAGCAGACGCAGCCGTTGCGCGGCAACGAGTTCAAGGTCGAGCTCACCCGGCGCACCATCGTCGCCACGCTGAGCTCGCTGGCGGAAGGACACCAGTGATGACCCTCGTCGAACCTCGAGCCATCGGCACCCGCGTCACCCGTCTCGACGGGCCCGCCAAAGTCACCGGCCGCGCCACCTACGCCTTCGAATACTGCGTCGACGCGCCGCTGTACCTGTACCCCTTGCAGGCCACCATCGCCCGTGGCCGCATCACCACGATGGACGTCTCCGAGGCGCACGCCATCGACGGTGTCGTCGACGTCATCACCGTCTTCGACGCGCCTGCGCTGGCCGACACCGATGACGGAGACCTGACCATCCTGCAGGACGACCGGGTGCACTACCGCGGTCAACTCATCGGTGGCGTCATTGCCGACAGCGCCGAAAATGCCCGGCACGCAGCCAGTCTCGTCAAGATCGAATACGACGCCGCTGACCACGACACCGAGCTACGTGCCGACCATCCCGGGCTCTACGCCCCGGAGCAAGTCAATCCTGACTACGAGACCGACACCGCCGACGGCGACGTCGAAGCCGCCTTGAAGCAGTCCGCGGTCGTGGTCGACCAGACCTACACCACGCCACACGCACACAACAATCCGATGGAACCGCATGCCACCATTGCCATCTGGGATCCCGACGGGCCACGACTGACGCTCTACGACTCGACCCAGGGCGTCCACGTCGTCCGGCAGACGATCGCGAAGACGTTCGGCCTCGACGAGGAGCAGATCCGCGTCATCGCCAAGAATGTCGGCGGCGGCTTCGGCTCCAAGGGCGCGCCGCACTCGCACAACGTGCTCGCCGTAATGGCCGCGCAACGGGCGGACGGGCGGCCCGTCAAACTCGCGCTCACCCGCCAGCAGATGTTCGCACTCATCGGTTATCGCACCCCGACCATCCAGCACATCCGACTCGGCGCCGAGGCCGACGGCACGCTGACCGCGATCAGTCACGACGCCGTCGAGCAGACCGCGACCGTCAAGGAGTTCGCCGAGCAGACGGCCGTTCCCACGCGCATGATGTACTCCGCCGCAAGCCGCAAGACCACCCACCGACTCGCCAAACTCGATGTCGCCGTGCCCTTCTGGATGCGCGCACCCGGCGAGTGCCCCGGGATGTTCGCCCTCGAGGTCGCGATGGACGAACTCTCGGTGGCCTGCGACGTCGACCCGATCGAGCTGCGCATCCGCAACGACCCCGAGGTCGACCCGGAGACCGGCCATCCGTGGTCGGACCGAAAGCTCGTCGAGTGCCTGCAGACCGGCGCCGAACGGTTCGGCTGGGACGATCGGGACCCGACCCCCGGCAGCCGTCGCGACGGCGAGTGGCTGGTCGGTACCGGCGTCGCCTCCGCGGTGTACCCCGCCATGATCCAGCCAGGCAACAGCGCTCGCATCGAACACGTGGCGCCGGGCCGCTTCGCGGTGCAGATCGGCGCGGTCGACATCGGTACCGGCACTTGGACCGCGCTTACCCAGATCGCCGCCGACATGCTCGGCTGCGACGTCGGCGCCGTCGATCTGCAGATCGGCGACACCGAGCTGCCGCCCGCGTCGGTGGAGGGTGGCTCGTCGGGGATCAGTTCATGGGGTCGCGCCATCTACGCCGCGGTGCAGGCCTTTCGACGGCAGCACGGCGACGAGCCCGCCGTCGGCGCGGCGGCGACCGCCGATGCACCCGAGAACGAGGAGGCCGACAAGTACGGGATGTACTCGTTCGGCGCGCATTTCGTCGAGGCGCGGGTCAGCCGCCACACTGGCGAGCTCCACGTCTCCCGCATGCTCGGCGTCTTCTCGGTCGGCCGGGTGATCAACCCGACGACGGTGCGCTCGCAGTTCATCGGCGGCATGACGATGGGCCTGTCGATGGCGCTGCACGAGGAGAGCGTGCGCGACCACCGCTTCGGCCACGTCGTCACGCAGGACCTGGCCGCCTACCACATCAGTTCGCACGCCGACATTCCCGACGTCGACGCCATCTGGCTCGACAGCGTCGACGAGCACTCCAATCCGATGGGCTCGCGCGGCGCCGGCGAGATCGGCATCGTCGGTTCGGCCGCGGCGGTGGCAAACGCGGTCTACCACGCCACCGGCGTCCGGATACGCGACCTGCCCATCACGTGCGACAAGCTGCTCGACGTGTGAGCGCGTGACTCAGCCGATCGGTGACCCAGCTAGGGACGGTCCTCGGACGACTCTGCGATGAGTCGCCGGGCCCGGTCGAGAATGGCGGCGAACGGGCCAACCATCATGTTGGGGCTGCCTGCCGCCAGCTCGGCATGCTCGAATTCCGCTTCGGTTCCGCTGGCGGCCAGCTTGCCGAGTTCTTCTACCGCCCGGGTGAGGCGCGTGCGTTCGGAGGCGTCCAATCGTTGGTTCAGCAGCGGGAATTCGTCGGATTCTTCGCGGCGATTGTGCTTGACGACCATGTCCCGTATTCGGGCCAGCCGACCGGGGAAGTCGTGCGCTTCCACGGACACGTGCTCCGACTCGACGAGTGCATCCCGGATAGCCACTTCCTCGGACATGAGCGCGGTTATCAACGCCTCATCACCATCGATGATCTTGCGCGCCTCGGGATGGACGACGACGTGCTCGGCGGATTCGTGCAACGCCAGTACGTGAAGCAGCTGGGCGAACATTCGAGCCCGGCCGTCGTCGTTTGCGCCGAGCACCCGGCTGAACAGCTCGTCCACCTGGTGGTGTTGCGCGACAAGCACTTCGACGATGTTTTGCGTCGAGCGCTCCGAGGTCCCCGCCACGCGGTCTACCTGAGCGCAGCCGAAATCACGTCGCGCGCGCGGTCCACTATCGAAGCGAAGGGGCCGACGGCGAAGTTCAGCTTGGCCGACTCGACTCCGGGGTGCGGTCGCGTCGGAGCAATGGCCTCGGCCGCCCGCACTGCGGACGTCATCCGCTTCAACTCCTCGGGCGGGAGTTCTCGTTGCAGTAGGTCGAACTCCTCGAGTTCTTCGCGTTCGGCGTGTTCGACGACCGCGTCCCGGAACACCTTCAGGGCGTCGAGGAACTCCTGCGAGTCGACGTCCATGCCTTCGAGTTCGGACAGCTGCTGCTTGGCCTCGTGCTCTTCGTGCAATCGCGCGTCGACCACCGCGTCCCCATCGTCGAGCTCGCCGCGGGCACGGGGATGGATCACCATCTCCTCGGCTGTCTCGTGCACGGCGAGCAATTGACGCAGATCGACGAACGCCTGCTCTCGCGCCTTCGGCTCCGATGCGTACAAAACGTCATCGAACATGTCCTTGATCTGGTTGTGCTGTCCCTTCAGGAACTCGACCACGTCACGGGTCGAAAGCACGAACGTGTCTACCACGGCAAATACCTCCGCTAAATTTTCACGGTTATGGGATGGAAGCGCGAGGGCTAAGCGCTTTGCTCAGTGTTTCCGGATGCGAGCAAGTCAAACATCGCCGGCGCGGGCAGAGGCGGTTCGATCGGCAGTTGTTTGAAGGGTGGTACCGCGGGTATAGGTCGCCATCCACAACCAGGAGGTGCTTGGTGACTGATCCGCAGTCCGAAAAGGCCGAGTCCGACGTCGAGGCGGACCCCGCCGTGGCCGGTTCCCGTGCCGGCAGCCACGGAGCCGGAAAGTTCGTGGGACGCAAATTCTCCGACGACGATATCGATGCCGGTGAGACCGGTGCCGAAGCGCGCAGTCAGGACGGATGACCTAGTCTCGCCGCAGCCCCAACACTGACCGATTTGGGTCTGGGGGCCCAACCGGGCGCAGCGCGTCGTGGTGCTCGAGGCAGGGGTGGCCCGCTGCTACGCCAACTTGCGCGCTTTCCGACGACACTCCTCGGCGATCCCCCGTTCCCGGGCCAACAACAGCCCGAAGGTGAACCCATTCTCGCCGACCGTCGTCCCTGCTGCCACGCCCATGCGCCGCAAGGCCGCCGATGCCACCACGGCATCCTGATGGTCGCCCAACACGGACTGAAAGCCCTTGTAGTGCTTGGCCGTTTGCTTGGTCTGCTTCGAGCTTCCGAGCTCACGGCACAGCTCGGCGGCGTAGCGGGCACGCTTGGACGCCTTGCGCGCCCGATGCAGCATTGCGTCGTCGTCGTCGCCGTCGGCGAGCGCCGCGGCAAGTCGCTTATCGGCCTTCTTCTGACCCTTCCTGGCCCGCTTCAGCAGTTCCTTGGAGCTCGTGTCCGGATCCACGGGCGGCTCGCCGCGCCATTTCCGCAGTACCGCCAAGATCGCCAGGTAACGCGGGGAGTCCATTGCCTCGCGCACGACCGCACGCGCCGGCAGTTCGATCGCCTGCAGGTCGCTGCGCACGCGGGAGCGCACCGGACCCAACACCAGTTCCTCGGGCAACTCGTCGAGCGCCTCGGTGAACCTCTTGCGCTGGACCTGGCAGTCCCGGAGCTCCCCGAGCAGTGCGGCGATCCACTTCAACTCGTCTTCGAGCTCGCCGACCGCGGAGCGGTCCAGCACCTTGCCGAACACCCGCAACGTGCTGCGCAACCGCCGCATCGCCACCCGGGTGTCGTGAATGGGGTCCTGCCCGCGGCGCAACCCGATGTCTCCGGCGACGATCTCGTCGAGCTGCGCGTCGACATACTTCACCAGCGCGCGCGCCGCCGGTGAGCGTGGTTCGGCGCTCGGCCGTGGCGGGAGGACGTGAGCCAGCTTCGACCGGTGTCGTGACGGGCGGGCGCCAGCATTTCGCAAGCGCTTGACGAATCCCTTCGGCATCGACGGCGTGGTCGGACCCAGTTCGACCTCGACCTCGCGCCACGCCAACAAGCGATCGTCCGTCCACGCGCGCACCGAGTCGTCGGCAACCTCGGCGCACAGCTCGTCGGCCTTCCCGTCCCGGATGCGGTACCGGCTGCGGATGGTGTGCATCGTTGCGACCGTGTCGAGTTCCTTGCCGAGGCTCAGGCCCGTCAGCAACTCCTTGAGCGAGTCCGGCGGGGCATCGGTGAGCGGCCAGTGCAGCTCGGTCCGACCGCCGGCGGCGGGCAGCTTGAGTTGCCACCCGGTGTCGTCGTCGCCGCTGCGCCGACGCAGCAGGACGCCCTGCGCCTGAAGGTCGCGCTCCCGCGTGTCGTAGTACTCGCTTTTGAGTTCGACGGTGTCGTGGTCGATGCGACCGCCCGCCACGATGTCGTCGAACTCGGGCATCACGAAGCGGTCGTCGACGTCCCACTTTTCCTCGCGTTCCAGAAGTTCTCGCATGAGTCGAGGATTGCCCGAAGATCAAACGATCAAACAGGTTTGATCGACGCCCCGCCTGCGAACCTGCACTGTGGGCATCCGGTCAGTGAAATACTCCGAACATCCTCAGAATCAACAGAATTGCCGTTGCCACGAACAACGCGACGAACAATGCGATGGCGACGAAAGACGCGATGGCCCCAACCGTCCACCTTCGTCCCACCTTGGGGTCCGGGTTCGGTGACGCCGCCGTCTGCGCCGAGGCCGGCGGCGTCTCGCCCGGAGCCACGCCGCCACCGCGTTCGACGGCGGGCGTGTTCGCCGGATCCGGGTCCGGCGGAAGTGCAGTCACGACCTCAACGCCTGCCCGCTCGTCCGGCGCCGACCGTCCTTCTCGGCCTCGGCAAGCTCTTCGACGCGGTCGGCGTGCGCAAGCTTCAACGAGGCCTCGCGCCGTTTGTCGGCAGCATCGTCCAACTGAGCGTCGGCCACCGCCGTCGCCGCTTGCTCCGCCACGGCGGTGCGGCGTTCCTCATCACGTTTCGTCGCCCTAACCGCCTCGGTCTTGTCGGCGGCCGCCTCGTCGATCGTCTTCTTGGCTGCGTTCGTGCGTTGCGCAGCGGCGCGAACCGCGGCCTGCTTGCGCTCGGTGGCATCGGTTCGGATCTGTTCGGTTCGTTCCCGGCCGATGGCATGCACTTGCGCCGGTGCTGCCGCGGCTTGTTCGCGCTGCTCGCGTAGCGCTTCTTCGGCCTGCTCCTTCGTCCTGGCGGCGATCTCGTCGAGCCGGATCGCCTGGGCCAACGCCTCGCTGCGGTCAGCGAGCGCTTCACCACGTGTCTCGAGCTCCCTGTCGCCCAGTGCCCTGCCAATGGCGGCGTCGACTGCGCCGAGGCAGCGCTCGAACAGCAACCGGCCCGGCGCCTCCGAATCCATGTTGGCGACGACGCGGTCTTCGAACAGTTGCAGCGGCGTCCGGGCGATCCGGTACTGCAAGCGCAGGACGGCGAACGGAATTTCGGCGATCTTCATGCTCAACTCCTGTTGTGTCGGCGCCCGTCAGGACAGGTCGTGTCGATCGGTGGCTTCGTCGGCACGGCGACGCAGACGGTCGGCCTGCGCTTCCGTGAGCTCGGCCTCCTCGACGGACTTTCGATGGTCGTCAACGGCGCTTACGTAACCCTTCGCGGCGGATTCGAATTGGGCGCGTTCGTCAGCCTTTGCGCGGATGACCTCACCTTGGGCGGCTCGTTCGACCTGCTGTTGCGCTCGGGCGGCGTCCTGCGCTCCGGCTACCTCGGCCGCGGACTTCTGTGCGGCCTGCTCGTCGCGGACGCCTTGCTCGGCTGCCGTCGCCTCCTGGGCCGCCGCGAAGCGTCGCTTGGCGCCCTCTGTCTTGGCGTCGTTGACGAACGTCTCGGCCTGTGCGGCCTCGACCTCGGCCTCGGCCGCTGCGGCGCTGGCCTTGCTTCGCTCCGTGGCCTGCGTCTGTTCGAGCTGGCCCTCGGCAGTCAACGAGTCGTTACCCACGACGGCGCCTGCGACTTCCTTCACCTTGCCCTTGACGGAATCGATCAGACTCTTGCGGGCCTGGCCAGCGTGGTCGCTCTTCCTCATGTGCCTCCTCCTCGAGTGCCGATGAATCGGCGTGGTTCAAGAGGCTTTCCAGGAGAAAAGTCGTTCAAACACTGTGAGCGTGTTTTTCACCGCCCCAAGGAGTCGCTAACCCAACGGCGACGAGTAGGCCGGGGTGGTCTCGGGGGCCAGCCGCCGAGGAGCTTCAGCCGGAGGCGAGTATGCCGGCGCCGGCTCCGGAGCGAGCGCAGGCGGGGTGTACGCGGGTTCGGCCGGCGGGGTGTAGACCGGGACGGGCTCTGGGGCAAGAGCAGGTGGCTTGTACTCCGGCTCGGGCTTTGGCGTTACTGGCGCGACCGAGGGCGGAACGTACGGCAGGACCGACGGTGGCGACGACGGCGGACTCGAGGGTGGGCTCGACGGCGGAGACGAAGGTGGTGACGACGGCGGCGAAGACGGCGGAGACGACGGTGGCCTCCACGGCGGAGTCCACGGCGGCTGCTGGCTTGGCGGGAACCCGACGATCGGGGGGAGCGGAATCGGGATCGGAATGATCGGCGGCAGCTGCGGAATGCCGGGGCTCTGAATCGGCGGGACGTCCACCGGTGGCAGTGGCGGCGCTTCCGGCGCAGGGGCCTCGACGGGCGCTGGGCCGGAGGGCACGTTGACATTGCCGGGCGAGTCATTGGACCTCGAACGCGGCTGGGCAGGCGCGACGGGCGCCGCAGGGGGCGGGGTCAGCACCGCGACGGGCAGCGAGACCGGATCGGGTTGGTGCGGAACCGGCGGCAGGTACCGCCCCGGCACCGCATCGGATTGGGTTGCGGGCGTTGGCAACTCGCTGACGGCGGCACTGGGACGGACGTTGATGGCGACCGCGACCGCCAGCGTGGCGAAGCTGACGACCAGGAAGGCCACCGCGCTGCCCATCAACACCATGCGCGGCGGCGCAGGCGTCACGGCAGCGGTGTACTCCGTCGCATCCGCGTCCTGCTCGGGGATCAACTCGCCGAGCGGAGCCATCGGCATCTCGTCGTACTCGGCCGCCTCCATCGGCAACGGCTCGTCGTCGGCCATCGAGTAGGCCAGCTGCGGTCCCACCGAGGCCGCGAGCCCGGTCGCCTCACCGGCCGTCGGAGTCGCTGGCGCCAACTGCGTCGCCGGGCCTGCCGGGCCGACGGACGGAGCCAGCTGAGTGGCCGGTCCTGCTGGATCGATGGCGGGCCAGCCGACCGTCTGCGCCGCCCCCCGCGCGATCGCGAAGCTCGCATCGGTGGGCACTTCCACCGGGATCGGCGACTGGATGCCCGCGGCGACGGACTCGAGGTCGGCGCGATGGCTGACGAGCATCACCCGCTGGGGAGCGTCGGGCCGTCCGAGCACGCCTTCCAGCACCGCAGCGCACGCGACGGCCGCGCCGGCGGCGCCGATGGGTGCGGACGCGAGCACCGACGTCGTCAAGAAGTCTTCGTCGACGATCGCCAGCGTTGCGGTCTCGTCGTCAACCAGCAGCAATCCGGCGTCGCCGTCAGTGCTGCGGACCAGGGCCGTGGCCGCCTCGTCCTCCGACACCACCTCGACGTCCTCGACGCCTGCGCTCAGCAGCACCTGCCGCAACGTGTCGGCGCGCGCGGCGTCGTCGAAGTACAGCCGGGTCGCAGACATCCGGTTGCCCGACTCGGCCACCGCGCGGTAGGTGCTGACGATGGTGTCCGACAGGTCGGTCGCCGCGTCGACGGCGAATTCGAGTTCGTATTGGTCCAGCACCAGGCCGCCTGTGGCGGGCGATTCCATCAGCGCCAACCGTGCCAGCGGCCCGGTCACCGCCACCCCGAGGACTACGTCCACAGGACCACCCCTTGCCTCCGTCTGCCCGACCAGACCATCCACGCTACCGCGAACCCTTGGAACATCCTTGGCGTCTCCTCGACAGTTCGTCGTCGACGAATCGCTCCCGGCTCGCCGCCCATCCAGTCACATAGGTCAGTGCGAGCGCCGCGAACAGCAACGCCAACGGCAGCGTCCAGTTCCGCGTCCAGCCGTACAGCACACCGAAGAGCAGCGGACCCGTTCCTGAAATGACGTAGCCGATCGACTGGACGAACGACGACAACGCTGCGGTCGATTCGGCGTTGCGCGCCCGCAAGCCGATCATCACGAGCGCCATCGGGAAGGTGCCTGCGCCCACGCCCACCAGCACCATCGAGACCCAGGCGCCGCCATTGGGCGCCAATGCCATTCCGGCATAACCGATTAGCGAGCACCCGCACAGCCCCGTGAGCATCGGGCGCGGTCGGGTCGCAGCGAACGTCGGCACCACCATCGACACCGGGATGGAGATCGCCGAGTACACCGCGACCATCCACCCGGCGGTGTGGGGGGTGATGCCGTGCGCGTGCAGGAATTTCGCGAACCAACCGAAGGCGATGTAGGCCTGCATGGATTGGAAGCCGAAGAACGCGGTCAACGACCAGGCCGTGCGACTCCTCGTCAGCCGCCTGGCGGAGACGCCGCGTTGCGTCGTTTCATCCGGTCGGTCCTGCATCAGCACCGTCAGCCACGGCAGCACGGCGACGGCGGTGAGCCCCGCCCACGAGCCCAGGCCGAGGCGCCAGCCATCGCCGAGATCGCCGATCGGAACCGTCAGGCCGATCGCGAGCGCGGAGCCGACCGCCAATGCGGTGGTGTAGACGGCGGTCGCGCCGCCGATGCGGTCTGGGAAGTAGCGCTTCACCAGGCTCGGCAGTAGGACGTTGCTGACCGCGCCACCGCTGAGCGCGAGAATGCTCAATCCGGCGAACGTCCAAGCCGAGCCAGCGAAAGCGCGCAGCACCGTGCCCGCGGTGGAGAGCACCAGAGCCGCGACTAGCAGCCGCTCTGGCCCGACCCGGTGCGACATGCGCGGGGTGAGCGCACCGAGCACGGCGAAGCACGCCACCGGCACGGCGGTGATCAAGCCCTCGACTGCGCCGCTGGTGTGCAGGCTCTGTTCGAGGTCGTCGAGCACGGGTCCAACGCTGGTAGCGGCGGTTCGCATCGACAGTCCGGTCGTCGCCAATGCGGCGATCAACAAAATGGTCGTCGCTCGTGACCGCTTCATTCGTCACAGCGTGCATGAAGACAAGCGGGTGCTCGCCAACGGGTCGCGGCTTGTGCAGTCGGCCCAGAATGAGCACAGTTGAACTCAGCAACACCTCGCCACCGACCGCACCGGAGAGGATCCGTCACGTGAGCGAAGCTGCACCCGCCGCGCCCTGGTCGCGGGTCGGCTACGTGCCCGTCCGCGCCAACCGCGTGCGCGACGGACTCGCGGTGGCGCTGCTCGTCATCGCCACGCTGCTGCCGTGGAGCATCGAGTTCGGAGTCGGCGTTCCCGGCAGTAGCGCCCTGGTGTTCGTGGTGCTCGTCGTCGTCACCCTGTTGTCGATCGGCGCCGCACTCGCGCCGCACGTCGGACCGTGGCGGCTCGACGTGCCAAAGGCCGACGCCCGCCGCACGGCCACGGTTCGGTACTGGTTCAACGCCCCGTACTTCTTCTGCGTGCTCGGCTTCATCGTGTTCCACCTCGTGCAGACCGTGCGCGACGGCGGAACCGGCGTCGTGCCCCCTGGCGCCGGGCCGGGCATGTGGCTGGGCATCGCAGGCGCGCTGCTCGCGGCGCAACCCGTGCTCACCAGTAAGACCCTGGAGCGCAACGACTTCGACGGCTGGTATGCGGCCGCCCGCTTCATCGGCTTCGGATCGATCGTGCTCGCGGCGCTGTCGGTGGTGTTCAATATGTTCTGGCGGCTGCGCTATCTCTTCGTCACCGAAGGCGACATCGGGGGCCAGGACGTCGCGGTCGTCGTCACCACGCTGCTGTACGGCGGAGTGGCGATGGTCGCGTTGGTCATCGGTTCGCTCTGGCTGACCGAGAAGACCGCGGCCGCCCGACTCGCAACGACTGCGCTCGGGGTCTCGGGCGCCGTCGCGGGCACGCTCGTGTGGGTGGTGGGCGTCGGCCGCGACGTCGACGCGTTCCACGGGATCGCCGAGAACACGTCGACCGCAGCCGTCGGATACGAGGGCTACCTCGCCTGGGCCGCCGCGGCCGCGATCGTCGCACCGACCACGCTCTACGCCGTCTTCCTGATCAAGCCGCCGACCCTGGCCGTGTACCGCGGCGCGGCGCTGAAGTGCTTGACGCTCATCGCCTTCTGGTCGTTCGCGGCGGCCGGCCTGCGCGTCACCGACTACCTCATCGCGGTGTCGCTGGACCTGCCGCACCGGATCTACGACAGCTTCGCCCTGACGGCATTCAACGTCGTGACCGGATGCGTCGCCGTGTGGCTGAAACGCCAACTGGCCAAGGGCGGGCTGACGTCGACCGTCATCGCCGCGTTCAGCGGGGTGCTGTCGGTGTTCACCGCCGCCCAGCTGGTCATCGGCGTCGCGCTGGCCCCGCGCTACGCCGACCCGGTGCCACGCAGCCCCGACGCCATCTACGGCAACGACCTTGCGCAGCAGCTCACCAGCACGTTCGACGTCGTGGTCTGCGTGCTGAGCTTGGCGATCCTGGTGGCTGCGCTCGTCACGGGACCGCTGGCAGGCTACGCGTTGCGGCGGCGCGTCACGCGGGCCGCGGCTCCGACCATCGTCGTCGCACGCCCCCAGCAGAAGACGGTGCCGAGAATCGTTCGGCTCAAAGAGGATTCGACCAGGGTGCTCGCCGAGGCGGCTCCGACTGCCACCCTGCGGATACAGCGGCGCCCACTAGCGTCGACGTCGGAGCCGGACTCCGCCGCGACGACGAAGGCTCCGACTCCCCCGGCAGAACATTAATGGTCCTCCGCTGTTCTCGGGGATCTACTCGTCCCTTAGCCGTCATCATTTGATGACGCGGGCGGAGAGCTAGTGTTCGCTACGGAAGCGGGATCGGGTCGAGCGGATTGCCCGGTGCGATCGACGAACAGTTATGCGGCGCAGGCTTTCCGGCGAAGCGGTCGTTGATCCAGCCGATCGCGTTCAGCAGCCAGCTCCCGAGCGCAGTGATGTGACTGAGCAGGTCGTATTGCTCGTAGTAGACGGTCGCGCCCTTCGCGCAGTAGTCGAGGGCGAGCGTCCGTACGTCACCGGCGATCATCACGCCGTCGCCTGCGCCTATGCCCGGCTTGTCGTTCGGCGTCCATTCGAGATCACCGTTGGCACCCTGACCGATGAACAGCGGAGTCGTCGGCGTCCCGCCGGTGCCCATGATCAACTGGTTGGCCAGCGTGACGAACAGCGGCAGACTCTCGGGAGTCGGGTATTTGGGAATGACGAGGTCGGACCATTTCAACCGCCAATACGGCGGTCCACCCAGGACGTTCACGATCGACTTAGTCTGCATACCGTTGTACAGCTGCAGGCCGCGGGGCGTGAGGTAGGGCGTGAAGTCGACCTCGAACGCGCGTGCAATGCCGATGAGCGCCATCGGCATCACCCCCGCCCAGAAGAAGGTGCCCTCGACGTAGCGCAGATTGTGCGCCGGGTGCACGAGCACGCCGCCGATGGCCGCACCGACCAGGTGCTCGTTGACGTCGGGCGCGTACGTCGGAGCCAGCTCCGCGGCCCACTCGCTGGCGATCGCACCGCCGGAGTACCCGAGCAGCGCAACCTTGGCATCGCTCGGGAGCCCCACGATCGTCGACGCGCGCGCGGCGCGGATGGAGTCGAGCGTGTTCATCCCGTACTCCGGGCCCGCGGCGAAGTCGGCTCGCTGACCCTCGGTGTCGGGCACGATCACGGTGCAGCCCTGCGCGAGGAACAGACCGAAGACCGTCAGTTCGACGTTCGGAACGATTCCGCCGAGGTTCACTCCGCCCGAAATCGCGAACGACGGCTGGTGGTTGCGATCGAGCGAGTCGTAGGCCGACTGGTACGAGACCACCTTCGACGTGTGCTGGCCCAACGGCTGGACGACGGAGGTGACGTTGGCGGTCGGCCCGCCGGTCTGGCCGGTCGACCGGTACAGCAGCTGCGTGGTCTTGAGCGCCGTCGGGATGCCCAGGATGTGGTAGCGAATGCTGCGCCACGCCAGCACATCTCCCGGCGCGTGGTCCGCCAGCGGCTTGCTGCCGCTGTAGGTGTAGAACGGGTCGTCCACCGGCGGCGTCGCCAGGGCCTCGACGGGCGGGCCACCGAGGAGTGCACTGTTCGGATTCGGATACCAGCCTGGGGCCGGGAGTGGTGTCGGCATCGCTCCCCCTTCGCGAGCGCCACGATACGCACCCTAGGTGGACGTCGCCTGTCCGCAACCAGACCGCATGGCGAGCGTCAGCCCGCTGCGCCGTTCACCGTCGGCTTGTCGATCATGCCCTTCTCGACGCCCCACGTGGTGGCGATGGTCCGGTACTCGCCGGTCTGAATGAGGTGCTCGAGCGCCTGCTGCAGCGACTGCGCCAGCCCAGAACCCTTGGCGACCGGCCAGCCATACGAGGCCGAGTCGGACATCGCCGCCGCCGTTTCCAGTGCTCCCGCACTGAGTTTCACCGCGAACCCCGTCACCGGCGAGTCGGCCGACATGGCATCGACCTCGCCCTTGACCAACGCTGCGGTCAGGTCGTCCTGCCGGGTGAAGACGACCATGTCGATGGGCGACAGGCCCGCGGCCACGCATGCGTCGCTCTTGGCCGGGATTTCCTTGCTCTGCTGCAGACCGCCCTGTGCCACACCGACTTTCAACCCGCAGGCCGCTTGCGGGTCGACCGTCGAACCGGCCCGCCTGGCCCACAGATTGCCCGCCTGGAAGTACGTCACGAAGTCGACCATCTGCTCGCGGTCGGCGGTGTCGGTGAACGACGACGCCCCGACGTTGAAGTTCGCGCCCTGGACCGACGGGATGATGCTCTCGAAGGCGGTCTCGCGGTAGTCGGGCACCAATCCGAGCGTGCGCGCCACCGCGTTCATCAGGTCCACGTCGAACCCGACGATGTTGCCCGAGGAGTCCTTGAACTCGTTGGGCGCGTAGGGCACATTGATGCCGACCACCAGCCGGCCCGTCGACCGAATGCCCTCCGGCACCGTCGCTGCGATCGCAGGCACCGCGCCGTCGGGCGTTTCGGGCGGCGTCGAACTCTCGGCGATGCTGGCCGGCTTGGCACCGTACCGGTTCGGTCCGCCCCACAGCTGCCAGGCCCCGACTGCGCAGATCGCGACCAGTGCCACCGCAGCGGCCGAACCGATCAGCGCGCGCCGGGACAGCCGCGACGACGGGCGGGCGGCCACCTTCACCGGGCGCCGCGCGGAATGTCGCCCAGAAGTCCGGCCGCCCTTGGGTATTGGCGCATTCAGCGCCCGCTGCGCCGCGGCGGCCAACTCGGCGGCGGTTTGGTAGCGCTTGGCCGGCTTCTTCGCCATGCCCTTGGCGATGACGTCGTCGAACGCCGCCAAGCTCGGGTCGGCGTCCGACGGGCGCGGCGGCGGAGCCATCAGGTGCCCCGCGATCTGCTGCTCGAGGCTGTCCGCCTGATACGGCCTGTTGCCCGTGAGGCATTCGTGAAGCACGCACGTCAGCGCGTAGATGTCGGCGCGCGCGTCGATGGGCCCGCCCTCGAAGCGTTCGGGCGCCATGTAGCCCAACGTGCCCAGGGTGTTGCCCTGCGTGGTCAACCCCGCTTCGCTGGCCGTGCGGGCCAACCCGAAGTCGATGAGGTACGCGAAGTCGTGCTTCGTCATCAAGATGTTCGAGGGCTTGACGTCCCGGTGGATGAGGCCCGCCTCGTGCGCGGCATCGAGGGCCGTCGCGACCTGCTCGACGACCGAGACCGCATAGGACGGCTCGACGGGCTGCTCGCGGTCGGCGAGGATCTCTCCCAGTGTTTGGCCGTCGATCAGCCGCATGTCCAGGTAGAGCCGGCCGTCGATCTCACCGAAGCCGTGGATGGGGACGACGTGCGGGTCGTTGATGGCCGCGGCGGCCTGCGATTCGCGGCGAAAACGTTGCTGGAACGTCGCATCCTCGGCCATGTGTGGGGGGAGCACCTTGAGCGCGACGATGCGGTCGGTCTTGGTGTCGTAGGCCTGGTAGACCTCGCCCATCCCGCCCCGGCCCAGCAGCTTCTGCAACTGGTACTTCCCGAAAGGTTTCGCATCCACCGGTGAACTCCTCGGCAGCTGCCAATCGGTGTGTCGATAGAAGTTACCCCACCTTTGCCAAGGACGCCGAAACTCTCGCCAAGCTGGCCGTGATGCGGCCCTCACCGAGGTCGAGCAGAGCCTCGGCCAATTTTGGTCGAGACGCCAGCCATCGACCGGGGCCGTCCATGAACGTCGTTGTGGCGTAATGCTCTTCGAGGGCGATCGTCTTGATGGTCGACACCTACTCGCCGAGCACCCGGGCGGCGGCGCTCCAGTACGGCAGCTCGTCGCGATTGGTGGCCGGCCGGATCGTCTTGCTGTATCCGTATTCAGCCAGTGTTTCGGGACCATCTTCCCGGCCGAATCCGCTGTGTCCGACGCCGCCGAATCCCGTCCCGACCGCGACCCGAAGATAGTTGTTGACGAAGACCACGGTGGCGCGCAGCCGACGGCTCACCCGCAGACTACGGTCGACATCCTGACCACCGTGCGAATCGCCGACGTCGACCAGCAGTGGCGGCTGCATGTCGCCGCGCTTGCGACCCGACCGCCCAGTGCGGCGGCAACCGCGTTGCTCTCGCTCATCGGCAACGTCAGCGTGGCCTAAGCGATGCTCGCGGACGGCGTGTCGCGGACCGACACGCACGCTCGCGGAATTGGGACTGCGCACGAGGATTTTCGTCAGGCGGCAGCACGCTCACCAACGGCACGGCGGCGCAGCCTCGGGATCTGCAGAGCTGGCGGTTGGTAGGCCTGGTCGAGCGGACCGGCGTCGGTGCCGGGCGGAACGATCTCGTCGATGCGGTCGAGGAGCTCGTCGGACAGCGTGACGTCGAGGCCGGCGAGCAGGTCGTCGAGCTGCTCCATGCTGTGGGGCCCGAGCAACGCGCTCGTCACTCCCGGATGGGTGATCGCGAACGCCATCGCAAGGTGCGTCATCGGCAGGCCCGCCTCTGCGGCGAGGGGGACGATTCGTTCGACGGCGTCGAGCCGACGTTCGTCGCTGAAGGCCTTCATGAAGCCCGCGCGAACCAGGTCGGTCTGTCTGCCCTTGCGGGCGCGGCCGGTGAGCATGCCCTGCCCGAGCGGACCCCACACCAGGACGCCCATGCCGAACCGTTGCGCGGTCGGCAGCACGTCAGACTCGATGGCGCGGTTGAGGATCGAGTAGGGCGGCTGCTCGGTGCGGAACCGCTCGAGCCCTCGTCGCTCGGAGACCCATTGGGCGTCGACGATGTCGGAGGCTGGCGTGTTGGACGACCCGATCGCACGGACCTTGCCACTGTGGACGAGGTCCGAGAGCGCCGACAGCGTCTCCTCGATGTCGGTGTCGGGGTCGAGTCGGTGGACCTGATAGAGGTCGATGTAGTCGGTCTGCAGACGGCGCAGCGAGTCCTCCACCGCGGTCATGATCCAGCGCCGCGAAGTCCCCCGCTGATTGGGATCATCACTCATCGGGCGACCGAACTTGGTGGCGAGCACGACCTTGTCACGACGGCCCTTCAGCGCCTTGCCGACGACCACTTCGGAGCCGCCTTGGGGAGGTATCGAGTATGCGTCGGCGGTGTCGACGAAGTTGATTCCGGCGTCCAGGGCCTTGTGGATGATGCGGATCGAGTCGTCGTGGTCCGGGTTGCCGATGGATGCGCCGAGCAGCATCGCGCCGAGCGCGTACGGGCTGACCTCGAGGCCGGTCCGGCCTAGGGTGCGGTACTGCATGGCGTCCTCCTGAGGTCGCGTTCCATCGCTGCAGGCACTTCGGATGACGTACGCTCGGCTAAGCGGAATGCCTTTCCGAAAACTATATGGAAAGCCATTCCGGTACGCAAGTAGGCCGATGGGACGGGCAGGAAATGGCACCGCCGGGAATTGACTCGACTGAACACGCGCCGCGTCGACAGCGCGCCGATGCGCAGCGCAATGTCGGCGCCCTACTCGAAGCCGCGAAGACGGTGTTCGCCACGTCGGGCGTAGACGCCCCAGCGAAGGCGATCACGGACCTGGCCGGCGTCGGAGTCGGAACGCTGTACCGGCACTTCCCACGGCGCTCGGACCTGGTCGCGGCCGTGCTTCAACGCGAGATGGACGTACTCGCCGACGCGGGATCGGCTCTGAGCGCCACACACGAGCCGAAAGCGGCTCTCGCGCAATGGCTTCACCGGTACACGGAGTTCGTTGGAACCAAACGAGGACTCGCCGCGGCCATACACTCGGGCGATCCAGCATTCGATGCCCTGCCCGGCTACTTCATGCAGCTACTCGAACCCGTCGTCGGGTCACTGCTCGACGCCGCGACCGCGACGGGCGAGCTCCGTACCGACGTCAGCGCGAAGGACGTTCTGCACGCCGTGGCCCTCCTGTGCCAGCCCGTGGCCGGCGAGGCGCTCGCGCACAACCAACACTTGGTCGCCATCTTCGCCGACGGGCTGGCTGTCAGCTCGCCGGGTACTCACGCCGCAGGAGGTCGTAGAACGCGTACGCGGGCACCCCGATGAGCGGAGCGAGAGCGTTCGCGTAACGGCGTGCGATCGTCGGGCGCTTCGACGTCTCATCGAAACTGCGGGGTGAGATCCAACGCGATACGGCACCCGAACGTTTCACTCATCAAACTGTCGTCGACCTCAACGCGCACAACGTCGTCGGGCATCGGCAAACGGGTGAGGGCTTCGCGTACCTCGGCTGCTCCCGCTGCCACGTCGACGTAAACCGACACGAACGACCTCGTCGACGAATTGTCGCCCGCGCAATCAAGGACCGCGACCGATCGGTCGGCGAACTCCCGTCGGTTGGCGTGGACGTCACCACGCGTTCATGGGGTTGTAAGAAACATTTTGCGGGAGCACGATGTGCGGGTGGTTCTTTTAGAAGAAGAGGATCGGCTCATCGGCGCAGCGATCGATCGCCTGATGACGGGTCATCCGGACGTTCCCGAACACACGGTGCACGACATCGTCGCCTCGGTACGACGACGGTTCGCCGATGCACGGATACGCGACTTCGTCCCCCTGTTCGTCGAACGCCGGACCAAGGAAGCGCTCGCGCACCTCGCCGGCGCCACTTCGAATTCGGCATGACCCGGCTCCCACCACAGCCGACCGAGCTCAGGCCGCCGTCACCGCCCAGCTGCTCGCCGAGCTGATTCACGATTGCGATGCGCGGATAGCTGCCGCCAATGGTGCTGCGGTAGAGGCCGAACGAAAGGCGATCCCCAACGCACGGGCGCGGCAGCTCGAACAAGCGAGCCGACTACGACCGAACTGGCCGAACTCCAGGCGATGGATCGTCGCCTCGCACTCCGATTCCAGGACACTGGAACTCCCCAGTCGACCGCTTAGCACTGGGTTCGATCCCAACTCCCGCGCCGATCGTCGGACGCGCCCTCCGAGCCCCTCGTCCCGGAGGTCGCGCCCGCCGACGCGGTCGATGTGACCATGTCCGGTGGCGAGGCCCCCCTGCCCACCAGCCGTCGGCGTCGAGCGCTTTGCTGTACTCAACTGTGTCCACCCGACCCGGGCCCAGTAGTTGGACACTTTCGTCGTCGGACAACGCGCGACATTACCGACACGTCAATAGCCTGGCAAGTCCAAACCGCACGAAGAACATTTGCAATCCGTGATCTTGATGTGGGTGTTAACCTGCGGAAATGCCGATCTTGATTGAGCAACCGCGCGGCGCCCGCACACACAACCGCTTGGCCTAGCCGTCCGGAGGTGGTGCCGGATCGTCGCCGCCCGCTGACGTCGGCACGATCATGCGCACGAAGTGGAGTCCGATGGAGCCAGGAGTTAGCCATCCGCTCACCCCGCTGTCCACACAGCACGATGCCCCTCGCCAATCGGCGAGGGGCATCGTGGTGGGTACGGGCCACCTGGGGAATTGCGTCGCAACCCCAGTGCGGTTACGCGCAGACCTGCACGAATCCCAACGGACCGCTCAGGCAGGGCGGAGGTGGCGGGCCGTAGCCCCCGTAGCCTCCGTATCCCGCGTCGTATCCGCCGCCATAGTAGGGCGGGGGCGCCCAGTAGCCGGGGCCGCCGCCGCCGGGGCCGCGCCAGCCTCCGCCGTGATCGTGACCCCAATCGGGCCCGTGACCCCAACCGGGATCTTGGGCGAACTGGCCGCCGGGCACCGGCGCGGCGTTTGCCACGCCCTCGCTGACGCCGATTGCGGCGAAGCCGAGCGCCCCGGCGATGGCGGCACCTGCTGCGATGGTCTTCAGACTCTTCATTCGAAACCCCTGAGAACACTTGTCAATGAATTACGACTGCGATCCACCCCGACATGGTTCAAAGTCATTGCAGGACAACCAGACGCGGGCTTCATTGCCTACTTCTAGCTTCCGCGTTCCACGCTACGCCAGAGACGATGTGAGGACGCTATGTAGAACTTATGTAAGTGGGCTATTCATTCCCCGCACCCGACCACCTGCGAGTTCGGCTGGTCAGGCGACCCGGCAACGCTATGTTGTCGGAAGCTTCCGCGTTGTCGGGAACTGCACAAGCCCCCCGGGAACCGATCCGAAGGATCCGCCAGACATGCGCGTTGACGGTCGCGACGTCGCCGTTTCGGGCCGCCTGCTGCCACCGCTCGCCCGACGCACCAACGACATCCTGCGACTTTCCCTTGCGACGGTGTTCCTGGCCGCCGTCATCGCCAGCTCGCTGATCACCCGCCGCGATTGGGTGTCCCTGGAACGCTCGGTGTCGGGCATCGTCGACGTGCTCACGCCCACGCAGTCCAGCCTGGTCTACCTGCTCTACGGCCTGGCCATCCTTGCGCTCCCGTTCGCGATCCTTACCGGCCTGATCCTCGGCAGGCAGTGGAAACTGCTCGGTGCCTACGCGGCCGCCGGCCTGCTCGCAGTGATCTCGCTGTCCGTCAGCGGCAACGGCATTTCCGCGCCTCGGTGGCACTTCGACCTCTCCGATCGGTTGCGCACCACACTGTCCCAGTTCCTCGACGACCCTCGGTGGATCGCGATGCTCGCCGCGATGCTCACGGTCTCCGGGCCCTGGTTACCCGCCCGGTGGCGGCGCTGGTGGTGGGCACTGCTACTTGCGTTCGTACCCATCCACCTGGTGGTCAGTGCCATCGTGCCGGCGCGGACACTGCTGGGCTTGGCCGTCGGCTGGTTCGTCGGGGCGTTGGTGGTGCTGCTCGTCGGTACGCCCGCACTGGAAGTGCCGCTCGACGGCGCCGTCCGGGCACTCGCGCGCCGTGGATTCGTCGCGAACGCACTCACCGTCGTCCGACCGTCCGGTCCGGGGGCACTGATCTTGGCCGCGCGCTCGACGGGATCCGACACGGCCGAGCTCGAGCTATACGGACCCAACCAGCGCAGCGGCGGGACGCTGCGCCAACTGTGGCGCAAACTGCGCTTCCGCGGCGGCGAGACCGCACCCCTTCAGATGTCGCTGCGCCGCGCGGTCGAACACCGCGCCCTGATGACGATCGCCGCAGCGGACCTCGACGTCTCCAGCACCACCACACTCGCCGTCGCGACGCTGGACCGCGACTGGACGCTGTTCGCCCGCACTCCCGACCGCGGCACCCCGCTCGCCGACGACACCGAGTCCACGCCGGTGACCGCCGCGTGGAAATCGCTTCGGGCGCTCCACGATCAACAGATCTCGCATGGAACCCTGTGCCCCGATTCGTTGACCGTCGAGGACGGCCGCGTCCTGTTCGGCGGATTCGGCAGCGCCGAGTACGGGGCCACCGACACCCAACTCCGCTCCGACATCGCGCAACTGCTGGTGACCACCACTCAGCTCTACGACGCACCGTCGGCCGTCGGTGCGGCCATCGAGGCCTTCGGCCGCAACGAAGTGCTCGCCGCTTCGCGACGGCTCACGAAATCCGCACTGCCGCAGCGCCTTCGGAAGTCCGTCCCCAACGTCGGCGCACTCATCAAGGCCGTGCGCGACGAGGTGATGCGTCAGACCGGGGCCAGTGAGATCCCGTCGGAGACCATCACCCGCTTCGCGCGCAACCAGGTCATCCAGATGGTGCTACTCGTCGGGCTGGTGTACGTCGCCTACCCGTTCATCAGCACCGTGCCCGCGTTCTTCGCCGAACTGAAGACGGCGAATTACTGGTGGGCGTTGCTCGGGCTGGCAGTGTCGGCGTTCACCTACGTCGGGGCGGCGGCCGCGCTGTGGGCTTGCGCGGACGGCTTGGTCAGCCTCCGCAACCTGACGATCATGCAGTTCGCCAATACCTTTGCGGCCACCACCACTCCAGCGGGCGTCGGCGGGCTGGCCCTGAGCACGCGGTTCCTTCAGAAGGGCGGGCTGAGCGCGGTTCGTGCCACCGCGGCCGTCGCGCTGCAGCAAGTCGTACAGGTGATCACCCACGTCGTGCTGTTGATCGCGTTCACGGCCATCGCGGGTGCATCGGCAAACCTCTCGAAGTTCGTCCCGTCCGCCACCGTGCTCTACCTGGCCGGGGGTGCCGCACTCGGACTCGTCGGCGCATTCATGGCCGTGCCGCGACTTCGTAAGTGGCTGGCGACGGAGCTGCGACCGCGACTGAAGGAAGTCATCGACGACCTCAAGGAGCTTGCGCGCCAACCGAAGCGACTCGCGCTCATCGTACTCGGCTGTGCCTCGACCACTCTCGGCGCGGCCATCGGTTTGTGGGCCGCCATCGAAGCATTCGGCGGAACCACGTCGTTCGTCACGGTGACCGTCGTGACGATGATCGGCGGCACGTTGGCCTCGGCCGCCCCCACTCCCGGCGGCGTCGGCGCCGTCGAAGCCGCCCTCATCGGTGGGCTCGCCGCGTTCGGGGTGCCCGCGGCCATCGCCGTGCCGTCCGTGCTGCTCTATCGGATCATCACCTGCTGGCTGCCAGTGTTCATCGGCTGGCCGGTCATGCGGTGGCTGACCAAGAAAGAAATGATCTAGCGCCTAGACCAGCAGCCAGACGATCCTGACCACCATGGCGACAAGGGCGATGACGCACGCGATGACGCCCATGACGACTGCGGCGGTCGTCGACTTGCGATTGGTGGCCAGGCCGTCTTCGACTGCTTCCGAACCAACCAGGCCCAGCGTCACGGCCAGACTGCCGAACAGCAGTCCGACCAACAGTGGACTGGTAATCACGGCCAAGATCCCGAGGCCAAGCGCGACGTAACCAATTCTGTTGTCGGCGGCGGTGAGCGGCGCCTCGAGCGATGCGGTCATGTCGCGCGATCGTAGTCACAGGACCTGTTGGTGACCTGTGATCGCACGACAACGCAATGCGCGCCGAGCGGCCAGACGCGGCTCGCTCGCGATAATGCATTCTCTTCTGACGGTATTGCCGCAGACGCTCAGTGAGAATAGGGTTCTCGCAGAGGGCTTGGCAGCGGCCCATCACACCGGCTCGCAGCGACGGGAGCTCGACATCGACGCCTGGATACTCGACGCCGTCCGCACACCACGCGGAAAGGGCAGGCCCGACGGCGCACTGCACGGCATCCACCCGCAGGCCCTGTTCGCGCAATGCCTTCTGGCGCTGGCTGACCGCACCGGCTTCGATCCGGTCGACGTCGACGACGTCATCGCGGGCAATGGCATCCTGGCCGGCGACCACGCCGACGACATCGCGCGCCTCGCCGTCCTGCTGGCAGGCTGGCCGGAGTCCGTGCCGGGCATGACGCTGAACCGGTTCTGCGGGTCCGGCCAGCAAGCCATCACCGTGGCCGCCACCGCCGTGGCGTCGGGCGCCGAGCAGCTCGTCATCGCCGGCGGGGTCGAGTCCATGTCGCGCTGGGGCGTCGGCGTCGGCGTGCCGACCATCGACGGCAACAACCCCGACCTAAGGTTGCGGTATCCGACTGTGCCGCAAGGTATTTCGGCCGATCTCATCGCGACGTTGGAAGGCTTCACCCGAGCCGACGTCGACGCGTACGCGGCGGAGAGCCAGCGCCGCGCCGCCGAGGCCAGCGCCGAGGGCCGCTTCGACCGTTCGGTGATCGCGGTGACCGATGACAGCGGTGCCGTGCTGCTGAAGCAGGACGAGCACCCGCGGCCCGGCACCACCGCTGAGCAGCTCGCCGGGCTCAAGCCCGCGTTCGCGGCGATGGGAGGAGCTTCCGTCGACGGCGAAACGCGCACGTTCGACGAGATCTGCCTCGACCGCTACCCGTCCATCAGCGCCATCGACCACGTCCACCACGCGGGCAACTCCTCGGGCGTGGTCGACGGGGCCGCGGCCGCCGCAGTCGCTTCCTACGAGTGGGTCAAGTCCCACGGCGTGACGCCGCGCGCTCGCGTGCGCGCCACCGCCGCCATCGGCAGCGAGCCGATCATCATGCTCACCGCGCCAGGCCCCGCCGCGCAGCGCTGCCTCGACCGGGCGGGCATGAGCGCCAACGACATCGACCTCTGGGAGATCAACGAGGCGTTTGCCGCCGTGCCGCTCAAGACCATTCGCGACCTCGGCCTAGACCCCCAGCGCGTCAACGTGAACGGCGGCGCCATCGCCCTCGGCCACCCCATTGGCGCCACTGGCGCGATGCTGATCGGCACCATCCTCGACGAACTCGAACGACGCGACCTGACCACCGGGCTGGTCACGATGTGCACCGGCGGTGGCATGGGCACCGCCACGGTCGTCGAGCGGGTGTGAGCGTGCCGGAGACACTCGACCTCGACACCTCGCACGACGCCATCGCCGTGCTGCGCTTGAACCGACCCGACCGGCTGAACGCCATCAACTCGGTCATGCAAGCCGAACTGATCCAGACGCTGGCGGCCCTGGCGACCAACGACGACGTGCACGCCGTCGTGCTGACCGGTACAGGCCGCGGATTCTGTTCCGGTCAGGACATGCGCAACTTCGGGCCCGGCATGCTCGAGGCCACCGCCCCAGCCATCGACCGGCTGCGTTTCCAGGAGGCCATGGCCGCGCTACCCGAGGCCATTCGCGCGCTTCCGCAGCCAGTCATCGCCGCAGTCAACGGACCGTGCGTCGGCGCCGGATTCGCGCTGTGCCTGGCCTCCGACATCCGAATCTGTTCCACTGCTGCATCATTCGGCAACGGTGCGATTCTGCTCGGGCTCTCAGGCGGTGAAATGGGCATGAGCTACCACCTGCCCCGCATCGTCGGTACCAGCGTGGCCGCGGACTGGATGCTCACCGGACGCACGGTGTCGGCGGCGGAGGCCGATCGTCGTGGCCTGGTCAGCGAGCTCGTC
Source organism: Mycobacterium sp. (assembly GCA_025966225.1). Lineage (GTDB taxonomy): Bacteria > Actinomycetota > Actinomycetes > Mycobacteriales > Mycobacteriaceae > Mycobacterium. The sequence continues at coordinate 2,156 of JAOPVI010000284.1, read as the reverse complement.
GAGCCGGACCAACTGCTCGAGCGCGCCGTCGAACTCGCCGTGCTGATCGCCGGCCTCGCCCCGCTCGGCGTGCAGCTGACCAAGCGGGCTCTTCAAGCCAACACCGACGCACCGCTCGACGCCGCGCTCGAACTCGAGAACCGCAACCAGGTGCTCAGTCACGCCGACGCAGCACGCGAGAGGAACTAGCCGTGTCGTGGGACTTCGAGACCGACCCCGAGTGGGCCGAACAACTGGTCTGGGTCGAGGATTTCGTGCGCAACGAGTGCGAACCGATCGACTACGTCATCAAGGAATCGCACGACCTCAACGATCCCGTGCGCCAAGCGCTGATCCCGCCGCTGCAGCAGCTCGTGAAGGACCGCGGGCTGTGGGCCACCCACCTCGGGGCACACCTCGGCGGCCCGGGCTACGGCCAGATGAAGCTCGCACTGCTCAACGAGATCCTCGGCCGGTCCGAGTGCGCGCCAATCGTATTCGGCTCGCAGGCACCGGATTCCGGCAACAGCGAGATCCTCGCGCACTACGGCACCCCCGAGCTCAAGGCGCGCTACCTAGAACCCCTGCTCGACAACCGGATCATCTCCTGCTTCTCGATGACCGAGCCGCAGGGCGGCGCAGATCCGAAGGTGTTCACCACCAACGCCGTTCAGGACGGCGACCACTGGATCATCAACGGCGAGAAGTGGTATTCGTCGTTCGCCTCTTCGGCGTCGTTCATCATCGTCATGGCGATGACGGACCCCGACGCCCCTCCTTACCAACGGTTTTCGATGTTCGTGGTGCCGGGAGACACACCGGGCATCAACGTGCTGCGCGACGTCGGACTCGGCTACCAGCCGCTCGGGCGCGGCGGACGGGAGGGCTACGTCCGCTACGAGAACGTCCGGGTGCCCGACGATCACATGCTCGGCCCCCGCGGCGGGGCGTTCGTCGTCGCGCAGACCCGATTGGGCGGCGGCCGGATACACCACGCAATGCGCACGGTCGGGTTGGTCCGGCGAATCTACGACATGATCCGCGAGCGTGCAGTGTCCCGCTACACCCAGGGTGAGGTGCTCGCCAACAAGCAGATGGTCCAGGAGATGATCGCCGACTCCTGGATGGAGATCGAAGCGTTCCGGCTGCTGACGCTCCAAACTGCCTGGAAGATCGACAAGTACAACGACTACAAGGCGGTGCGTGCCGACATCTCGGCGGTCAAGGCGATGATGCAGAAGGTGCTGCACGACGTGTCGGCGCGCGCGTTGCAGATTCACGGCTCACTGGGCACGTCGCACGAGATGCCGTTCGTGCAATACCTGACGGAGTCGTTCGTGCTCGGCCTGGCCGACGGTCCCACCGAGGTGCACAAGGTGACGCTGGCGCGACAACTGCTCAAGGACGTCGAACCCGCCCCCGATACCTTTCCGTCGGAACACCTGCTCCGACTGCGAGATGCGGCCGAAGCCAAGTTCGCCGACAAACTCGCGGGCATTCCGCGCCGTTGAGGGATCGCATCGCTGCTGCCGGCGCGCGGCATCGTCGCAGTCGACTGCGCGCATGCCACGACCATCGCGATCGGTTTGTTGTTCTTCCCTTACGGCGCTCGATTGTCAACCCCTGACGCGGTGGCCGGATTGCGGCACTGGCGGCTGCATGGCGTGATACTGGCCTTCACCTTTCTGGTCTTTCCGTGCTGGGCTTGCTTTCTCGCGCACTGGTTCCCGACGTGTTGACACCGGACCTGTGGGCGGGGGTGATGTTCTTGTGCTGCCTCCCGTCGACGGTGCAATCGTCGATTGCGTTTACGACCATCGCGAAGGGAAATGTCGCGGCGGCCATGTGCAGCGCGTCGTTCTCCAACCTGATCGGTATCGTCCTGACGCCCGCGCTGGTAACGGTGTTCCTCGTCACTCAGACCGGAGGTGGGGTGTCACTGGTGGCGGTCCGCGACATCGTGCTGCAGTTGTCGGTGCCGTTCGTCGCGGGGCAGCTGTTACGGAAATGGATCGGCGGATTCATTGCCAGGCATAAGCAGGTTCTTGGATACGTTGACCGCGGATCGATTCTGCTGGTGGTGTACGCGGCATTCAGCGAAGGTGTGGTGGCCGGGATTTGGGGCCGCCTCACCATTCCTTCGCTGTTGTTGTTGTTCCTTGCCAACGCCGCAATCC
>JAOPVI010000273.1 GCA_025966225.1 Mycobacterium sp. | reverse complement strand
TGGTCGCCGTCGCCGCCACCGCAGCGGGCATCGCATACGGCTACGGATGGCAGGAATGGGTGCCGTCCGGCGCCATCGCGTTCGGGCTCATTGTCGTCACCAACGCCGCGAAGCTGACGGTCGCGGTGGCGCGAATCGCCCTGCCACCGATCCCGGCGCCCGGCGAAACGGTGGCCAATGACGAACTGCTGGATGCGGTTTCGAGTCGCGACGCGGAAGGCGAAACTCCGACGTGGCAGGCGATCATCGCGTCGGTTCCGGAGTCCGCCGCGCGGTTGAGCGAGCGCAGCCAGCTCTCGAAGCAGTTGCTCATCGGGTTCCTGACGTCGGGCGCGCTGGTGCTGGCGATGGGTGCGATCGCGGTCGTCGTGCAGGGTCACTTCTTCCTGCACAGCCTCATCGTGGCCGGCCTCGTCACCGCGGTCTGCGGGTTCCGCTCGCGGCTGTATGCCGAACGTTGGTGCGCCTGGGCGTTGTTGGGTGCCGCGGTCACCATCCCGACGGGCGTGACGATGAAGTTGTGCCATTGGTATCCGCAGAGCGCCTGGCTCGTCATCACCATCTACGCGGCGCTGGCCGTCGTGGCGCTGATTCTGGTGGGCGCCACCGAAGGGGTGCGTCGGGTGTCCCCGGTGACCAAGCGGATCATGGAGCTAGTGGATGGTGCGACCATCGCAGCGGTGATCCCGATGCTGCTCTGGATCGCCGGCGTGTACGACGCCCTCCGGAACATCAGGTTCTGAGGAGGGCATCGTGCAAGGCACTGGCGGGTCGACAGAGACTCTCGGCGTAGACCCGAAGTCATTGTCCAACCTCGGCAACGACATGCTGTCCGCGGCGGATGACATTCCCCCTCCCCCAGCGCCTTTCACCGTTTCAGGCACCGATCCCATTTCGACCAAGATCATGGGGATGCAGGCGTCCCTCGAGACTCCGATCCAAACCGCACTACCCGAGGCGAAGACCGGCGCCAAGAAGACCGCGAACAGCATCGTCGCAGCGGCGACCAAGTACGAGACGACCGACGAGCAGCTGGCGAAGCAAATCGAAGAGCACACGTTCGACAAGCCGGGTACCCCTAGCGTCGGGGGTGGACTCGGTGGCGCGCAAGGCGTGGTGGGGATCAAGGGCAACCCCGCCGAGACAACGGGCTTCTCCACCCCGAATCGCGTGGGCGGCAAGGTCGGTGGGGATACGCCAGTCAGCGCGCCGCCCGCCACCACGCCCAGTGCGCCCTCCACGGGGGGCGGGACTCCCAGTGCCGATGCACCTGCTGCGGATTCGGCGGGTTCAGGTGCGTCTGGTGCGGGCACGTCCGGTGGTGCGCCGCCGGCAGCAGGGACGCCCGCAAGCGCAGCGGCCGCTTCACCTGGTTCCGCCGCGGCCAGTTCGGCGCCTTCGGGCGCAGGCGTGATGGGTCAAATGGGCCAGTTCATCAGCATGCCGATGCAGATGGCGGGCCAAGCCATAGGCATGGCGGCGGCGGTGCCACAGACGATCATGCAGGGCGTGGAGAGCGCGGTGCAGCAGGTCAGTCAGTTGACCGGAGGACTCGGACAGGACGGCGGCTCCTCGGCCAGTGACGCGCAGCTGACCGCCGACCATGAGGGCGACGAATCATCAACGCGCCCAGACGAACCGGCGAAGGCCGACCAAGCGCACGACGGGGCGGCGCCCGCCCAGCCCCATGGCGAGCGGGCTCCTGACGGCCAGCCGCACCCATCGGAGCAGGCTCCTGTCGCGCCACCCGCGGAACAGAAGCCGCCCGCCCAGACCCGGCCCGCTGAGTCTTCGGAGACTGCGCTATGACCACGCCCGGCGGTCAGGTGCTCAAGGTCGAACCGAGCGTCCTTCGGTCCACGGGCGCGCAGTTCGAGCGCGTCGGCGACAAGTTGTCCGACCTGCGTGCGGACGAGCCGCTGTCCAACGCCGCATCGGGAGTGGCTCAACTGGGCACGGGACCGGCGTGCGCGCAGGCGCAGGAGAACATCGCCACGCAGATGAAATCCCTCGCCGACGGTGCGCGTACTTACGGCCAGAACTTGGAAAACGCTGCGCAGCAGTATGAGTCGACCGATCAGCCGTCGGCCAGTGCCGTTGGCGCGGTCGGTTTCTCGAAATATACTGTCGCACTCGGCAACTAGACGGATGCGTCGGCTGAACGATCGAGTGAGGGGCTGAAATGTTGGTAGATCCGCAGATCCTGCGAGCATTCGCCGCGCGAGTCGACGCAACCTCGAGCGCGATCGAGAGCGCGGACATCGGTAGCAAGGTGTCGGCGGCCGCCGACGACTTACCCGCATCGACGACGCAGTGGGCAATTGGAGCCGTCGGCGAACACTTCAGCCTGCTCGCCGGTCGGCTCGCCCAGAACGTCACGGCCATGGGAGCGGCGGTGCGGGGTGCGGGTGACAAGTTCGAAGTTACCGATGACGCACTCGCAGGCAAATTTGATGGACTCTTCTGACGATGCTGCCGTCACGCCCAACTCTGCGGGCCTGGAATCCGGATGGCCTCGCCAGCTCGGCGGCGTTGATTGAGGTCGGCGCGTCGTCGGTGTTCAAGGCGCTCCACGACCTCGACGACGAATGCGTGAGTATGTCCGAGGGGCAGGCGTGGTCGGGGCGCAGCCACGACGCAGCTTCTGCGATGTTCGGACGCGCCACAGTCGACGGATCGAAATTCCTCGAGTATGCCAACGGTGTCGCCGCGGTGTTGAAGCACGGTAGCAGCGGAATCGGTGCCGCGCGGACCATGCTGCTCAACCACGCCGATCAACTCGATGAGGGTCCGTTGAACCTCAGTGACCAGTGGGTGGTGCAGATCGATTCGGTTCGTGTGTCGGCCGACGAGTTCGCCAACCTCCTGAAGCTCGCACACGCCGAGCAGGCCGTCATCAACGGCATGCTGCTGACAGTCGGCGATGCTGACGGGGCCACCGCGAATGCCGTGGTGGCTGTTGGTGACGGGTTCGGCTTCGTCGAAGCGACGCCATCGGATTCCGATCCTGGATCGCTCCTGGTTCCCCCGCCCAATCGCAATCGACCGCCCGACGAAGTGCCGAACCCGCGCACCTCCCTCGGCATGTTGGAACAGGAGGCACTTCGAAACGGCGACATGTCCGTGGAGGTCCGCGAAGTTACCGACTCCGTCAACCAACACGGCGAAGAGGTGAGGACTGTGTTCATGCAGGATGGAAGCAAGTTCGTGACGACCGAGCACGATCCCTTCGAGTGGCCGAGCAAGCACAACTTCATCAGCCTCGAGCAGTTCGCAAACGACGGCACCAAGCTCTCGGAAACGAGTTCGTGGCGTGACATGGGTACGGACTCTGATATCACGTCCATCACTTGGCCGGACGGGTCGAACTTCACGATGTCGATGGATCCCGACGGCAATCGCAACGCCGGCTACACGAGCTCGTACGGAGCACACACCACCTTTCCCGTGGAATTGATCGACAACATCTCGCTCTACACGGGATCGGCGATGTCGGGCCTCGAGAAGCACATTGCTGGGGGCGGTGCCCTGCCGATGCTCACCTCTGCGTCCGTCGACAGCATCGGGGGTGCAACGAAATTCGGCGGGCCGGCCTTGGGCGTCGCCACCACGATCTTTGACATTGCCACGGCAGCCAACGGGCGTGACGCGTGTACGGCGGCGGTGGCAGGCGCATTCGGTATGGGCGGTGGTTGGGGCGGCGCCGAAGCTGGCGCATATCTCGGCGGGTTCACCGGGGGCGCTGCTCCCGTCGCCATTCCTGTGCTCGCGACCCTTGGCGCGCTTGGTGGTGGATACTGGTCTGCCAATCTAGGCAAAGCGATCGGAAGCGTTGCGTGTCCGTATTGAGGCTCCCACGACCGGAACACTGGGACAGCGAGAACCGTCGATTGATATGGGCGACAATCGCATTCGCGGTGCCCATCGCTCCCTTCGCCTACTGGGGGGTCGTGGCGACATTGCGCGGGCACTACCTGACGGCAGTCGTGCTGCTTGGACTCTTGGTATTTCCTGTGCTGATCGCCCTGTCGCTGCATCTGGTGGCGTTCGGCAGAACGACGGTGCGCGCCAGTAGTGACGCGACCGGCACGACCTTGCGAACGGCACGGCTGTTCAGTGGGGCGTTCTTCACCGGCCTAGCGGCCTTCGTCGTCAGCGGAGTCTTGTTCATCATCTATCTGCCGGCGGGCGCGCTCGACATTCCTGTGTCGCGCGGCTGGCAGATCTTCTCACCCATTTTGATGGCTGTCGCGGTCGTGTTCGCGATGATCGGACTAGCCAACGGCTACAGGCGCGGCGGTCTTGGTTATGTGGAACTCTCGCCAACGGGCGTCGCCGTCGCCAACATTCTCACGACCGATTCCGTGGGCTGGTCCGATGTCGTTGACGTCAAGGACAACTCGGGGGCCACAAGGACGCGCAAGGCCGTCGTGTTGAGCTCCGCAGATGGCTCCGAGAAGGTGATCGACGGCGCCGACTTCTATGTCCCTGAAGGGGTGCCGTTCTACTGGATGGTTCGGCATTACTGGCTCCACTCCGAGGACCGGGCCGAGCTTACGGATGGCCGTGCGCTGAAGCGTCTGGGCGATCAGCGATTCGACGTCACGTGATTCAGCAACCCGTGTAGGTGCTCTCCGCAATGCGACCGATCATGCCGAAATCGCTTACCCGCCGAGAGATTAGACGGATGCGTCGGCGCTGAGGGCGTCTTGCATCAGCACGCCGAGGTGTTGCCAATAGACCCAGTCGGCGATCGCTGCCCGTTGCGCCGCCGCGTGGACGGCAGTGTGCGCACGGTAGAGCGCGAGCTCCTGTGCGTGCTCGGCATAGGTGACGAAGGCCTCGAGGTGAGCGACGCCACGGTCGGGCATCGTGCTCATCAACGGCTTGCACAGGTCAAACCACAGCATCGCCGAATCGTCGGC
>JAOPVI010000264.1 GCA_025966225.1 Mycobacterium sp. | reverse complement strand
TCCCCGAGCGTGCAACGCCGCCTCGGCACGGCAGACGCCGTCGTGCTGGGCCTCGCAGCGATGATGGGCACGGGTGTCTTCGCCGTCTGGGGACCCGCGGCCGCGGCGGCCGGCCCCTGGCTGCTGCTGTCCGTGGTGCTCGCCGGTGTGGTCGCGGCCTGCAACGCGGCCTCCACCGCCGACCTCGCCGTCGCCCACCCGGAGAGCGGCGGCGGCTACGTCTACGCCCGCGAACGGGTCTCGCCCGCGGCCGGGCGGCTCGCGGGCGTCGCGTTCCTGGTGGGGAAGTCCGCGTCGGCGGCCGCGGCGGCCGGGGTGTTCGGCAGCTACGTGCTCCCGTCGGCGCCGCTGCCCGCGGCGATCCTCGCCGTCGTGGTGTCCACCGCGCTCAACACCGCGGGCGTGCGCTGGACGTCACGCGGGGCGTACGCGCTGGTGGGCGGCACGCTCATGGTGCTGCTGCTCGTCGTCGTCGTGGGGCTGTCGGGCTCCGGCGGTGGCGATGCGGTGGCCGCGGCCGCCCAGACCGCGCCCGTCCCGGTGCAGGGCGGGCCGCTGGGCGTCCTGACGGCCGCGGGCCTCGTGTTCTTCGCCTTCGCGGGCTACGCGCGCATCGCCACGCTCGGCGAGGAGGTGCGCGATCCGGCGAAGACGATCCCCCGCGCCATCCCGATCGCACTTGGCGTGGCGCTGGTGGTGTACGCAGCGGTCGCGACTGCGGTGATGAGCGTAATGGGCAGCGCTGCAATGGCTTCCGCGACAGCACCGTTGGCCGACGCCGTCGCCGCGGCCGGCCATCCGGGCCTGGTCCCGGTGGTGCGAGTGGGTGCGGTGGTCGCGGCGGTCGGAGCGCTGTTGGCACTGATCCTCGGCGTATCCCGCACCACGCTGGCCATGGCCCGGGACCGCCATCTGCCCCACGCGCTGGCGGTCGTACACCCACGGTTCGACAGCCCGTACCGCGCCGAAGTCGCCGTTGGCCTCGTCGTCGCCGTGCTCGCGGCGACGGTCGACCTGCGCGGCGCCATCGGCTTCTCGTCGTTCGCGGTGTTGTTGTACTACGCGATCGCGAATGCCGCGGCGTGGACGCTCGGGGTGCGCCGGGTCGTCCCCGTGCTGGGTTTCGCCGGCTGCGTGGTGCTGGGGTTCGCCCTCCCGCTGACGTCGGTGCTCGCGGGACTTGGCGTCGTCGCGCTCGGCGCGGCGGTCTACTGGATTCGCCGAGCGCGGCACCTGCGAGAAACTTGAACGAGACTCGAGCTAGCCATCGTCGTCGTCGAGTAACTCTTCCGGGTGATGGAACCGGTTGACTTCCGGCGGGCCGTTCCCTTCGGACCAGGCCAACCTGCCGTCCTCGGTGACCGTGGTCGAGATGTCGTCATCCTCGGCTCTGGCGTTGTCCGGATGGCACGCGAAGTACAGCTTGTCCGCGTCGGAGCGTCCGTCGGGATGCCAGCCTGGTGAGTGGTGGACCTCGCTGTGATAGCCCGGCACTTGGCAATTGGGCCGCGTACAGCCGCGGTCACGCGCGTAGCAGATCACGCGCTGATCGGCGGTCGCGATGCGCGTGCTGCGTGCGAGGTACAGCGGGCGGTTCGAATGGTCTTCGAAGACCGCCAGGTAGTGGATTGCCTCGCTGGCCATCCGGATGAAGTCGCGCATCGGCAACGACGAACCGCCGCCAGTGCGGGCAGGCCGTGGCATCGGCACGTTGGGATCGGCCATGGCGCGGGCGGCCTGCTCGATGTCGGCCAGTGTCGTGGACACGATGACCGTCACGGGCATGCCGCGGTGTAACCCGAGCTCGCCGGAGCCGATACCGGCCTTGAGCGTCAACGCGAATGCATCGTGGAGTCGCTGCGCCGAGGTGCGGGTGTCGGTCTTGGCATCGACCACCGGCCGATCGGTGTCGGGATGGTGCCGCCCCGGGCGCACCGCAGCACCGGCGGCCTCCAGATACGCCCGAGCCTCGGGCGTCAACCAGCCCGAGAGCTTGCTCATCCCGTCGGGCCCCTGGTTGCCGAGCACCACCCCACGCCGCCTGGCGCGGTCGCGATCGTCGAATAGCCCGTCGGGGTTCAACGTGTCGGCGAGGCCGCGTCCCAGCGCTGCGACGAATGCCGAGTCCTGAGTGAGCGCGTGTTCGACAAGCACTCGTTCGGCTTTCTCCTTGTCAGCCACCGATACGGAATTGGGCAGCACGTCGAGCGCCTTGCAGATTTCGCGGATGTGGTCCTCGCCCACCTCGCCTCGTTCGACGGCCTGGGCCAGCACCGGCAACTCCGGCGGCAACGGCTGCCCGGTCAGGGTGCGCCGCCCCCGGATCCGCGCGGCCAACTTCACCCGGCGCCGCAGTTCGGCTTGGGTGATCCGCAGCCCCTGCCGCAACCGGTCGCACACCCGCCGCTCGGTCGGCACCTCCGGATCGTCTTGGCCGTCGGGCGGATCGAACAGTTCTGAGAGCATTCGGTAGCACAGGCCACGGTTGACCCGGTGCTGATCCTCCAGCCGAGTCGCCACCTGGATCCGAAACGCGTTGCCCACAACGTCGGTCGACGTCTCCCGGATACGGTCCAACGCCGCGTCGATCACGTCGAGCTCCGCGCACACTGCAGCCCGCGCCACGTCGGCGGTCAGGAAGGAGCGTTCGGACATGACTCCACGTTATTCGCACATCTGTTCGATGACACCAGGCCAAACGTCATCTGTGGATGAAACTCCAACTGTGGATAAAGTCGCGAGCCGTTCCGGCCGCGAGGAGGATTACTTCGAGTTACTTCTAGCGTGGTTTGAGTCGGATGACAGGAATCTGCCGCCCCATCGACGCGGTCTTGGCACGATAGTCGCCGTACCCTGCGAAGATCTTCTCAGCGAGCGCAAACAGGGGTGTGTATTCGGCAGGGTCGGTGACCTCGGTCGCCACGAAATGGTCACCGCCGAACTGGCATTCAGCGTGCGCCTTCAGGTTGAAGTACCACTGCGGGTGTTTGGGCTCCGCGCGATTGGAGGCAATCAGAATCGGGTCGCGCCCATCGTAAAAGTATGACAACTGCACCTGTCGAGGCTGGCTCGACTTAGCGCCGGTGGTGATGAGCGGCGCGTTGACGATGGAACCGAGACCGCGCCCGTCGGTTAACCGGGACACCCACGGATCAACGCGAGGCGAAAGGTGACGCCCGAGGAAACGTCCCGCACTGGTGCGCCCGAACCAGACGTTGGCCCTGTAGATGGGGCCATGCTTCTTGTTCGGGTCGACATACCGTGCGGCATAAAGCGGGACACTACCTCCCGCTACGCGCTGGTCAGCGGACTTTTTGCATACGACCGGTTCTGTCAGATCGCGGTCCACGCGGCGGATAGAGTCGCGAGCCGTGCCCAGATGGTGTAGTTCCAGAGCATGAGCCCGGCCAAAGCAAATCTGACCTGGAAGCCCGTCCCAGCCGACGCTGCCGTCGTCGCCCCCGACGAACGACTCAGTTGGCCACGCACCGTCGGCATCGGTGCTCAACACGTCGTCGCAATGTTCGGTGCAACCTTCCTGGTGCCCGTGCTCACCGGCTTTCCACCCACGACGACACTGCTGTTCTCCGGTATCGGCACGGTGCTGTTCCTGCTCATCACCGGCAACCGGCTGCCCAGTTATCTGGGCTCCAGCTTCGCGGTGATCGCCCCCGTGTTGGCGGCGGTGGGCAGCAACGGCGCGGGCAGCGCACTCGGTGGCCTGGTCGCGGTGGGTCTGACACTCGTCGCCATTGGCGCGGTGGTGCACTTCGTCGGCACCGATTGGCTCAACGCGACCCTGCCACCAGTCGTGACGGGCGCCGTCGTGGCACTCATCGGATTCAACCTCGCGCCCGCTGCGAAGCAGAACTTCGAAAAGGGACCGCTCCTTGGTTTGGTCACCCTGGTACTGCTGGTCGGCGCCCTGGCATTCTTCCGCGGCATCATCGGCCGCCTTGCCATCTTCCTCGCCGTCGTCGTCGGATACCTGCTTGCATGGGTACTCGGCAACCTGGACACCACGGCGATTGGCGCGGCCCCCTGGATCGGCCCACCCGAGTTTCAGACTCCGACGTTCACCCTCGCCGTGCTGCCGCTCTTCCTACCCGCCGTCATCGCGCTGGTCGCAGAGAACATCGGCCACGTGAAGTCGGTCGGCCAGATGACCGGTACGGACACCGATCCCCTGATGGGGCGGGCGCTGGCCGCCGACGGCGTCGCGACGGTGCTCGCCGGGTTCGGCGGCGGTTCGGCCACCACGACGTATGCCGAGAACATCGGCGTCATGGCCGCCACACGCGTGTATTCGACTGCGGCATATTGGATTGCCGCGGCCGTGGCGATCGTGCTGGCCCTCTGCCCCAAGATCGGCGCGGTCATCTCTGCCATCCCGCCCGGTGTGCTCGGCGGCGCGACGGTCGTGTTGTACGGGCTCGTCGGTATCCTCGGCGTCCGCATCTGGCTGACCAATCACGTCGACTTCAGCCAGCCGATCAATCAGATGACGGCCGCCATCCCGCTGATCATCGGCATCGCCGACTTCACCTGGACCGTCGGCAAACTGACCTTCACCGGCATCGCGCTCGGCTCGGTCGCGGCGCTGGTGATCTACCACGGTATGCGGTTGTTGGGCTGGCGGACGGCCAAACCCGCCGACGACGAAACCGAGCCAGGGAGCGAGCTGTTTGGCGAATATCCATCCACCACGGCTGACGGGGCTGATAATAACGCGGGGTCGGGCTAGCAAGAAGGATGTATGTGCGATGAAGAAACTGGCAGCAACACTCTTGACGACCATCGCGATGGCGGCCCTGCCGTTCGCCGTCGCGCCTGCGGCGCAGGCCGATGTCTGCGCCGGAGCGCACGGACGCCACGCCGCGGTCGGTGGCTGTACGAACATCGCTGGTGACGTGGCGACCGCCGCCATCGTGTCAGCCGACAATCCGTACATTCCCGGCGAGATCCCGTGCTACACCGTCGAGGGAGTGCCGTACTACACGCCTCCCGGCGACCCCTGCTGATTGAGAGTCACGAACCTTCCAACACCGCGGACGGGCCGCGATTCAGCAGCTGTCGACCCACGATGAGTCGCTGAATCTCGCTGGCGCCCTCCCAGATTCGCTCGACCCGAAGCTCGCGGTACATCCGTTCGGCGACGTTCTCGCGCATGTACCCGCGACCGCCGAAGATCTGCACGGCGCGGTCGGCCGCCCGGCCTGCCATCTCCGAGCAGTACAGCTTGGCCATCGAGGCCTGCGCATGCAGCGTCTTGCGATCGGTGCCCGCGTCGATGGAGCGGGCCACCTCGTAGAGCATCGTGCGGGCTGCGAACAGTTCGGTGGCAGAGTCGGCCAGCATGGCCGCCACCAACTGATGCTCACCGAGCGGCTTGCCGTCCACCATCCGGTCCTTGGCGAATGCCGTCACCTCGTCGAGTAGGCGTTGCGCCGCGCCGACGCAGCGCGCCGCAACCATCAGTCGCTCGAACCGGAACCAGTCCTGACTGAAGGTCATGCCCTCGCCCTCGGCCCCGACGAGGTTCGCCACCGGCACCCGCACCCCGGTGAAGGCAACGATGGGGTGTTCGTCGGCGATGTGGTGTGAATAGTGCGGCGTGCGAACAACTTCCACGCCGGGCCACGGCAGGTCGACGACGAGTAGCACGTGCTCACCATCGAACTCCCCGCCCACCAGGCGGGCCTGGACGAACAGGTACTCGGCCAGATTGTACGACGTGACGTGCCACTTGACCCCGTCGATGACGTACTCGTCGCCCTCCCGACTACGTCATGACCCATCTCATGACACCGCTCGCCGTGGACCGAACGCATGTCGAATGCGCGTGGGCGTTCCCCAGCGAGGTGGCGGCCAGGCCCGACTTCGATCCCTCCTACGCCGTGGACTTCTGGGACCTCACCAACCGGCAGGATTGGGCCGCCTGCGAATCCGTGCAGCGCGGGTTGAGCTCACCGCACGCGCGGCCAGTCCGATGGCACCCGACGAGGACGGCGTCTACCAGTTCGTCACCCGTGTTGCCCGTTCATACCAGGGCCGTTCCCGCGCTGACTCTGCTGATCCTGCTGACGCGTCGGTGTGACCGTCGAGGTGACGGTCGAGGTGTCGGTCTCGACACTGGTGGCCGCGGGCGGCTGAGTCTCGGTCTGCGTCTCGGTGACCGTGCCTGGTGCCGGCGCCTGGCCCACGCCCGAGCCACCATTCCCACCGTGATGTTCCTTGGTGGACGTCGCAGTCGTGGTCGAAGTGGTTGACGTCGTGGTCGGCGCCGTCGTGCCGTGCGAGCCACACGCCACCGAGAGCGAACCCATCAACACTGCCGTGGACACTCCGACGATCGCCGAATACCGGCGGGATCTCTGTTTCACGAGGGTCATTCCTACGCAGCCGGGCTGGGAAACTGGCGCCCCGGCGGTGCCAGAATGCGTAGGGCTTGCTGTCAACTCCGCGCCGGAACGCCGTTGGCTCCTTCGGTCGAATGCGCATAGGTGCCGACGGCAAACGCCACCGCCGGAGCGGTGATCGAAAGTGCGCGCCGATCGACGTTGTCGATGTCATCGAGTGGGGTGCGGTAGTTCGGGTCGAACGGCAACCCGGCCTGACCGCCCCAAAGCCTGGCTTGCACTTCGCTTTTGCGCTGATTCGTCCCGGCGGTGATCCCACCGATCGGGATGCCCGCCAGGAGGAACGCGCTGTAGTCGCTGGCCCTGCCGAGTGGCATGTCGGCGGGCCGCACCCCGGCGAGGTTCAGGTAGCCGGCGAGGGTGCGTTCGATACCTGCGGAGCCCGCGGGCACGCTGGCCGCGGGAAGGTCGGGGTTGGGTTGGCCCGACTGGTCGCCGTCGTAGGTGAAGAACCCGGCGTTCGACGAGCCGATTGAGTCGAAGTTCAAGTACAGCGCGATGTCCTTCACCCCGTCGCGGCCAAGCCCCTGAACGTATTTCGTCGAGCCAGCCAGGCCCACCTCTGCTGCCCCCCAGAACGCGAACCGGACCGCATTCGTGACCTGTGGGGACCCGCCGAGCTGCAGCGCAGTCTCCAGCACCGCGGCGACCCCGGTGCCGTCGTCGTTGAGCCCGGGACTGCGCTGCGGCGAGTCAAGATGTGCACCCGCGACCACCACCCGGTGTTGATCACCGGTCTTGGTTTGCGCCAAGACATTTCGCGACTTCACCAAGACAGCCGTCACATCCAGCGTCAGCTTGACCGACGCAGAACTACGGCGCAGATGGCCGTCGACGTCCTTGCCGATCACCGCTACCGGGCTCTTCAACTCTTGGTAGTAGCCGGGTGTGAAGAGCCCCGCCAGCGGACCATTCGGACCTGGCTCGCTGACCACCAATAGCCCGGCGGCCCCCTTGGCCACCGCGACGTTCTGCTTGTCGACCACCGAACACCCGGCGTCGTCGACGACGGCGAGCGCGCCCTTGACGTCAACCGAACCGTAGTCAGCGGCCGCACATCCGGCCGGCTTGGCGGGCCGAAGCGTGATCGCGGACAACCCACCCGCCGCGGTGTTGACGAGCAGCGACGCCTGGTCGACGGGGAAACTGCGGCCGGCAACCGTCAGCGTGGGCTTGCCGGGCTGCTGGATCGCAACGCGTTCGAACTCCGGCGTCTGGACGTCGAAACCCTTGTCGCGCAACATGCCTGCGACATAGTCGACGCTGGCGTCATACCCGGGGGTGCCCTCCGCCCGGCTGTTCTTGTTGGCAGTCGCGATGTCGGAAAGCTTGTGAAGGTGTGCGTAGACACGGTCGATCGTGACCTTGGACGCCAGTTCGCGGCCTGGGTCAACCGACGGCGCGGGCGAAGGCGGTGCCGACGAGCACGCGGCCAGCGCCAGCGCGACTGCGGCGCACAGCCCCGCCGACCTCACGAGTCCGACACCGTGTGGCGAGTGCGATCGTCGCGGACGGGTACGCCGTTGCGGCCCGACTGGTCCTGCGCATACAGTCCGATCGCGAAAGCGACTCCCCTGCCCTGAATTTCAAGCGACGTACGGTCGATGTGATCGAGCGTATCGGTGGGTTTGTGATAGTTCGGATCGAACGGCTGGTTCGCGTCGCCGCCCCATAGCTTGGCCTGGTCCTCGGTCATCTTGTCCTCTGCCCCGGAGAACAGTCCTCCGGCGGGAATGCCCGCCTGGGCGAAGCCGTCGTAGTCCGAGCGACCGTCGAATGAGTAGTCCTGCGGGGGTTTTCCCGCGCCCTTGAGGTAGGCCACCAGCACGCGTTCGATGCCCGCCGAGCCCTCGGGCACGCGGGGTACCTCGTTGGTGGGCCGCGCGGACTGGTCGCCGTCGTACGTGAAGTAGCCAGGGTTGGGCGAGGCGACCATGTCGAAGTTCAGGTACAGCGCAATGTCCTTGAGCGCCTCGACGTCGAGGGATTCGACGTAGTTGGTCGAGCCAACCAGACCCTCCTCCTCGGCGCCCCAGAAGCCGAACCGCACCGCGTTGCGTACGTCCGGCGAACTGCCCAGCTGCACAGCAGTTTCCAGCACCGCCGCGGCACCCGATCCATTGTCGTTGATGCCGGGGCCCTCAGGAACGCTGTCGAGGTGTGCGCCTGCCATCACGACGTCGTGCGTCGACCCGGACTTGGTCTGCGCGATGACGTTGTGCGTGCGTTCCACTCGCACACCCGCGTTGAGCTTGATGGTGGTGGCGGCCGGGTTGGTCCGCAGCCGGACTCCGTCGGCCTTGCTGATGCCGATGACGGGGATCTTGACGTCGGTCTGCTCGCCAAGGGTGCCCCCCTGGAACTGGTCCCCGTCGACGTTGTTGGCGACTATCAGGGCGACCGCGCCGCGCTGGGCCGCCGCCGTCTGCTTCTCGGAGAACGGGCAGGAGCCACGGTCCACGAGCACGATGGCACCGGAGACGCCGCGCCCGTCGTAGTCGTCCGCCGTGCAGCCAGGCGTGTCGTCGCTGCGGGCCGGAACCAGTGGAGCGCTCACGCCGTCTGCCGGGGTGCCGATGGTGAACTTCAACGGCGCCGCCTTCACGGTTTGCCCACCGACGGTGACGACGGGTTCGTCGGCGAAGGGCAGCCGCACCTCGAAGTCGTTGGTCGTCACGTCGAAACCCTTGTCCTTCAGGGTGTTGGCGACGTAGTCGGCGCTGGCGGCATAGCCCGGTGAGCCAAGCGCCCGGTTGCCACCATTCGCATTTGCGATGTCCTGCAATTTGGTCAGGTGGGCCATCATCGCATCGGCCGTGACCTTGCCCTGCAATGCCTTTGCGAACTCCGTCGCAGGTGTCGACGGCATTTGCGGCTGAGCCGACGTGCTCGTTTGCGGGGCATCCGAGCGCCCACACCCGACCATTGCCACCACTAGGACGACCGCCACCATCGCCCAAGATCTACGCCGCATTGGGTCAACGTTAGTCACGTATGGGAATGGATCGCGGAACCGTGCCGTTTGATTGATATATCACGCAATATCAAGCAAGCTGAATCGCAAGTGAAAGTTCACGGCAAAGGAGTAGTAATGGGAGCCCTCGACGGAAAGAACGCCCTCGTCACCGGCGGCACCGCGGGTATCGGACTCGCCTCGGCCCGCGCACTGGCGGAGGCGGGCGCGCACGTCTTCCTCACCGGCCGCAATCAGCCGACCATCGATGCGGCGGTGGCCTCGATTGGCCAGTCGGCGACCGGAATTCGCAGCGATGTGAGCGACCTGACGCAGCTGGACGCCATCGTCGATGCGGTGATGGCCCACGGTGGCGGCCTCGACGCGGTGTTCACCAATGCAGGCGGTGGCGAGTTCGCGACCCTCGAGGACGTCACTGTGGAGCACTTCCTCGACACCTTCAACCGCAACGTCGCAGGAACGCTGTTCACCGTGCAGAAGGTCCTGCCACTGCTCAATCCCGGGGCGTCGGTCATCCTGTCGGGGTCGACGTCGGCATCCAAGGGCATTCCCTCCTTCGGTGTCTACGCCGCCAGCAAGGCGGCCGTGCGGTCGTTCGGACGTACCTGGGCAGCGGAGTTGGCCAATCGGGGCATCAGGGTCAACACCCTGGTTCCGGGGCCCGTGGAGACGCCAGGGCTCGTTGGCCTCGCTCCCAGTGGCGGCGAGCAGGAACTGCTGAAGAACCTCACCGCCGACGTGACGCTCGGTCGGATCGGCCAGCCCGAGGAGATCGCCGCCGCTGTCGTGTTCCTGGCCTCTCCCGCGAGCAGCTTCATGACGGGAAGCGAGTTGTTCGTCGACGGCGGCGAGGTCCAGACCTAGATGATCACACTGGCGGCGTCGGCAGCGGGCCCTCCGCCAGGATCGTCTGATAGACCTCACCGAGCAGGTCGCCGAGTTCGACAGTGCGACCCGCGGCGAGCCCGAGAAGAACAACTCGCGTATCCAGGTTTCCGTCCCGTGCCGGTCAAGATGGCGTCGGTGGCGCGGCCATCGGTATCGGATGCCACCCGCGCGACAAAGCCACTCAACCACGCCTTGTCGGCCATGTTTCACATCATGGGCGATGGGTGAAACATCACGCAATGACCGAGCGGGCCGAAAGCTCATGCATCGCGCTTGTTCACCACGATGACGGCCGCGACGAACACCGCCGCGACGATGGCGACGAAGTACAGCAGCGAGCCAAATCCACCCCACGGCATCGAGTAGACCGGGAACAGCCATGAAACGTCGAGGAACACGAACGCATTGACGAACGGTAGGTACGGGCCGACCTCGACACCGAGGTTGGGCAGATTGCCGAGAATCGGTTCGGCCACGAGCGGCCACAGCAACAGCACCGCGACCGCACCTGCGGTGTGACGCAAGAGCGCACCGACTGCGACGCCAAGCACTGCCGACAGCATTGCGACGAGCGTGACCGCGACCGCGACGCGCCACACGCCAGGCTCCGCCAGCGACAACCGAGCCGAGCGCAGCGGGTCGGCCGACGACCGGGCCGCGACGACGGCGGCGATCACCAGCACCGCCGCGTACGCACCGCCGGCCAGGGCGGCGACGACGCCCTTGGCCACCAGCACCAGCGTCCGACTCGGGGTGGCCATGAAGGTGGCCCGGATCATGCCGGTGCGGTACTCGCCGGTCACCACCATCGCCGACAGGATCATCAGTACGGGGATGCCGAAGATCACCACGCCGGTGACCGCACCCTGGGCGGACAAGCCCGCGGCGCCGTATGCGTTGGCCCCCTCCAGCGCGGCGACGCCGAGGCTCAACACCGCGGCGAGCACCGCCGTCCATAGCGGCGACCGAATGGTCGACAGCTTGATCCGTTCGGCGTTGAGCGCGGCGGCGGCGCCGCCCATGACACCCGCCAGCGCGGTCACGCGCCCGCCCGGTATTCGACCTCTGCGTCGGTCATCCGCAGATATGCGTCCTCGAGCGAGGCCTGTCGAACGCTGAGCTCGTGCAGCACGATCGCGTTGCGCGCGGCGAGTTCACCGATCACCTCGATGGCGGCGCCCCGCACCGACAGCGCGGAACCATCCGGTTCGACCGCCACCTCGATGCCGACGCCGGACAACAGCTCGCCGAGCGTATCCAGCGCAGGGCTGCGAACCCGCACGGCTTCGCCGCCGGAGCGGCTGACGAAATCCTCGACCGTGGTGGACGCGAGCAACCGTCCGCGACCGATCACGACGAGCCGGTCAGCAGTGTTGGCCAGCTCCGCAAGCAGGTGACTCGACACGAACACCGTGCGGCCCTGCGCGGCGAGGCTCCGCATCAACGTGCGTATCCACCGAATGCCCTCGGGGTCGAGTCCGTTGACCGGTTCGTCGAAGAGCAACACCGGTGGATCACCGAGCAGCGCCCCCGCGATGCCCAGTCGTTGGCTCATTCCCAGCGAAAGAGTTCCGGCGTTCTTGTCGGCGACGGACGCGAGGCCAACCGTGTCGAGCACCTCGTCGACGCGGGTGACGGGGATCCGGTTGGACGCCGCGAGCCAACGCAGGTGATCGCGCGCCGAGCGGTTCGGGTGGACCTGTTTGGCGTCGAGCAGCGCCCCGACAGTGCGCAGCGGGTCGGACAACTCGCGATAGGGGCGGCCGTCGATGGTCGCCGTTCCCGACGTGGGCCGGTCGAGGCCGAGCACCATCCGCATGGTCGTGGTCTTGCCTGCGCCATTGGGGCCGAGGAACCCGGTGACCGCTCCAGGCTCGACGACACAGCTGAGCTCGTCGACGGCCCTCGTGCGCCCAAAGACCTTCGTGAGGCCCGACAATTCGATGACGTGTCCCACTTGGCTAGCTCAGCCTCTCCACGATGAGGTTCGCGACCGCCCTCATTCCGGCGGCGTTCGGGTGCAGCGGTACCACCTGACCGGGCCACGGCAGGCCAAGCCGCGCCGTCCACGGGTCGTCCGACCATGGATGGTGGTCCCGGCTGGCTTCGCTCGCGGCCACCAACTCGCACCCGGTTTCGGCTGCGGCCTCCGCGGTGACGCCCGCCAATGTGTCACCGATGTGCCGCCCTAGCGGAAGGTCGGCGTCGGCCAGCGGCGGCGCGGACGTTCCTGGCGGCGGCAGCAGCGTGAGGTAGTCGACGAACAGCACCCTGGCGCGCGGCGCGCGGCCCCGAATCGCGTGCCCGACGGTCTTCAGCGCATCGGCGACCTGGGTTAGCGCACGGTCCCTTGCCTCGGCGTCGACCTGCTCGCGGAGCACCCGCCCGACGAACGGTATGGAACGCAGGAATCGGGGCAGGCCCGCCGCGAAGAGCATCGGGAGGTAGCCGGCGTCGTTGCCCCCGACGGTCACGGTGACGAGCGCCTCCGATCCGTCGAGCGCATCGACCTGTGGGCGCGCCCCGTTCTGGGCATCGGTCAGCACGTGCGCGGTGGTGGCGCCCGAATACGTCACGTCGACGAGTTCGTAGCCCAACTGCGCAGCGACGAGGTGTGGGTAGTTGACGGCCGACCGGCCCGCGAGGGTCGGGGCGCCATCCGCGCCCGGCTTAATGCCTGGGCCCGCGGCCATCGAGGAGCCGATGGCGACGTAGCGCCCGCTCAACGACCTCCCCCCGGGTCGCTCCGCTCCTGCCCCGCCGGGTAGCCGGGACTCGACGCCTGCGCCCAGAACCGTTTGGGGATCCGGCCCGCCTGCCGCGCCAGGTAACCGGCGGTCACGGCCGCCGCCATCGCCGCGGCCATCACCGGCGGGTCGGTGGCCCGAGTGACCGCGGTGGCCAGCAGCACGGCCGCGCAGCCGAGTTCCATCGCGAGTGCGGCATCGCTGGCCGTTCCGATGCCCGCGTCGAGCACGACGGGCACTCCGGCGCGCTCCACGATCAGCTCGATGTTGTGCGGATTGGCGATGCCGAGCCCCGTGCCGATGGGCGAGCCGAGCGGCATCACCGCAGCGCAGCCGACGTCCTCCAGCCGACGGGCCAGCACCGGATCGTCGTTGGTGTACGGCAGCACGACGAACCCATCGTCGACCAATTGCTCTGCCGCCCTGACCAATTCGATGACATCAGGAAGCAGCGTGCGCTCGTCGGCGATGACCTCGAGCTTGACCCATTCGGTGTTGAGCGCCTCGCGGGCCAGCTTCGCGGTCAGCACCGCTTCCGCGGCCCCTCGACAGCCGGCCGTGTTGGGCAGCGGGGTGATGCCGAGCCGTTGCAAGAGCTCGAGCACGCCGGTGCCGCCCTGCGCGTCGACGCGGCGCATCGCCACGGTGGTCAGTTCGGTGCCCGACGCGACGAGCGCCGCTTCGAGCACCGCGAGGTTGGCCGCGCCGCCGGTGCCCATGATCAGTCGGGAGCCGAAGGTGCGGCCCGCGATCGTAAGCTTCGCGGCGGCCAGTTCAGCCACCTTGCACCGCCGTCACCACTTCCACCTTGGCGCCGTCGGCCAACGGGAGTTCCCACTGCGAGCGCGGCAGCACCGCCCAGTCGACGGCCACTGCAATGCCCTTGTCCGGAATCCCGAGCCTCTCCAGAAGCCCTGCGACGGTGGTCTGTTCGTCGAGCTCGACGGCCTCGTCGTTGATGGTGACTTTCATGCGGGTACCCCTACCTCCAATTCGGCCGCGATTCGGTCAGCAGTCCATGGCGCGAGCAGGAAGCCCGACCTACCGTGCCCGGCGGCCACCAGCGTGCGCTCGTCGAGCCTACCGACGATGGGCACGTTGTCCGGCGTCATCGGACGCAGACCTGCGGCACATTCGGCGAGTTCGTATTCGCCGAGTGCGGGCATCACCGCGCACGCGTCGTCGAGCAGGTCGCGCACACCCGTTACGGCAGGCGCGGTATCGCGACCGTGCTCGTACTGCGTGGCGCCCACCACCACCCCGTCGGCGCGGGGCACCAGGTAAACCTGCCTGCCATGGACCCTGGCTCGAATCACGCGTTGCGGCACGGGCATACAGCCGCGGCGCCAGCGCAGCCGCAGCACCTCGCCCTTGACGGGCCGGATCGGAAGCCCCGGCCACAGCGCAGGCGCGTCGATGCCGTTGGCGATCACCGTGACATCCGCGTCGCGGGTGTCGTCGAGCGCGTCCACCGGCGGCGCCCAGGCCACATCGAGCCGCTCACAGTGCTGGGCGAGCGCCGCCACCAGTGCCCGATTATCCACGGCCAGTTCGGTTTCGGCGCGGAATCCGTGTCGGATGCCTTGGGCGAGCAGCGGCTCCAGATCGCGGGCCGACGTCGTCGGGGAAACGGGTTGACCTTGTGCGGCGAGCCACTCCATGACGGTGCGGAGGTCTGCTGCGTCGGCCCGGTCGACGGCCACCACCAGCGACTCACGGGCCGTCACCACTTCCGGCGGCAGCCCATCGAGGAATCCGTCATGCCACCCTCGCAACGACGTGAGGCCGAGCTGGAGCAGCCCCTCCTCACCCGGCCAGCCCTCGCTGTGCGGGGCCAGCATGCCGCCAGCCACCCAGGAGGCGCCGCGGTCCTCGGTGCGGTGCACGCGTACCTGCCAGCCGTCCAGCGCGGCCCGG
Organism: Mycobacterium sp.; assembly: GCA_025966225.1. GTDB lineage: Bacteria > Actinomycetota > Actinomycetes > Mycobacteriales > Mycobacteriaceae > Mycobacterium. Next base: position 7,781 of record JAOPVI010000264.1, on the reverse strand, counting down.
CGCGCCACCGACAGTCCGATGACGCCACCGCCGATGACGGCCAGTGTCTTGGAGGGCATCTCTGCTCCCTTCGCCGGCATGACCCGGATCAGGTGTGACGGTAAGGGCTGGTCGGACCCACTCTCAGTCCCCGTCCTGGGACTCCCGTGTTCGGGTGTCCACTCTACTCAGGACCACTCGAACCCGTTCTGCGCGTCCGCGTCCGCGGCCGGGCCGCTAGCGTCGCAGTCGTGTCAGATCTCCGAGCACGTCTCGCCGAAGCTCAGCTCTACCTGTGCACCGACGCCCGCAGAGAACGCGGCGACCTGGCCGAGTTCGTCGACGCCGCGCTGGCAGGCGGGGTGGACATCGTCCAGTTGCGTGACAAGGGCTCGGTCGGCGAGCACCGGTTCGGAGCGTTGGAGGCCCGCGCCGAGTTGGAAGCGCTCGAAGTGCTCGCCGACGCGGCCGGCCGCCACGGCGCGCTCGTGGCGGTCAACGACCGCGCCGACATCGCGTTCGCCGCGGGCGCCGACGTGCTTCACCTCGGACAGGACGACCTGCCGCTGTCGATGGCCCGCGCGGTCATCGGGCCCGATCCGCTCATCGGACGGTCCACGCACGACGTCGAACAGCTGGACGCGGCCATCGACGAGCACGTCGACTACTTCTGCGTCGGTCCGTGCTGGCCAACGCCGACGAAGCCGGGCAGGCCGGCCGCCGGGCTGGGCCTGGTGCGTTCGGCAGCCGAATCGGGAACGAACAAGCCATGGTTCGCGATCGGTGGCATCGACGGCGAACGACTGCCAGAGTTACTGGACGCAGGCGCGCGACGGGTCGTGGTGGTGCGCGCCATCACCGGCGCCGACGATCCGACCGCAGCGGCCGCAGCGTTGAAAGCCGCGCTTACGGCTCGTTGACCAAGAGCGGGAGCGACGTCGTCAAGGTACGGAGTTCTTCCCAACTGGCCGCGAACCCGGGATGCAGCGGAAGCGTGGCCACATCGTCCACGGCCACCCATCGCAGTTCGGCGCTCTCCCGATTGGGCACCGTGTCCAGCAGCTCGGGCGCGTCGGCGATGACGGTCGTATACGTCCAGTCGCCGCCGGAAGCGGTGGCGGTGACCTTCGTGGTCCGGACGGTGAGTTGATCCGCGGTGAGCCCGGCCTCCTCGTGCGCCTCGCGCGTGGCGGCCTCCTCGACCGTTTCGTGGCTGTCCCTGGCACCGCCTGGCAGCCCCCACGTGCCGCCCTGGTGACTCCACACCGCGCGGTGTTGGAGCAGCACGGCCACCGTGCCGTCGGACTGCGGCGCGCGCAGTAGTAGCCCGGCCGCGCCGTGGCGGCCCCAGAAATGGCCGCCGTCGTCGGTCAACACCCAGCCATCACCGTCACCACGCACGGGTTCAGGATAGGGAAGGTCGTGCGATTTTTCCGGAGGGCAGGAGCGCAGCGACCGGGGAATGTTCCGGAGGGCAGGAGCGCAGCGACCGGGGCGAGCGGTCGCGAAGTTCGACACCGACGTCCCCGAATCCCCTCCCTTGCCGCGATCTGCTCTTAGACTTTCTTCATACAAGTTGGGCAGTCGGGAAAGTAGCCGGGAAGTTGAGGTCCGCGCACAGGTGACTGTGGAGTTGGCGCACCCGTCGACCGAGCCGATGGCGTCGCGGTCGCCGACCACCCCAGCGCATCCACGCTGGTGGTTCTTGTGGACGACCCCGGGTCGCATCCTCACGATTGGCGTCGTGCTCTCCGCGCTGGTCGTGGCGTGCGCCTTCGCGACCTCCACCACCATCGCCGATCGCCAGCTGGCGCTCACCACGGTGCTCGACCACACCGAGCCGCTGGCCTTCGCAGCCGGGCAGCTGTACACCACACTTTCGGTCGCCGACGCCGCCGCCGCCACGGCGTTCATCGCTGGCGCGGAACCCCGGGACGTCAGGGCGCGCTACGAGCAGGCGATCACCGACGCCGCCGTCGCCGTCACCCAGGCGTCGAGCGGGCTCACCGACAAGGACATGATCCGACTGCTCGGCGAGGTCAACGCGCAGTTGGCCGTCTACACCGGACTGGTGGAGACCGCCCGCACCAACAACCGCGCGGGCAATCCCGTCGGCGCGTCGTATCTGTCCGAGGCGTCGGCGCTGATGCAGACGCAGATCCTGCCCGACGCGCAACGGCTGTACGAGCAGACCTCGCAGCAGGTCGACGTCGAAACGACGGCCTCGACCCGAATCCCGGCGCCGGTCATCCTGGTGGTGCTCGCCACGCTGTTGTTCGGGGCGTTCGCGAACCGGTGGCTCGCACGTCGGACCCGACGACGGGTGAACATCGGGTTCGTCGCGGGCGGGTTGGCCGTGCTGATCATCGTGATGTGGGTCGGCACCGCGCTCGTCATCTCGACGATCGACAGCCGTAGCGCCAAGAGCACGGCCGCCGAGTCACTCAAGACGGTGACCACCATGGCGATCACCGCCCAGCAGGCCCGCGCCGACGAGACATTGTCGTTGATCAGGCGCGGCGACGAGGGCGCCCGCAAGCAGTCGTACTACCAGCGCATCGACACCATGCAGCAGCAGCTGTCCGACTACCTCGACCGCGACGAGGCAATCGACAAGTCGGACCTGGCCGATGCGGAGCAGTTGCTGCGGCGCTGGCGGGCGGCCGACGACCGCATCAACGCCTACATCGCCGACGGCGAGTACCAGCGGGCGACGGACGTCGCGCTCGGCACCGGCGACGACGACTCCACGCCTGCGTTCGAGAAGCTCGACGCCGCGCTGGCCAAGGGCATCGCGGAAAGCCGCAAGCAGTTGCGCGGCGACATCGTGAACGCCCGACGGGTGTTGTCCGGGGCGACCGTCGGCGCCGCAGCGCTGAGCGTGATCGCGGCGATGGCGGTGACGCTGGGGTTGTGGCCCCGGATGAGCGAGTACAGATGATGGTGATGAGAAAGCTGATCGTCGTGATCGCCACGCTCACGGTGCTGGCGGGCTGTGGGGAGGTCGGACCCATGGGCTCCGAGCCGGGGATCACGCTGGCGCCACCGACGCCTGCGGGCATGGAGCAGGAGCCTTCGACAGCCACCGACGGGCCTCCACCCGACGACGACAGCTGTACGGGGAGCCTGCGGCCGTTCCCGACGAAGGCGCAGGCCGACGCCGCGGTCGCCAACATCCGCAACCGCGGCAGGCTCATCGTCGGACTGGACATCGGAAGCAACCTGCTCAGCTTCCGCGACCCGATCACCGGCGAGATCACGGGATTCGACGTCGACATCGCGGGCGAGGTGGCCCGCGACATCTTCGGAACCCCGTCTCAGGTCGTGTATCGCATCCTCTCGTCCAACGACCGGATCGAGGCGTTGCAGAACGACAAGGTCGACATCGTCGTCAAGAGCATGAGCATCACGTGCGAGCGCAGGAAGCTGATCAACTTCTCGACCGAGTACCTGCGGGCCAATCAGCGGATCCTGGCGCCACGCGACTCGCGCATCGAGAGGGCCTCCAACCTGTCCGGCAAGCGGGTGTGTGCGGTGACGGGCACCACGTCGCTTCAGCGCATCGAGCTGATCAGCCCGCCCCCCGTCGCCGTCGAGGTCGTGACGTGGGCCGACTGCCTGGTAGCGCTGCAACAGCGGCAGGCCGACGCCGTCTCCGCCGACGACACCATCCTGGCCGGCCTGGTGGCTCAGGATCCCTACCTTCACATCGTCGGGCCCAGCATGAGCGAGGAGCCCTACGGCATCGGCATCAACCTCGAGAACACCGGGCTGGTGCGCTTCGTGAACGGGACGTTGGAGCGCATCCGCCGCGACGGTACCTGGAACACGTTGTACCGCAAGTGGTTGACCGTGCTCGGCCCGGCGCCCACGCCGCCAACCCCGAGGTACATCGACTGATGGCCGGCCAGGAGCAGCAGGCCGACCCCGCCGACGACGATGCCATCGCCGGCACCGCGCCCGCGGAGGCCATGACGTACGACTCGCTGGCGACGATGCGGCCGATGGCCACCCAAGCGGTGTTCCGACCGGACTTCGACGACTCCGAGGGCATGTCGGTGGGCACCGCCGAGACCGAGCCCACCGAACATCCGACGCCGACCACTCGAATGTTCGCGCCGATCCGCAGGCTCGGCGGTGGGTTGGTCGAGGTGCCGCGAGTGCTCGCAAGGGACCCGTTGGACGCGCTGATGACCAGCCCGGTCGTGGCCGAGGCCAAGCGGTACTGCTGGAACTGCGGCAAGCCCGTCGGCCGGTCGTCATCAGAAGGTCACGCGCTGTCCGAAGGCTGGTGCCCACACTGCGGCAGCCCGTATTCCTTTCTGCCACAACTGAGTCCGGGCGACATGGTCGTCGACCAGTACGAGATCAAGGGCTGTATCGCACACGGCGGCCTCGGCTGGATCTATCTGGCGTTCGACAAGAACGTCAACGACCGGCCGGTGGTGCTGAAGGGCTTGGTGCACTCCGGGGACGCCGAGGCTCAGGCCATCGCGATGGCCGAGCGGCAGTTCCTGGCCGAGGTCACCCACCCCGCGATCGTGAAGATCTTCAACTTCGTCGAGCACGAAGACAAGCACGGCGAGCCCGTCGGCTACATCGTCATGGAGTACGTCGGCGGCACGTCGCTGAAACAGGCCAAGGGCGCCAAGCTCTCTGTCGCGCAATCCATCGCCTACATGCTCGAGATCCTGCCCGCACTCGGTTACCTGCACTCCGTCGGGCTGGTCTACAACGACCTCAAGCCCGAGAACATCATGCTCACCGAGGAGCAGCTGAAGCTCATCGACCTTGGTGCGGTGTCGCGCATCAACTCGTTCGGGTTCCTTTACGGCACACCGGGTTATCAGGCCCCGGAGATCGTGAAGACGGGCCCGACGGTGGCCACCGACATCTACACCGTCGGCCGCACGCTCGCGGCCATGACGCTGAATCTGAGGACGCGCAACGGGCGGTACGTCGACGGGTTACCGGACGAGGATCCGCTACTCGCGAAATATGATTCGTTCGGAAGACTGTTGCGAAGGGCGATCGATCCCGACCCGCGCCGCCGCTTCGCCAGCGCCGACGAGATGGCAGGCCAGCTGCTGGGCGTGCTCCGCGAGGTCGTCGCGAAGGACAGCCGAACACCGCGGCCCGGTCTGTCGCAGGTGTTCAGCCCGTCGCGATCGACGTTCGGCGTGGACCTGCTCGTCGCCCACACCGACGTCTACCTCGACGGACAGGTGCATTCGGAGAAGCTGACCAGCCAGGACATCATCAAGGCGCTGCCCGTGCCACTGGTCGATCCGGGTGACGTCGGCGCCACCGTGTTGTCGGCGACCGTGATGAGTCAGCCAGTGCAGACATTGGATTCGCTGCGCGCGGCACGTCACGGCACGCTCGACTCGGAGGGCATCGACATCTCGGAGTCCATCGAGCTGCCACTCATGGAGGCGCGGGCCCTGCTCGACCTCGGCGACGTCGCCAAAGCGAACCGCAAGCTCGACGACCTGGCCGACCGGGTGGGCTGGCGGTGGCGGCTGGTGTGGTTCCGGGCCGTGGCCGATCTGCTGTCCGCGGACTACGAATCGGCGACCAAGCACTTCACCGAGGTGCTCGACACGCTGCCAGGTGAACTGGCGCCCAAGTTGGCGCTCGCGGCCACGGCCGAACTGTCTCGCACCGCCGACGAGGGCACGTTCTACAAGACGGTGTGGAACACCGACAACGGCATCATCTCCGCCGGATTCGGGTTGGCGCGGGCGCAATCGGCCGACGGTCACCGGGACGCGGCAGTCGAGACGCTCGACCAAGTACCGCCTACCTCAAGGCATTTCACGACGGCCCGGCTGACCAGCGCCGTCACCCTGCTGTCCGGACGGTCCGGCAGCGAGGTGACCGAGCAGCAGATCCGCGACGCCGCGCACCGGGTGGAGGCGCTGCCCGACACCGAGCCACGGGTGCTGCAGATCCGGGCACTGGTACTGGGCACCGCGATGGACTGGCTGGCCGACAACACCGCGAGCACCAATCACATCCTGGGCTTCCCGTTCACCGAACACGGGTTGCGGCTCGGCGTCGAGGCGTCGCTACGCGGACTGGCCAGGGTTGCGCCCACCCAGGCGCACCGCTACGCGCTGGTCGACCTGGCCAACAACATCCGGCCGATGAGCACGTTCTAAGCGCGAAACCACATGAGCCACTTAGACACCGGGTCTCGACCAGCATGTGAATTTGAAGTGCAGTAGCACTGCTGATACCGCACTTCAGCGGGCCAGCGGCTGGCCAGAACGGTGCGGCTGAACCCTCCACCCGATCTGCGTGTTCTACGGCCGCGTTTGGCAGTAGGTCGATGCCTTTGCATGGGCCGGCAAGGCCCTGACGTGATGAGCAAGCTGTCGGGTTGGATGACGCCGGAGGCCCGCCCGTACGTCGAGGCACTAGGCGCCGCGGTGCGGCCCGGCCACCACCTGCCCGGCGCCGAGCAGACCGTGGTGGACGCGTCCATCGACACGCGCACCGGCTCGCAGCGGCTGCACGATGCAGTGGCGTGGGGGCTGCGGGCAGGCCTCGAATCCGGCACGTTGGGCACCCATCGCGGAATCCCGGTCACCGTCATCGCCACCACCACAGTGGCGGACCTGAATCAGGCCGCCCGCGCTGCCGTCGACCCCACGGTGCCGATGCCGGCCCCGGCTCGCACCGGCGGCGGCTCCTCGCTGCCGATGCGCGACCTGATCCGAATGGCCGCCATCTCAATCCACTACCTGGCGGTGTTCGCGGGACATTCGGATCGCCCGCTGTATCTCGCGCGCTCCCAACGGATTGCCTCACTAGACCAACGCATCGTCTGTCATGGGCGAGACAAGGGCTGCACCCGACCGAACTGCACCCAACCGGGATACCACTGCCAAGTGATGCACACCCCCGACTGGGAACCCGATGGCCGCACTGACATCGACGCATTGCACTTTGGGTGCGACCCCGACCACAAAATGGTTACCGACGGTCACGCCAGCACCAGCGTCGGCGAAGACGGACGGCTCATCTGGACCGTCGGCGAGGCTCCGCCCGCGGTCAACCGCATCCACCACCCCGACGAACTACTCGACGACCCCTTCGCCGATTAGTGAGCGACGGCCGCCGCGCAGGCCCGCGCGATCGCCCCCTCCTCGTCGGTGGGGACGACGAGCACCGTGACCGGAGACATGTCGACCGTGATCCGCCGCGGCCCCTTGGCGGGGCTGTTGTTGAGGTGCTCGTCGAGTTCGATGCCAAGCGGCGAAAGGCCGATGAGCGCATCGCGGCGGACCGTCGCGTCGTTCTCGCCGACGCCCGCGGTGAACGTGATGACGTCGGTGCTGCCGAGCAGTGCCATGTAGGCCCCGATGTACTTGCGCAGTCGGTGGATGTACACCTCGTAGGCCAACTGTGCGGCCTCATCGCCCGCGTCGATGCGCTGGTGCAGTACCCGGAAGTCGATTTCGCCACCCAGGCCCGAAACCCCAGACTTGCGATTCAGCATCGATTCGATGTCCTCGACGCTCATGCCCGCGGTGCGCCAGAGGTACGTGATGATGCCCGGATCGAGATCGCCAGAGCGCGTGCCCATCACCAGCCCCTCCATCGGCGTCAGCCCCATGGACGTGTCGATGGGCCGCCCTCCAACGATCGCCGAGGCCGACGCGCCGTTTCCGAGGTGAAGCACGATCTGGCTCAACGATCCCAATGGCACGTTGAGGAACTTGGCGGCCTGCTCGCTGACGTACTGATGCGACGTACCGTGAAAGCCGTACCTTCGAATATGCCACTGCGCGGCG
>JAOPVI010000257.1 GCA_025966225.1 Mycobacterium sp. | reverse complement strand
GGCTGATGGTCGAAACGCGCATCGTCGATGCCGCGCTGATGCCATGGCCGCCAGTCCCCACGCTGATCCGGTTGCCACTGACCCTGCCGCCACTGATCTGGTCGGCCCTGATCTCCCCACTGGTGGTCGTCTCCGCGATTGCCCTGCGGGCCGTCTCCGCGGTGATCACCCTGGCAGTTTTGCCAGCAAGGCTGTCCGGGGTCAGCTGAGGCCGGGCTCGCTCCCACTCCCAGCGCGAGGGCGGACCCTCCGAGTGCGGCGGCGATCGCAGCTTGGGCCACGTGCTTCTTGAGGTTCATGGTGCAACTCCTTACATCTCGTGAGGCTGGTGTCGAATCGTGTGCATCATTCGACGCCAGCACCGTGAGCTTCGTTTGTTCCACCGCTGCCCTGTCTTGGACAAACGGCGTGGCCACCGGTCCGGTGGCCTCCGGGTGCACACCCCAGGCCGCAACTGCGGCACGGTGAGGCGAACTGTCACCCGCACTCCCCATATCGCCTGCCCGCGGTCAGCCGTTACCAGTGCCCACCCATCCGGCGGCGTGCAGAGTTGGCCGCACACACCCATATCCGCAGTTCACATCGCGAAAACGCGTTGCCCATGCCGTCCCGAAACTATTCATTGCACTCATCCACGCCTACCCGGCCTCTGCCGACGTCCACTGAGCCACGGGCGAGCGGCGTTCGACGGCGCACTGGCGTCGAGGTTTACCGTTGACCTCATGTCGACCGGCGAGTTGCTCTGCGGTCGATATGCATTGCGGGGTGTCCTTGGTCGCGGCGGCATGGCCGAAGTCCGCGACGGTTGGGACCAGCGACTCGACCGCGCAGTAGCGGTCAAGCTGCTTCATCCTGGGCTGGCCGCCGACACCGAGAACCGTCTGCGCTTCGAGGCCGAGGCGCGCTCGGCCGCGGCCCTGAGCCATCCGAACATCGTCGCCATCCACGACAGCGGAGAGGACGGCGGAACACCGTTCATCGTGATGGAGCGACTCCCCGGCAACACCCTGGCCGACCTCATCGCTCGCGGTCCGCTGCCTCAACCCATCGTGCGCACGGTCCTGTCGGAGGTACTCGCAGCCCTCGCAGCAGCCCACCGGGCGGGAATACTGCACCGCGACATCAAGCCAGGCAACATCTTGTTCACCTCGTATGGGATGGCCAAGGTCGCTGACTTCGGCATCGCCAAGACCACCGAGGCCAGCCATACCGTCGCCGGCCAAATCGTGGGCACCGTGGCTTACCTGAGCCCCGAGCGGTTGACGGGAAATCCGGCGACGCCGGCAGATGACCTCTACGCGGTCGGCGCCGTCGGCTACGAAGCCGTTACCGGCCGTAGGGCCTTCCCGCAAGTCACCCTCGGGTCGCTGTCGCACGCGATCATGACCCAACGACCGCCGGCGTTGGCTGCGCTGCGTCCCGACGTCGACCCGGCGTTGGCGGCGCTGATCGAACGCGCGATGGCACCTCGGGCGCAGTGGCGATTCGGCAGCGCCGAGGAGATGCATGCCGCGCTGTCTGGCCGCGACCCCGGCTTCGTCGGCCCCCTGCGGCCAGCCACGATGGTCATGACCTCTCCCCTACCGCCCATGCCAATTCCCCCTGCCGCGGGAGGGCCGACCCACAGTCGCAGACCCGCGATGAGCCGGACCGGGAAACTCGTCGCGGTAGCGGCAGGGCTGATCGCCATCATCATCACGGCCACGGCGTTCATCGTCGACTCGTGGGCCCACCCCACGCCAATACCAAGCGCACCGGCGACCACGACGAGCACGACGGGCCCCGTATCGTCGGCCACTAGCACGACCCCGTTGCTGCCGCCGCCCGCCGATCCACCCAAGAAGCACGGACACGGCAAGGGTCGCAATGGCGGCGGACACTGATGGGTCAGCCGATCAACCGGCGCGATCGCCCGATGCCGGCCGCCGCGAACGCCGATCGATTCATCCGAACTGGTTGTGGCACCGCTGATTTACTCAGCGGAGGTTCCAGGGGCTTTGAAGGTCACGAAGAAATGTCGGCAGGGAGGGTGAGCGTGAACGTTGCTCCTCCGCCCGGCGTCTGCGCAACGCCGACATCACCGCGATGGGCGAGCGCGATCTCACGGACCAGTGCCAGTCCGATTCCGTAGCGTTCGCGGCCCGCGGTCGAGGTATGACTCTGACCGTGAGCGAAGCGGGTGAACAGCGTTCCCATCGCGTCGGGAGCGACTCCGACGCCATCGTCGCGCACCTCGATGACGACATCCGGCCCGCGCCGCCCGACGAAGATCGCGATCTCCCCGCCAGCATGTTCGTGGGCAAGGGCGTTGTCGACCAGGGAGGTGACGGCGCGGCGGAGCGCGGCGGCCGATCCAAGGACTGCGAGATCGGCTGCAACCGTGCCGTCGTCCCGCTCGACGACCAGAGCCACATCTGCTGAGGCGGCGTGCCCAGCCATGCTGTCGCGGACCGCCGCGACGACTGCGGACATGTCGACCCGGTCCCGGGTGACGCCGTTGCTCGCCATCGAGGCCGATGCCAGCAGGTCCTCGATCACTTCGCCGAGCGCTCTGGTGTCGGCCGCCAAGGCGTCGATCTGCTCCTTGGCCTCGTGAGCGTCACCGTCGTCGAACCGGCGAGCGAGCAGCTGAATTCTGGTGTGCAGCACCGTCAACGGCGCGCGAAGCTCATGTGAGGCATCGGCGACGAACCGTCGCTGTAAATTCAGTGCATCAGTGAGCGGACGTATCGAACGCCGCGTGAGCAGGACCACCACGGCGATCGAGGCCAGGATCCCGGCCAGTTCCGCTGCACCCAGAGACAGCAGCAGCCGACTTCGCCCCGCCTCGTAGGAGTCCAATGCGAGCAGCGCAACGACCCTGCCCTGGGGCTTGTCGGCCACCAGCACACGGTTCGACGCCCCATCGATTCGAGCATCCGAGAATCCCGGCGGTCTTGCGAGCAGGTCCGGCGACGGCAGGTCAACGCTGCTCGCCTGCACATTGCCCCCCCGGTCCCGCAGCACGAGTTGCATTCCAGGCGGCGGATCGGTGGCGTCGTCGGCGGTCGAGGCCACCGAGATGAGCTGATGGGCGATCTGCTGATTCTGCACGTGCACGTCGACGAAGTAGATCACCGCACCCACCACCAGCAGGACCGCCGCCAGCGCGAGCGAAGCTTGGATGGCTGCGATCCGACCCGCGCGCCGCACGACGGCCAGATCGGTGCCGTGTGTCATTCGGCACCAAGTCGGTAACCGGTGCCATGAATCGTTCGCACGATTCCTCGACCCAGTTTACGACGTAGGTAGTGCACGTAGGTGTCGACTGCACCCGGCGTGTCAACACCGTCGAATGCCGAGTTGAGCAGCTGCCCACGCGTGTAGATCCGTCTGGGGGCGAGCATCAGGACGCTCAGCAAGGCAGCTTCCCGCTCGGAAAGCTCCACGTCCGCGGCCAATCCGCGACCGCTGACGGTGCGGGTGACGCGGTTCAAAATCAGCCCGTTGGCCCGCAGGGTCGAACCGTCATCGGGGCGTCGAAGCAGGGCCCGTATCCGCGCGAGCAGTTCGGGCACCTCGAACGGCTTGACGAGATAGTCCTGGGCGCCGGCGTCAAGTCCGTCGACGCGATCGGCCGTCGCACCACGGGCGGTCAGCACCAGGACGGGTGTCGCGACTCCCTGCGAGCGAAGGACCTCGACGAGTTCGACGCCGTCCATTACCGGTAACCCCCGGTCCACTATCAACGCGTCGTAGCGTCCGGTCAGACCACGGTGAAGTCCGTGTTGTCCGTCGTAGGCCACATCGACCTGGTATCCCTCGTCGGTGAAGAGCCCGGTGAGCATTGCGCTCAGGGCGCGGTCGTCCTCGACGATCAGCAGTGTCGGCGCTGCGGTCCGTTCGGCCACGTGACGAGAGTGCCACGCGAGTTCTTCGAAGGTTTGAAGAAGCGGCTGCCAACATCGGCGGCATGGACTCACCCCGTTCAGGATTCCGGCGCGCCGCCGCCACGTCGTGGGCACTGGCGGGGCTCGGCGTCGCCGGTGTCGCGGGCGCCTCCGCCCTGGCATACGCCGATACCGTCAAACCTCCGGTGACCGAGGCTCCGATCGTCGTAGTCGATCCTGCCGCGCCGGAGCTGGGCCCGACTCCCGTGCCGGAGGTACCGCAGCCACCCGTTCCCGTCGCCACGACCAACGATCCGCCGCCCGTGGCCACTCCCGAGACGACCGTCGAGCAGGCTCCGGCCACGCGCGAGACGCAGCCACCCGACTACACATCTCAGCCGACCTATGAACCGGCCCCCCCACCCGTGATCCACGAGTCGAAGGCGCCGAGCGCACCCCCGACGACCCGGCGACGCAACCTCGCCCCGACGACGGTGATGGCGCCGAACTATTCACCGCACGTCACGGTGTCCCACGGCTCGTGACCGTCATCGCTGAACAGACCGCAGAGATCATGTGGCAACGGTGGAGCATGACCATGCACCTCGTCGTGACGGATCCCGATTCGTTGGCCGACGCCAAGCGGGAGGTGGATTCAGAACTCGACGCCGTTGATGCCGCCGCGTCACGCTTCCGGCCCGACTCGGAGGTCACCAGACTCGCAGCGTCAGCCGGCCGGCCGATCGAGGTAAGCGAGACGCTGGCGAACTTGCTGGATGCCGCGCTGACCGCGGCTGGTCAGACCGACGGTGACGTCGATCCCACGGTGGGCGCCGCGATGGTCGCCCTCGGCTACGACGCAGACATCGCCACCCTCGGACGTGCCCGACCGTTGGCCGCATCGATCACCACTCCGGCAATCTGGTCAATGGTCACCCTGGACGATCGCATCGTCACCGTGCCATCCGGGATCTTGCTCGACCTCGGGGCCACGGGGAAGGCGGTCGCCGCGGATCAGTGCGCTCGCCGCGCCCACGACGTCACCAGCAGTGGCGTGCTAGTGAACCTCGGCGGCGACATCGCCACCGCCGGTCCCGCGCCCGATGGAGGCTGGCAGATACTGGTCCGCGACACCGACGACGACCCGGCGAGCTCGATCGCGCTTCCCTCGGGAGCCGCGCTAGCCACGTCGAGCACCGTGCGACGCCGGTGGCGCAACGGTGACGCGCTGCTGCACCACATTCTCGACCCCCGCATGGAACGGTCCGCGGATCCCGTGTGGCGCACCGTCAGCGTCGCAGCACAAACCTGTTACGCCGCGAACACGGTCGCCATCGCCTCGGTCGTCCGCGGGTGGGCGGCGCCGGACTGGATTCGCACCCTCGGAATGCCCGCTCGGCTGGTGGACGGCAACCGCGTCGTCCACACGATCGGCGGATGGCCTGTCCCCGGCATCGAGCCGCAACGATGACCGACCAGGCGCTGTGGGCGCTCGGTCGTGGCACAGGCATCACGGCGCTCGCGTTCCTGACCATCTCACTTGGGCTCGGCATCGCCACGCGGTCGGGCCGCCGACTCGCCGCACTACCCCGTTTCGCCGTCGCCGACGTCCACCGCTTCGCCGCACTCGCCGGAACCCTATTGGTGGCAATGCATCTGGCACTGCTGTTCCTCGACCCGTACGCCCAACTGCGGTTGGTGGACCTGCTGGTGCCCTTCCTCGGCGCCTACCGGCCACTGTGGCTCGGGCTCGGAACCGTCGCCTTCGATCTGCTCGTCGTGGTGGTCATCAGCAGCCTGTTGCGCCATCGCCTCGGCGTGCGCACCTTTCGCATGGTGCATTGGTTGACCTACGCGTTGTGGCCGATTGCGCTGGCGCACGCACTCGGCAACGGCACCGACGCCGGCCACCCATGGTTCCTGTTCTTCGCGGGATGTTGCGCGATCACCGTCGCCGTCACCGTGACATGGCGGCTGCGAGCCAACTTCGCCGAGTACGAAGAGGCGCGAGCGATGGTGCACCGGTGACCCGGCAGAGAGAACAACGCGGGAAACCGACTGGCACACAACGGCTTTTTGCCGCGCACGGCCCAGGACTCAACGAACATGACGCACGGTTCGGCCGGCTACCCGACGGAGCGGCCCGGACGCTGATTCCCTCGCTCGAGCGAGCCGGGCTGACGGGCCGTGGCGGCGCAGGGTTCTCCACCGGCCGCAAGATCGCTTCGATCACCGGATGCAAGCCGGTAGTAATCGGGAACGGCGCCGAGGGCGAACCGCTCAGTCGCAAGGACGCATCGCTGATGGCCCGCGCGCCACACCTGGTGCTCGATGGTCTGCAGGTCGCCGCCGAGGCGGTCGGGTCTGGAAGGATCTACCTCTACCTGCCGAACCACATCGCGCCGGTCGCACGGTTCGCCATCGACGAACGCGCGACCGCCGGACTCGATCGTCGCAACGTGACGGTCTTCGAAGCCACCGATACGTTCGTCGCGGGAGAAGAATCGGCGGTCGTCAGGCGCATCGAGGGCGGCCCGGCGCTCCCTCGCGACCGGACGGTCCCAACGTCCGTCTCCGGCGTCCGTGGACGACCAACGCTGGTCAACAACGTGGAGACCCTGGCTCACATCGGATTGATCGCTCGTTACGGGCCCCAGTGGTTCCGTTCGATCGGAGACTCCGCGGAACCCGGCACCAGGCTGGTCACGGTCTCGCGAGCGCTGGCCAGACGATCCGTCGTCGAGGTGCCGACCGGAGCCCCACTCGCAGACGTGGTCGCACGCAGCGGGGGCGATCTCCGCGATGCCCGCGCGGTGCTGGTCGGCGGCTACCACGGCAGCTGGATTCCATCCTCCGCGTTTCCCGGAGCCCGGCTCTCTCAGGCGGGTCTGGTCCGTCTTGGGGCGAGCCCTGGCGCGGGCATCGTGCACGTCCTCTCGACCGACGAGTGTGGTCTGGCACGCACGGCGGACATCGTCGCCTACCTCGCCGCGCAAGGTGCCCGCCAGTGCGGTCCGTGCCGCAACGGCCTGCCCCGGCTCGCCCGGCTGTTCGACGATCTTGCCTATGGGCGCGTGGACGACGGTCTGCTCGACGAGCTGCACCGGATGCTCGGGCTCGTCGACGGCCGCGGCTCGTGCCGGCACCCGGATGGGACCGTCCGGCTAGCCCGTAGCGCGCTCGACACGTTCGCAGACGACGTGGCGCGCCATCGTTCCGGCCGCTGCGAGGCCGCCATGGTCGCGGCACACCACACCAACGATGCCCACAGACGACAGAACACGGGCCGGGCATGAGGACGCCGCCCAAACCCATACGCCTGCACATCAACTGGACGCAGTGCGACGGACGTGGGCTGTGCACCGAACTGCTGCCCGCGCTACTCCGCCGCGACGAATGGGGCTACCCACTGCCGCGCGACGGCTCCCGCGAACCCGCGATACCGCCCGGCGACGTACGCGAGGCGCGCGTCGCCATCGATCGTTGCCCCCGACTCGCCCTGTCACTGATCTCGCCCGATGTGCCGTGACAGCCAGCAAGACCCGAATCCATCAACCAACCTCGACAAGGAGCCAATGCATGACCACAATCGCCGGCCTTCCAGCTCACGCCCTATTGGTGCACTTCATCGTGATCTTGGCTCCGCTCACGGCCGTCCTCGCGATCCTCTGTGCCGTATGGCGTGCCGCCCGAAAACGACTGACGTGGCTGGTGCTTGCCCTCGCAGTGGTCACCGTCGTGCTCACTCCCTTGACCACCGACGCAGGCGAATGGCTTGAACACGAGATCGGCCGATCACCCTTGGTGCACGCGCATACCAAGCTGGGCGACACGATGATCTACTTCGCGATCGCACTGCTGATCGCCGCTGCACTCGTGACGTTGATCCACGTCCGCGAGGTACGCGGGAAGTCCGTCAAACCAGTCGCGACACGGATCCTCGCCGTGGTCGTCATCGTCTTGAGCGTGTCTACCGCGGTGCAGGTCTACCGCATCGGGGACTCCGGAGCGAAGGCGACCTGGGAAGGGAGGATGCCGGCCGCAGGCGCCAGCACGCACAAATAGACGTCGTCCCGCCGGCAGATGCCGACCTGGCCCCTTGTTGCCGCCGCGGTTGGCGTGAGCACCCAACCGCGAGATCGCCAAGAATCCGGTCCCACCTCAGCCACTGTGCCCATATTCACCGTCGTCGTCAAAGTACTTGGGATCGTCGATGGGACGCGGCGACGCTCCGCGGCGAACCGGGCTGCCCCACTTCAATTGTCGAACGTCCCAATGGCTTGATGTGGCGGTAGAAGCTCCGGGTGAACGGTATCTCGTAGGCGATCTTGGTCTTGTCGAGGTCAATCCATGCATTCGGCCCGTGCGGCAGCACCTCGCGGGCGAAGTACTCGCCGATGTCGGCGCGAGCGGAACGTTCTCGGTGTCACGAAGGGTCGGGTTCGGGTTCCGCCCTTCGCGTTGGTGACGATGGTGGCTTCGCCGTCGTGCTCGCCTATGGTCGACCAGATTGTTTGAGCGAGCGGCGCTCCCGGTTTGGTCACCCCAGACTTGCGAAGTGACTCCTTGAGTTCGTCCTACGCGGTGAAACTGCCCTCTGAAGCCAACTCCGGGGCGTAGAGCGAAGACATCGACGCGTCACGGGAACCGTCCCAGCGATGCCCGTGATGGCCACCGCTGCAGGCACCCAGGACGAATCCGCTCCAGAAGATCACGGCGATGATGAAAACGATGCCAGCTAAGGCGACGACCATCGCCGCAAACCGAAATGGCCTGCCACGTCGGTGCCACCGGTCCCGCCCATATGGCGGTTCGGCGGCGGCATTCGGCTCCTTAGCTGCAGTTGTCGACTCAGTCGGATGTTCACGTTCAGTCATAGGTCTCAGCATGCCCTGCAAAGCCAAGACTGTGCTGTGAGAATGCGCTGGCGCG
>JAOPVI010000250.1 GCA_025966225.1 Mycobacterium sp. | reverse complement strand
GGTATCGCAGGCGGCAATCCGGTGCTCACGGTCGTGAACAGCATATGGGTGATCTCGCTGTTGTTCTTCGTCGGCGCGAGCTCGATGATGGTCGCGACGCGCAGCATGCTCGCGTGGTCGTTGGACGGGTTGGCCCCGAAGTGGTTCTCGGCGGTCTCGGCCAAGTTCCACACCCCGACCTGGGCGCTGGCGCTGTCGGCGGCGATCGCCTCCGTCTGGGTGTGCCTCTACGCGTTCACCAGCTCGGTCCTGGTACTCGGCGGCTTTCTCGGCCAGTGCATCCCGTTCATGGGCGTCTGCCTGTCCGCGATCATCTTCCCGTTCCGGCGCAAACGCGAGTTCGAATCCTCGTCGGTCGCCTATCGGGTGGGGAAGGTGCCGGTGATCTCGGTGATCGGCGTCGTCGCGCTCATCTGCGTGGTGTTCGTGTTCTACCGGTTGCTGATCGACGCCGCCTACGGGGCCAACAACCACCTCTCGGAAGTGATGACAGTCGCGGTGGCGGTGTTCGCGCTGACCTGGTACGCGGCGTTCCGGATCTACCGCGCCAGGCAGGGGGCTGACCTCAAGAGCCAGTTCAGCGAGATCCCGGTCGAGTGATGGACGGGACGGACGCCGCGACTCTCTTGCGCGCCGAGCGGATACCCGCCGAGGCCACCCGCCTCGTCGGGTCCGCCGCGGAGCAGACGCTGCTGCTGCGGATCACCGGCTCGGTGGCCGTGCATCTGCACTGCCCCCAGCACAACGTGTTCATGCGTGTGCTTGGACGACGTCCGTTCTACGACATCGACTTCTGGGGCCTCGACCGCGATCATCAACGGATCGACGCGTTCTTCCAGGCCGAGGGCTACCTCGCCGACCCGGCCGCGCGCGGGCTGCGGGAGTGGGGCATCAAGCGCCAGATCTTCGCCCATCCCGAGACGGGCATCAAGGTCGACGTCTTCATGGACGCCCTGGTGATGGCCCATTCGATCAAGTTCGCCGACCGACTCGAATTGGCCGACCCGTGCATCTCGCTGGCCGACCTGGTGCTGTCGAAGCTGCAGATCCACGAGATGACCGCCAACGACCTGATCGACCTCACGGTGCTGCTCGGCGAGCACCGGATCGGGGCGCATGCGGCCGGGCAGATCGACCTCGACCGCATCCGCGACGTGCTGTGCGACGACTGGGGGTTCTGGTACTCGGCCGACCTGAACCTGGCGCTGCTGCACGAGTCGGTGCAGCGCCCCGGCCTGGACCAGGAGCTGGCGGCACGGGTCCGAATGCAGATCGAGACGTTGCGGGCTCACCTGGCCGCGGCGCCCAAGTCCCGCCGCTGGAAGATGCGGGCCAAGCTCGGCACCCGCAAGCGGTGGTACGAGCAGGTCGAGGAGGTCAGCTGATGGGGCTGCCGGTACGAAGCTTCGGTGCTACGGGCTGGGAGCTGACGACGGTCGGGCTCGGCACGTGGGCGCTCGGCGGCGGGGACTGGGCCTTCGGCTGGGGCCCGCAGGACGACGCCGAGTCGATCGCCACCATTCATCACGCCGTGGAGGCCGGCATCAACTGGCTCGATACCGCGCCGGAGTACGGCCTCGGCCACTCCGAGGAGATCGTCGGCCGGGCACTGGCGGGGCTGCCCGAAGCCGACCGACCGCTGGTCTTCACCAAGTGCGCGATGGTGTGGGACCCCGACGATCGCCAGGCCGAGGCGACGGCCGTGGGCGACGCGGCGTCGCTGCGGGCCGAGTGTGAGGCGTCGCTGAGGCGGCTCGGCGTGGACCGCATCGACCTGTACCAGGTGCACTGGCCGCCGACCGATGGCACCGCACTCGAGGACTACTGGGCGACGCTGGTCGACCTGCGCGCCAGCGGCAAGGTGCGGGCGATCGGGCTGTCCAACCACACCGTCGATCAGCTCACCCGGGCCGAGGCGGTCGGGCACGTCGATTCGCTGCAGCCCCCGCTGTCGGCGATCAACCGTGCCGCGGCGGCAGACGTCATCCCGTGGTGTGAGGCCAATGACACCGGCGTGATCGTCTATAGCCCCATCCACTCGGGCCTGCTGTCTGGCACGTTCGACCCGTCCCGGTTGACGCCAGGTGACTGGCGTCTCGGCGAAGCCGACTTCACCTCCGACCTACCCGCCAACCTGGGCGTCGCCGCAGCCGTCGCCGACGTGGCGGCCGCGCGCTCGACGAGCCCGGCGAGCGTCGCGATCGCCTGGACGCTGCTCTGGCCGGGCGTCACCGCGGCGATCGTCGGGGCCCGGCGCCCGGCGCAGATCGATGATTGGCTCGACGCCGCGGGTCTCGCGCTGACCGACGATGATCTGGACACGATCACCGCCGCGATCGTGAGCAGCGGTGCGGGAAGTGGGCCGTCACGTCCGGAGGGCAGGAGCGAAGCGACCGGGGAATCTGCACCGGTATCAGCCGGGGTCTCGTGACGGCTGGCGCGCTCAGTGCGGCACGTAGCCAACGGCCGGGTCGACGACGTTGTGCAATGGCTTGTCGCGCAGCCAGCGATCGAGGTTGTCGGTGAAGACGGTCATCATGTCGATCTCGAACCCGACGTAATCGCCGGACATGTGCGGCGACACCAGCACGTTCGGCATCGACCACAGGGGTGAGTCCGCGGGCAGCGGCTCGACCTCGAACACGTCCAGCGCGGCGCCTGCGATCGTTCCGGTCGCCACCGCGTCGACCAGGTCGGACTCCACCACGGTCGGTCCTCGCCCGACGTTGACGAGGAATCCACGCGACCCGAGCGCAGCCAGCACCTCGGCCCCGACGAGCGCGGTGGTGGCCGGCGTGAGCGGCACGGCTAGTACCAGCAGGTCGACGTCCGCGGCGACCTCGACCAGCTCGTCCGAGCTACGGATCGTTCCGAACTCCGGGTCGTTGCGCGGGGTGCGACCGACCAGGGTGACGTGGACGTCAAGGCGGGCGAGCCGGTCGGCGATGGCCCGGCCGATCGAGCCCGTACCCACCACCGCGGCGCGGGTGCCGGCCAGCCGTCCGGTCGTGCGGTACTGCCAGGTGTGCTCGCGTTGCAGCGCCCAGCTGTCACCCACCCCCTTGACGTGCGCGAGCACCGCGGCGAGTACCCATTCGGCGATCGACGTATCGAACACTCCGCGTGAGTTGGTGAGCGTGACCGAGGCCAACTCTGGGCAGATCAGCCGGTTGACCCCGACTGACGCGGCGTGGACCCAGCGCAGCTCGTCGGTCCGACGCAACAACGGGGCGAGGTCGGCGAACCGGTGGTCCCAGATGTACAGCACCGACGCCCCGACCAGTTGCTCGGCGGTGGGGGCCGAGTCGATCGGGACGACCTCGACGTCGTCGGGGATCAGGTGGAGCGGCGGCGGCGGCACTTCGGGATCAGGCTCGACGAGGACGAGCACGCGGGGAACACTCGGCACGACTTCTCCGTTCGATCTGCTCACACTACAATACACTTTCGATAGCATATCGAAAGTGCGAACACCATGCGATTCGAGAGGCATTTATGGCACTCCCCGTTGAATTGGTCGGTGCCTGGCGCCGAGTCGGCCTCGTCATCGACGGCGTGCGCCGCGTTGACTACTGCGACGTCCTGTGGCTGCAGTCGGCCGACTGGTTCGCCGACATCCGCACCCACATCCAGCCTGGCGTCGGGCCGCCCGCCGACGACCCGCACGCCCCATTCGCCACCGAGTTCAGTTTCGCCGGGACCACTGAGTTCACCGACCCGATGCTGCACTGGATCCACACCCTCGACTCGCGCGGCGAGGCCCCACCCGACGAGAACCCCGTGGCATGGCAGGACGAACTGCTCGTCGAGAGCGGGTCGTTCGAATGGCAGGGCCGGCTCGTCCCATTCGTCGAGGAGTGGGGACACCTCGGCAGCGACGGGGTCTGCGGGGTTGGCCGCGACGGCTACGTCCGGGTCGAGGCAGCCGGCCTTGCGATCGAGGTCAGCGCCGCCGCGGGCGGCTTCCACGCGGTGAAGTACCGCGAGCAGACCGGATCCTGGATCGAAACGGGACGGGTGGACACCGATGGCTGATCCGGATCGGCCCTTCCTCGACCCGGCGGCTTACGAGCCGGACAACGCCGATCCCGTCGAACTTCGGGCACATCGCAAGCGCCGACTCGCGCTGGCGTACCGGGTGTTCGGCGCGATGGGTTGGGGCTCGCTCGGTGACGGGCACATCTCGGCCCGCGACCCCGAGCGATCGGACTGCTTCTGGCTGGGGCGATACGGCGTGCCATTCCGGTACATGACCACCGACGACCTCGTGCTGGTCCGTCCGGACGGCACCATCGAGGGTGGCGGCCACATCAACATGGCGGCGTACTACATCCACGCCCCGGTGCACGAGGCCCGCCCCGAGATCGTCTCGGCGGCCCATTGCCACACGCCCTACGGGACTCCGTTCTCGGCGACCGTCACATTGCTCGAGCCGATCTCGCAGGAGGCCTGCGCCTTCTTCGGCGACCACGAGATCTTCGACGACGAAGAGGTCAACATCGGATCGACCGACGGCGGCAAACGCATCGCGGCGGCGATCGGGGGCGCCCGCGCGGTGATCCTGCGCAACCACGGGCTGCTGACCGTTGGCGCCACCATCGACGCGGCGGTGGGCTACTTCATGTTGATGGAACGCTGCGCCGAGGTCCAGGTGAAGGCCCGTGACGCCCGCCCCATCGGGGCCGACTGGGCCCGGCGCGTCCACGACGAGTTCGACGAGGTGGCCGCGTGGCAGGTCTTCCAGTGGGCGCAACGCACCCACGTGCCCGACGTCACGGTGGTGGGGCAGTAGGCGGTCGGTTGTTCGCGACGATCAGGCTCAACAGGTCGAAAACCACGGTTGCCGCTGCCACACAGGTGATTTCGGCGTGATCGTATGCCGGTGCGACCTCGACGACGTCGGCGCCGACGATGTTGATGCCGGTGAGTTGCCGAAGCATGCGCAGCAGCTCCCGTGAGGTCAGCCCGCCTGCCTCGGGTGTGCCGGTGCCCGGCGCGAAGGCAGGGTCGAGGACGTCGATGTCGACCGATAGGTACACGGGAAGATCTGCGACTCGACGCCGCACGATGTCGACCGCGGCGTCGATTCCCATCACGTCGAGGTCGCCTGCCCGGATGATCCGGAAGCCCATCCCTGCATCGTCGGAGAGGTCCATCCGGTCATAGATCGGGCCGCGGATGCCGATGTGGATCGAGTGGTCTTCGACGAGGAGTCCTTCCTCGAACGCTCTCCGAAAGATCGTGCCATGCGTCACGGGGGCGTTGAAATACGTGTCCCAGGTATCGAGGTGAGCGTCGAAGTGAACGAGCGAGACGGGCCCGTGGACGGAGTGCAGGGCACGAAGGTTCGGCAATGCAATGGTGTGGTCGCCGCCAATGGACACCACCCTGCGGCCTCGGTCTCCGATGACCTCCCGGACGTGACCTTCGATCTGCGCGCATGCTTCAGCGATGTCGTACGGCGTCACCGTCACGTCGCCGGCGTCGACGATCTGGACTTCGTCGAGCGGCGCGACCCCGAGCTCGACGTGGTAGCCGGGACGCAGGGTGCGCGCTGCCTGCCGGACGCCCATCGGGCCGAACCTCGCCCCCGGCCGGTAGGACGTACCACCGTCGAATGGCACACCCAGGACGGCGATTTCGTAATCGCTTACCTCATGGATGTCCGCGATCCGCGCGAACGTGCCTTTGCCCGCATAGCGGGGCACCTGTGTCGATGGGGTGGCACCGATCGGCGGTTGGCCTGCGTTGGACATCTGCGCCCTTTCGTACGGAGTCACGGTGATGGGGGCTAGTGGTGGTGAGGTCGTGGCGTGCCCTCGCCACGTCGGCGGGCTTCTTCGCCTTCGGCAATCAGGCGCAGTTGCTCGTCAACCTCCCGGCCCTCCAACAGCGGCTGCCGGGGATCCCAGACGGTGCCTTGGGCGTTGTCCTTCCGACGTCGGGCGATCGCCGAAATCGATTCCAGTACAACCCGATTGCCGAGCAGTGCGGTAATGTCGGCGTGGTCGTACGGGGGAGAGACCTCGACGACGTCGATTCCGAGGACCGGCAGCTCGTAGCAGATCCGCCGCACCGCATCGAGCAACTCGCGAGCCGTGAAGCCGCCGGGTTCGGGTGTTCCGGTGCCCGGCGCGTGGCCCGGATCGCACACGTCGATGTCGACGGACAGGAAGACGCCCTCGCAGTCGGAGGTGGCGATCTGGAATGCCTCGGTCAGACAGGTTTCCAGGCCGCGGGCCACGATCTCGGTCATTTCGTAGGATCGCAGACCGTGGGCGGCCATCCATTGCAGGACGGGCTCGTCGGGCCAGTATCCGCGCAACCCGAGTTGCAGGAACCTGTCACCGCGCAGTGCGCCGGACTCGATCAGCCGGCGCATCGGGGTGCCGTGGCCGACAAGGGAACCCAAGTGAATGTCTCCGGTGTCGGCGTGGGCATCGAAGTGGATCATCGACACCTTGCCGAAGCCGTATTGGCGGGCCACTCCGGTGTGGTCGGGCCAGGCGATGGTGTGGTCACCGCCCAGGATGATCGGGATCGCGCCCGCGGAGGAGATCTTGAACACGGCCTCCTCGATCAACTGCACTGCCTGCTCGATGTGCCCGTTGTGGAGCTCGACGTCGCCGGCGTCGTACACCCGCAGGTCCTTGAGCCCATCGACGCGCAGCGCCAGGCTTGGACGGGAACCGTCCTGCGGCAGGTAGCAGGCCTGGCGCAGGGCCGACGGACCGAAACGTGTGCCGGAGCGGTAGTTCGTTCCGCCGTCGAGGGGTGCGCCGAGGATGACGATGTCGGCGTCGGCGTAGGTCGACGCGTCATCGAGTTCGCAACGGGGGACGCCGAGAAAGGTGATGTCCGGGCCAAATCCGGTGAATGCCATCTATGTTCCGCCTTAGTCGATGATGGGCCGGGTGATCAGGTGTTGTCGTGCAATGCGATGACCGCGCGGAACGCGTGCCGGATGGTGGCGCGGATTCGGCGCTTGTCCACCGGCCCCAGTGGCCGGTAGATGTTGTCGATCTCCAGCCCCGCCATCACCGCCATCACGGTGCGGGAATCCAGCTCGGGCTGGTGGGAGCCCAGATCTCGGAACAGCCGACTGAGGGCAGGCACCATCGCCACGGACCACGCTTCGAACATGGGCCGGAGCCGTTCGTCGCGGCTGGCCTCAGTCACCAGCTCGTAGCGCGTGACGATGGCGCCCTGCGGCGACGTAAACCCGTCGATGATCATGTCCGCCACCAGATCCGCCAACTGCTCGGCGGACATTGTCGGCTGTAGCTGCTCCGCCGTGCGGACAACGCGTTCGATTTCACGGTCGGACAGCTGTTGGAAGGCCTGGGCGACCAGATCCGACTTGTCGTCGAAGTAGTAGCTCAATGCGCCCAAGGGCATTTGGGCTTGGTTGGCCACGACACGCATCGACAGTCCAACCAGTCCGACCTGGGCCATCACCTCGATGGCGGCGTCGATGATCTCGATGCGACGCTGGGCGCCACGCGCAGTGTTCCCTGTGCTGCGTTGAGAATCAAAGGGTTTCAGATCTGTTCGTACGTCGGCGCCCTTGCGCGTGGCCACGTATGCGGCGCTCATCCCTTGAACTTGAGGGTGGAGAAGTCGGTGTCCCACATCCAGGCGGGCTGGCTGTTCCAGTTGGAGTAGCCCTTACGGGCGGCGACGGTGTTGTGCAGGTCCGCGAGGTTCACCCAACACAGTGAATCACGGTATGCCTTGGCTGCTTCGACGTACAAGGCCTGCGACTTGGCAGGGTCGGGCTGAGCGCTGCCCTCGTCCAGGAGTTTGTCCGCTTCGGGAACCGAGCAGCCAAGGAGGTTGACAGGCGCGTTGGTGTACTGATAGATCCGCGACCAGGTGTCCGGGTGTGCGGCATCGGGATTGAACGAGACGGCCAACAGATCAGGGCGCTGGTCAGGGTTCTCGCCCAGGGCAAATAGCTGTGCAGAGGGGAAGTCCCGAACGGTCGCGGTCAGTCCGGCTTGTTGGAGAATCACTTGGATCTGGTTTGCCAGCTCCTGAAGGCTGCTGTCGCCGGTGGGGAAGCCGATCTCGACGTTGCCGCCCTTGCCTCCGATCGCGGCCAGCTTCGACGGGTCGAAGTTGTGGTGGTCGGGGACTGCGCCGTCGGGCAGCATCCCGGTGGGGTAGAACTGTGTCGACGGAGCGCCTTGATCGCCGAATACCGCTGCAGTTAAAGCCGTTTGGTCGAGCGCGGCGCTGAGCGCCGCTCGCGCGGGGAGCGCGCCGAAGACCGGGGAGGCCGGGTTCACCATGACGAGCGCCTTCACCAACGCGTTCTCCTGCCGCACTTCGGTGTTGGGGCCCTTGCTCAACGCTTCGTAGTCCCCCTTGGACAAACCGTGCAGGATCATGTCGAGCTGGCTTTTATCGAGTTCGAGCCGTTGGACTGCGGTGGCTGCGATCACAGGGAGCTCGACGGTGGTGATTTGGGGCGGGTCGCCCCAGTAGTTCTTGTTGGCGCTGAGCGTGTAGTGGTTGGCCGTTTCCGCCGCTGTCAGTTCGTATGGGCCGGTTCCCGCGGTGTGCGACGCCAGCCAGGCCGTGGCGTGGTCCCCACCGGAGGCATGCTGGGTGACAGCGGTTGGGCTGGTCATCAGTGGGCCGTACGGTGAGGCGAGATAGTCGAGGAACGGGGCCACGGGCTTGGTGAGGGTGACGACGAATGTCAGCCGATCCGGCGTCTGCATGTCCTTGACGTCAGCGAGCATGTAGGACGGCCCGGCTGCCATGGCGATCCGGCGCTGGAAGCTGGCTTTGGCGGCCGCGGAGTCAAAGGGCGTGCCGTCGGCGAACTTGACGCCATCGCGCAACGTGAACATATAGGTGAGCCCGTCAGGGGACATCGTCCACTTCGTCGCCAGCAGACCCTCGAGCTCCGTCGATCCTGGCGCGTACTGGAGCAGCCCCTGATAGGCCGAGGTCATGATGAGCAGACCTTCTGGCTGGTAGAAGACGTCGGGGTCCAATGGTGGGGGGTCGCTCATCAGGGGAGTGCGGACCGTCGTCATCAAGGTCGCGTAGTCCGTCGGGCTGTTGCTGGTTCCCGAGCAGGCCGTGCTCGCGAACAGCAGGGCAACCACCGCGAGGGATGTGACGCCGGACATACGTTTCACGCTCAGAGCTCCTGCACTTGAGTACTTTTCGCCGATTCAGCCAGCTGGTCGTGCAGTCTCGGCGTCAGCTGGCCCTCGGTTCGCAATCGAGTGTGTGCAAGCTGTATTTCGTCCGCATGACATGGCGGTTACCATCTTGTACGACCGTCCAAGTATTGGACGCTCGACCTAGAAATGCCCGTGTCCGCGTTCTAGGCTGTTGGCAGGCAGCCCGTCTGCCACCGGCTAGCACGGTCAAATGCGAAGGGAAGGAACACAATGCCCACAACGGTGCCAGGCGCGTTCGATCTCGGCGGTCAGGTGGCACTCGTCACCGGGTCGAGCAGCGAACTCGGTATCGGGTTCGCATCGGCCCGGTTGCTGGGCCAGCTGGGAGCGTCGGTGATGGTCACCGGGACCACGGACCGCGCGGTCAAACGCGCCGATGAGCTGCAAAGGGAGGGCATCACGGCTAGCTCGCACACCGCCGACCTGATGGATCCCGATGCCGCGCGTGAACTCGTACAGGCCACCGAGGAAGCGTTCGGCAAGCTCGACATCCTGGTCAACAACGCCGGACTCGCGTCAGTGAACATCCCTGAACGGCCTAACCGGTTGATGGTGATGAGCGATGACGAGTGGGCGCTCGCCCTTCGGCGCAATCTCGACAGTGCTTTCTTCGTCACCCGGGCCGCGTTGCCTGGGATGGTCAAGCGCGGGTACGGCCGAATCGTCAATGTGGCCTCCACGGCAGGCGTGCTCACCGCATACACCGGTGATGTCGGCTACCACACCGCTAAGGCGGCAATGCTGGGAATGACGCGGTCGGTCGCGGTCGACTTCGCCCCAGACGGCGTGACGGCGAACGTCGTGCTGCCCGGCTGGATTGCCACGGCAGCCCAGCTCCCGTCCGAGGTTGCCGCGGGCGAGGCCACTCCGGTGGGCCGGTCGGCAACGGCGGCCGAGGTCGCCGCAGGCATCGCCTTCCTCGCCGCACCGGGCGCTTCGTACGTCACCGGCACCACGTTGGTGATTGACGGTGGCAACTCGATTGCCGGGGTGAAGATCGTCGACTGATCCGTGCCGACCCAAGCACCGAATCCACCGAATCGTCGAGACTTCATCGTGGCTGGTGGAACCGCGCACTTCGGTCTGACGGGCCACGTCGACGGGCACCTGGATAGCGGCTACACAGCCGCTCCTCGTCCTCGGTGTTCGACCACGGTGCTCTTGACGCTTGCCTCGTTCGGACTAATGTCCTAACCAGGTGGGGCCGCCGGCCACGGAACACCAGACGACGGCGGAAGGCAGTCTGGCGTCATGAAGCTGCAGCATTATCTCGGCGGGCTGGAAGGGTTTCCCGGGCCGCTGCGCCTCGAGAAACGTGTGTTCGTCGAAGACTGGGAGACGCGGATCTTCGCCTCCTCGCCGACACACCGGCCGCGATCGCAGAGCTAGACCTGCCCCAGGGAATGGCGGGTGCCGAGGGTGAGCACCTGAAGGCGGTGGCCAGCGGTCCCGGCGTGCACAACCTGGTGGTCTGCACGTTGTGTTCGTGCTTCCCCTGGCCGGTGCTCGGGCTGCCGCCATACTGGTACAAGGACCCAGTCTTTCGGGCGCGGGCAGCCCGCGAACCACGCAAGGTGCTCACCGAGATCAGGGTCTGGGATGCGAGTGGCTCGTCGCGGTGGTTCGTGATTCCCGAACGGCCCGCTGGCACAGAGGATTTCACGGTTGAGATGCTGATGGACCTGGTTAGCACCGAATCGATGATGGGCGTTGGGCTGGCGGGGCCGGCGTCATGACCAGCGACGCAAGGATGCGGTTGCACGAGACCTGCACGACCGATCAGGCCGCACCGCAGTTCGACCACGAATGGCAGCGGCGGGCGTTCGGGCTGGCGCTGGCGCTGGCGGAGTTCGGCCACTACGACTGGGAAGACTTCCAGCAGAACCTGATTCAGAGCATCGGGGAGTGGGAGGGCGCGCCGGGCGCCGAGCGCGGCGACTGTCAGTACTACGACCACTGGGTGGCCGCGCTGGAAAAGGTCGTTGCCGACCGTCGACTTCTCACCGCGCAGGTCGCCAAAGATGGTGGTGACCACGCCGTCCACGAATATTGAATCCTGACGAGGTGCTGTGGCGATGACTACCGGCCAGCAGGTAGTCCTGGGTTACCGACACCGGTAGAGGACGACGGGTGCTGGCGGTGATGTGGCCTTCCGGTTTCGGCACGACGCTGTACATACCAACCCAACGTCAGTCTCCAACCACGAAGTGAGGGGCGGCCCATGACCGAAGGCCAGTCCGCGCAGGGCCTCGCCCGCCGGCAATCCGATCAACCAGATATAAGGCCTTCGGGCGAGCCACACGGGTCCCGGTCGTTCGCGCGGTCCTCGGGTCAAAAGGTCGATGTCCGCGTCGAGCCAGTGCGGGTGATCTTGGCCGAGGACGATGTCTTGCTCCGAGAGGGACTGGCCAGCCTGTTGGGCCGCTCCGGTTTGAACGTCGTCGGGCAGGCCAGTGACGGTGCGCAGCTGCTCGCGATGGTACGTGAGCAAAACCCCGAGCTCGTGGTGACCGACATTCGGATGCCGCCGACTCATACCACCGAAGGGCTCGACGTTGCCCGAGTGATCCGTGAAGAGCGGCCCGACATCGGCATTCTGGTGCTGTCGGCGCACGTCGACGTCGAACATGCGATGGAGCTGCTGGCAAGTGGGCGCAGCGTCGGTTACCTGCTCAAAAGTCGGGTCACCGACGTGGCCGACTTCGTTGACACGCTGGAGCGGATCGCGAAGGGGGCGTCGGTGGTGGACCCGGCGCTGGTAAAGGAGTTGGTGTCGGCCCCTCGGCGCGATGACCCACTCGCCGTGCTCAGCGCGCGGGAGCGGGACGTGCTGGCCTTGATGGCGGAGGGTCGGTCCAATGCCGGTATCGCCCATCGGATCTGGGTCACCGAGGGCACTGTGGAAAAACATGTCCGCAGCATCCTCGGCAAACTGCATCTTCCTGAGACCGGCGACAACCACCGCCGCGTCCTCGCGGTCATCACCTTCCTCGAGGCCCGCTGACGAGCTACTTCGATCGTCCGCCGCGGCGCTCGGCGCCGGTCATCGTCAGGTTCTTGCGGTGCTCCGATTTGAGCATCCACGCAGCCCGTTCCATCTCGTCAACGATGGCGGTGCAGCAGGTCGGCACTGGAGGGGTCAACGGCGTCGACATCATCGTGGACGATGCGGACGGTATCGACTGCGGCGTAGATCCGCGTGGTGATGGGCAGTTCCTAACCCTCGTGTGGGGCCGCTGATGTTGTCGTCACCGACCAACCACCGCGACAGCAGCCGCCTCAAAGGAGGAATGCTTCTCCGCCGTAGGGGTAATAGCTGACGGGCGGAGGGGCGTCGTTGACCTGTGCATTGCCTGGTGTCTGGCAGATGGTTCCCGGTCCATCCGCGGAGCAGGACTGCCCGGTATCGGCCGCGGCTAGTGGGGCGGCGAGGATCGCTACCGCAGCAGCTGCCGTTCCGAAAAGTGGTGCGATGTAGGTCAGTTTGATACGCATGGTGTCTTCTCTCGACGAAGGTCCTCATCTGGATAATCCCACGATGGCCGGTGATCGAGCGCTTGTCGCCCCTGCTGACCCCCGTCGACGTACCCCGCTGACTGGAACTTCTTCGGATGGGCTAGCAGCCGGCACCCAAGCGAATTCACCACCGTGCATTTCCCGCGAGACAAGGCAAGCTGGTCGAAGTAGGCTCTCTAGCAAGGGAATTCACAACTGTCTGAACCTTCTGTTCCTTTGGCCGGGCGACGATGTCTGGCCCGGCGGTCGGCCTCCTCAGCGGCGGCGAGAAAACCGAATGTCCAGGGCCGTGCCGTTTACGGGCAGTGCGGCGCATCGCCGTGGATGCCTGCTAGCGGGTAGACGCACATTCGGGATAACTGCGGCGCAGATGGATGGC
Organism: Mycobacterium sp.; assembly: GCA_025966225.1. Taxonomy (GTDB): domain Bacteria; phylum Actinomycetota; class Actinomycetes; order Mycobacteriales; family Mycobacteriaceae; genus Mycobacterium. The sequence continues at coordinate 7,509 of JAOPVI010000250.1, read as the reverse complement.
AGCACCGACGACAATGGTTCGGCGGAGGACCAACCTGGAACACGACAGAAACAAGCAATTAACCAGGGAGTGACACCATGCGAATGAAACTGAGTCATATGACACCATTGTTGGGGGCGGCCGCTGTCGGCGTTGCGATCATCGTCGCTCCGATTGCCGCCGCCGCTGCCCCGGCTGGTCCGGCTGCGAATCAGCAGTCCTGCGGCCAAAGCGGTTCGGGAACGATTTGTCAATCGCCGGGCAATGCGCAGATCAACGACTCGCCTCCGGGTGTCGGCTTTTATCCCTATGGCGGCGACGCCTTTCTGCTCGGCGGGTACGGGTACGGCGGCGGCGGATTCCACGGCGGTGGCGGATTCCACGGCGGTGGCGGCGGCGGACACCGGTAGCGATCGATGATCCTGCGGGGGCGCCAGTGTGGCACTCGATGGCACGCGGGCGCCCCTTCGCATGCCTCGGGCCATGCATCCCATGGATCACGACGTTTGCAGCTGGCGGGAAACACTGAGTAGTGCCAGCAGCGACGACAAGTCTTGGTCCGGTCGCAATTCTGGAACTCATACGTATCGTCCAGCCATCGAAGGGAAGCACCATGCAACTCGGACTGAACTACATCGCACCACTGTTGGCGGCGGGAGCTGTCGCCGTCGCCGTCGCCGCCGCACCAATGGCCGCCGCCGCACCGACGGCGCCGGGCGACACCACTCAGGCTCAACCGTCCTGCGCCAACTTGGGAGGCACGCAAACTGAATGCCAGGCCCCCGGCAATGTGCAGGTTTACGACGCGCCTCCGCAGGTTGATTATTTCCCGTACGCCGGCGGCGCGACCTAAACGTCTTCACTGTCGAATTGATGGGGTTGGCGTCCAACGCGGCGATCGGGTCGGCATCCTCGCCGTCAACTCCGACCGATGGTTCCTGGCCGGCGCAGCCGACGGGTTCCAAGAAGGAAGACAAGAAGCCGGAACCGGCAGCTGCTTCCAGCTGAGTAGCGCCGTCGACTCCTAACTCGTGGGTGAACCCCCCTCCGGTAATCGGAGGGGGTTCACCTCGGTTCCGAGGTTGTACCCCAACGGCTTTCGCCTGCGTACCAGCAGCGGCCCGCGGTGGTCATCGAAGCAGCCGAGCCGACGCACTGCCACCTCGGTACAGTGGCGCCGTGCACGACGACGAGCCCGACCTAGACACCGAACTCGAAGAACTGCTCGACGACGACTCGGCAGAAGAAGAGGCCGAACTATCCGAGCAGGAACTCAACGGCCGCACGCTGTCCATCCGGCGAGCCGACGGCGAAGAGGTCGTCAGCATCCAGGCGACAGGCGACGAGTGGAGCGTCCAACTTCAACCCGGCGGCGCGATCCAAAACGCCTACCTCGGTACGCGCAGCGACACCCCCGTCTGGCTGAACACGTGGGATCGGCAGATCGAACGCGACGAGGACGGCACGTACGTCATCCGCATCGACTAATGGGAGTCGATTAGCGCTAGCGCGTGATGACCGAGATCGAATTCGCCTTGAAGTTCACCACCCACGCGGTGTGGGTGGACGGATCGGCAGCGACGGTTTGCGGATCATCGCCGACGTCGACGGTCGCGGTGACCGCCCGCTTCTCGGAGTCGATCACCGAGACCGACGCGCTGCCCGAGTTGGTGACGTAAATCGTGTGTGCAACGTCGTCGACGGTCGCGGCAGCCGGCTGATGCCCGACCTTGATCGTCTCGATGACCGCGCGCTTGTCGAGGTCGAGTACCGACACCGAATCGTCGTCCTCGTTCGGGACGAAGGCCGTACGAGTGGGTGGGTCCAGCGCGACGTCGCTCGGCTTTCGGCCCACCGCGATCGTGTCGACCACCGCCGACTGGCCGGGGTCGACGACAGAAACGGTGCCATCGCCCCGATTCGACACGTAGAGCAGATGACTCGCGGGGTCCGCTCCCATCTTCCCCGGAGAGTTACCGACCTTGATGGTCGCTGCGACCTTCTTGGTAGGGGCGTCGATCACCGAGACCGAGTTGTCTCCCACGTTCGCGACATAGACCGTGCGGGTCGACGAATCGACCTCGATCCACCGCGGGTCGTTGCCGACCGAGATGGTCCCGGTGATGGAACCCGACGCGATGTCGACGATGGACACCGCGTTCCCGCTCGTCACGTACGCGGTCTGCGTCGTTGGATCCACGGCCACCCCGACCGGGGCCTTGCCGACCTTGATTGTGGCGGTGCGTGATTCGGCGTTGACGGCGTAGAGCGAGTCGTCGCCGCTGCTGGTGACGTACGCACTGTGGGTGGACGGATCCGACGCGACGTCGTGCATCGGCCCGGCGCCGACACTGATCGTCGTTGCGACCTTGGGTGTTCCCACGGTCGCAACCTCGGTGGCTTCACGTCCGCATGCGGCCAGGCTCGCGACGAGCGCACCGACCACCAGCACGCGCACCGTGAAAGTTTGCCAAACCCGCACGCCACCGTCGTGGCGTCCTGCTAACACCCGATGCTCGGGAGGTTAGCCTCCGAGCGCGGCGATGAGATCCTTGATCTTCGCCGTCTCTTCTTCGGTGGCGGGCTCTTCGGCCTCGAGGGCTTCGATGATGTCCCGTCGCAGCCCCACGCCGTTGGCGGCTTCCTTGGTCGTGAGCTTGGCGTGAAGGCGTGCGACGTACAGCCGCTGGCCCAGTGTGGCACCCGGTCCGTTGGCGGCGCGCTCCATCAGCTCGTCGTAGCGATTCCGGACGCCGCTCAATGCGACGATGACCGACGGGGTGACCCTGCTCCGGACGGCTGCGTCCGACAGCGACTTCCCTAGCTTGCGGAGGCCCGTGAGGATCACGCCTGCGCGGTAAGGGAATTCTGGGTCGTCCGGATCGGGCAGGGAGTCGATGGCCGCGATGTACATGTGCATCGCCGCATCAGCCAGTCCGACAATTACTGGTCCTTCACCATCATTCGCCGACGATTCCACCGCACCTACTCGATTCTCCGTAGTACCTCTGAGTGACCGCCGAAGTTCGTCCCCGGCATGATCCAAGACGCGCAAACCGTAACCCGTCCGGACGGTGGTTTCAACAGGTCGTTCGGAATGAATCCGGGGCCACCAGCCGATCCACACCAACCGGTCGGGCAAGCAATTGACAGACGGGTTTGCGGGCGACTTCGCCGCTGCTGCGGCGTCGTGACCCGACGTGGCGGGGCGGATCGACCGTGGAGTTTGCCGCGGAGGTTAGCCGCCCAGCGCCGGCCTGAGGAAGTCGCCCGAGACGGTGATCGCCGGGGCGGACGTGTCACCGCCGACGACCAGCGTCGCGAAGGCGATGTCGCCGACGATGCCCGCGAACCAGCCGTGGGAATGGGTGTTGTCGCCGAATTCGGCCGTGCCCGTCTTGCCGCCGAGTGCTGGAATGTCCTTCAGCGCGGTCGCCGTGCCGTCGGACACCGTCTGCAGCATCATCGCCCGCAGACTGTCCGCGATGGCCGGCGGAATCGGCGCCGACGGTGTGTTGGCGGTCGTGGTCTCGCCGACGACGAGGGTCGGGGTGATCGTCGAGCCGTGCCCAAGGCTGGCCTCGGCGACGGCCAGGCCGAACGGGCTGACCGTGACGGCACCTTGGCCGATTCCGCTCTCGACCTTCTGTGCCGGAGTGTCGGCGTTTGGCACGTTCCCGGTGATGGTGGTGAGGCCCGGGATGACGTAGTCGACGCCAATCCCGAACAGCCGCGCCATGTTCGGCAGTGCGTCGGCGGGCAACTTGTCTGCGAGCGCGGCCATCGTGGTGTTGCACGAGTGTGAGAAGGCCGACGAGAGCGGCACGGTACCCAGGTCGAATTCGTCCTCGTTGGGGATGGTCCGGTTCTCGATGGTGACCGTGCCCGGACAGGCCTCGGGGGTCTGGGGGGTCGCCAATCCGGCCTGCATGGCCGCTGCCGTGGTGATGGTCTTGAACGTCGATCCGGGAGGGTATGCGCCGGAGAACGCAATCGGCCCCTGGGCATCGGCGGCCGCGTTCTGCGCCGCGGCGAGGATGCCGCCCGTCGAGGGGGAGATGGCCACCACCACTGCGGGCCGCGGCTCGGTCGACACGGCCTGCTGCGCCAGCAGCTGCAACCGGGTGTCGAGGGTGGTCCGGATCGGCGCGGTATCGCGCGGCGGCGTCGAGGTCAACACCTCGGTCGGCTTCCCCTTGGCGTCGACCAGATCTACCGACCAGCCTGCGGCCGCGTCAATCGCCTTCTGCCACAAGGCAGGTAGCCCGTCCATTGCGGGCGAGGACATGTCGCGGTTCGCGGTGAGCAGCGCGCCCTGCTCGACCACCGAAACGCCAGGAAGCTGCTTCAGCTGATCGGAGACCTGAGCGAGATCCTGGTCACGGAGTCTGAGCACGGTGACGGTGTTGTCCTGCGTTGCGTTGAACTGAGCGTTGATCGACTCGGCAGTGGTCGTGGCGTCGAACGGCTGCAGGAGGGACGCGAGCGGGGCGGCGGAGTCGAGGTGGTCCCGCGTCAGCGTGACGACGCCGACGTTCTGCCAGGTGAGTAGTGGCTGTCCATCCCGGTCGGTGACCGGAGTGAGGAAGTTCTTGTCGTCGCTGTACTGAAAGGTCATGCCGGGCTGGAGCTTCGGGTGAAGGACGGTGGGCGACCAGTGGACGTGCCAATCGTCGCCGGGCTGCGTGGCCGTCGCCGTTGCGTCGTACTGCAGGGTCTTGCCGGGGCCGAACGACCACGTATAGCTGAGTTTGGCCGACTTGTCGTCATCGCCTGATTTGTCGACGTCGACGTCGACCTTCACCGTCGCGTCCTTGCCCATGCCGTCGAACATCGAGTTGATCGCGCTGGTGGCGGCGGTCTGATCGTCGGTGCTCGCGGCGGCTCCGGCGTCCTTGCGCGAAAGCGCCTCGGCGAACGCGCGGAAGGCGTCCTGCGGGCCGGGGCTGGAGAACAGCGAACAAGCCGTCGAGCCGAATAGCAGGGCAAACAACAGAACCGGCACCACGCATCGTCTCGTCATGACACTTCGAGCCTAACCACACGTGTAACCCGCCTGGCTATTCATTCGTGACGCGTACGCACTTCATAGGGAAGGGACCGGACTGTGTTGTCTGCCACCAAGACGGTGTTCTTGACCGCCGCCATGAGCGCCGGCGTGCTCGCCGCAGGCGTCGGGATCCCCGGCGAGAGTCCTCCACGCGACGCGCTGCCCATCGCGGCGTTGGCTCCGATGCCGGGGGCTCACCCAGCGCCGAACCGGCCTGCGTCGGCGGTGACCCCACTGCCGGCCGTGCCGACGGTGCCCCGGTCCTGAGCAACCCACAGGTCGGGGCGCTGGTAAACGGCGAAGTTTGACATGGAGGCCGGCTCAGCCCCGCTCGTGAAACGGCATAGTGTGCCAACCGTCACCGATCCGTGCCCAAAATGTGACAGAAGTAGAGCAGTGTTCCAGAAGTTACAGCAGTGATTTGGCTTCGTGACCAATGGGAAGTAGACCTCACATGACGGACTGTTCAGGCTTATTCGGCATTTCGGTGAAAGCCGTAGGTGCGCTGGCCATCTCCGCCGGCCTCTTGGCGGCTGCGAACATCTCACCGGCCCCTGCACGTGCCGATGTGGTCAGTGACCAACTCTTGTCGACGCTCACCAACTCGGGAGTGTCCTATTCCGATCCGAACATGGCCGTGAGCATGGCGCAGTCCATCTGCCCGATGCTCGCGCAGCCAGGCGGGAACTTCGCGGGCGTCGCGTCGCAGATGGGCGGCACCAACGGCATCTCGCCCGGCATGGCCAACCTGTTCACCAGCATCGCGATCTCGATGTACTGCCCGAGCATGATGGCGTCGCTCGCGAACGGAAATTGGCTCGGTCAGGGCACGCAGATGGGCGGGCTTGGAGTCCCGGGACTCTCAGGACTGTCTGGCATACCGGGGATCTAAGCCTTCTTAGGCTCAGCGCAGGGTGAAACCTGCGTCCAGCGGCCAGGCCGTTCCGGTTATGAACTTGCCCGCGTCCGACACCAGCCACGCGACCGCCTCGGCGATCTGTTCGGGTTGCACCAACGCGATCGGCAGCGCGTTCTTCTGGGCAGCGAGCCATTCATCACCGGCGGCGGCCAGCGCCATCGTCGTCTCGTTGATGATCATCTCGGTGGCCACGCCGCTCGGGTGGATCGTGTTCACCCGAATCGACTGCGGTGCAAGCTGGGCCGCCCAGCCCTGTGCGAGCGCGACCAGACCACGCTTGGAGGCGGCGTAGGCCTGTAGTCCGGCGCGTGGGGTGCCCGAGGTTCTGAGGCCTTGGGTGGAACTCGTCATCACGATGGATCCGCCTCGTGCTCCTGCGATCAGGGCGGGGATGGCCGCGTCGACGGTGTTCCACACGCCGACGAGGTTGACGTCGACGATGTCGCGGAACGTCCGCCGCGGATCGTCACTGTCGGTCATCCGGATGATGCCCGCGTTGGCGATCACGATGTCGAGCCTGCCGAATTCCTTCAGACCGTCGGCGACGACGGTATCCACCGCTTCGGGGTCGCGCACGTCTACTTGACGGGCCAGGATTCGACGGCCTTGGCGCTCAACTAGTTTCACGGTCTTCGCAAGGTCGTCGGGAGTGGAGCCCGGGTAGTCGGTCGAGTCGAACTCGGCGCAGATGTCGACGGCGATGACGTCGGCGCCCTCGCTCGCCAGCTTGACCGCATGCGCGCGCCCCATCCCGCGGGCCGCACCGGTGACGAAGGCGACGTGACCGTCGAGGGTTGCCATCGTCATTCGCCCTTCGGAAGTTGACGTCCTTGGTGACGCCGGTTGTTGGTAGAGCCGACCAGATTTACAGTCATTCCTCGGCTAATTAACCAGTCTGCTCAGGAAGTGTCAACGAGCTGGCGAAGTAGGCCTGATCCTCGTCCATACCCCCACCGCATCGTGGGGGAGCGCGTTCAGGTGACAACGCAACGAATTTGCCAGAATGCGGCTCGGCGCAGCTCCTGGCCCGCCATCCGAATTCGGTTGAGCGACAATGCCGACCGGTGATGGCAAACCCGGATCAATGATCGTATTCCGCGAGATCTGTCAGGGTCTGCCATCAACGGATCAAATCGCCTAGGGTGATCGGGTGACTTCCGTTGCGATTTTGGGGGGCGGCGTCGGAGGGCTTAGCGCCGCGCATGAATTGGTCGATCGCGGCTTCGACGTGACCGTCTACGAGGCGCTCGGGGAATTCGGCGGCAAGGCTCGCTCCATTCCCGTACCGGGATCGGCGCAGGGCAATCTGAAGCCGCTACCCGGCGAACACGGATTCCGTTTCTTTCCAGGCTTTTACAAGCACGTCGTCGACACGATGGAGCGGATTCCATCCGCGCCCGCCACCGCCGCCAGCCACTTGGTGGATGCGACACGGGTGCTGTTGGCGCAGGCCGGAGCGAAGAACGAACTCATCGTTCCGGTGAAGGCGCCGTCGAATCTCAACGACGTGGCCATCGTCCTTCGGTTCATCTCCGACTTCGGTCTTCGGCTCGGGATCAAG
>JAOPVI010000203.1 GCA_025966225.1 Mycobacterium sp. | reverse complement strand
CAGCGATCGTCACTCAATCTAACCATAACCCCACCTTCGACGACTTCGGAGTCCCTGCCGACCAGATCGTTTTTGAGCTGATCACCGTCACAGCGTAGGCACTGTTTCCCCTCACCAAATCCAGAGCGGCCGGATCCCACTACAGCTCCCCGCAGACGTTTCCGATGGTGGTCGGCGTCGACGGAGTCGGCACCGCCCGCAGCGGGCGACGGGTCTACTTCTGCATGCCGGCGGCTCCCTTCGGCGGCATGGCCGAGAAGACGCTCGTCCCGACAGCGAATTGTGTTGCCCTGCCCGAGGATCTCGACGATGTCACGGCCGCCGCGCTCGCCAACCCGGGAATGTCCTCGGTCCTCGCGCTGAAAACGCGAGCCGATCTCCGCCCCGGCGACACCGTGCTGATCAATGGCGCAACCGGCACCGCAGGCACCATGGCCGTCCAGCTGGCGAAGTACCTGGGTGCCGGCAAGGTCATCGCCACGGGCCGCGACGCCACAGCACTGCAACGGGTAGCCGGTCTCGGCGCCGACGTCACCATCAGCCTGCTGGACGACCCACAGAACGTCGAAGATTCCTTCGCGCAGCAGCTCGGCGGAGACGGCGTCGATGTCATCCTGGACTACCTCTACGGACAGTGGGCCGAAACGCTGTTGGCCGCGATCGGCAGGACCCGCGGCATTACCCGACCCATTCGCTACGTCTCGATCGGCGGGGTGAGCGCCCAGCAGATCACGCTGCCGTCCGCGGTGATGCGCGGTACGCCGCTCGTCCTGATGGGCAGCGGCATCGGCAGCGCTCCATGGGAGAACCTCATCAGCGCCGCCGGCGAGGCGTTGTGCGCTGCGCAGCCCGCCCGGCTACACATCGACACAACGCTCGTGCCCCTCGCTGACGTCAACCAGACATGGAACACCGACACCGGGAAATCTCGGGTCGTCTTCGTGATCGGTGGCCCCCGCTGACGAGAATCCTGGCCTACCGGCCACCCGCAAATACCCTGGTCCCAGGCATTCGCCACTAACATGCCCGCTAGTTGACAGCAGTTTTCCGGCTAGTGGGAATGCGCGCCGGTGCCGCGCACTGCCAAGCTGGCGTCATGGTTCTACGAGGAACACGATGCGCTGCGTAATCGTAGATGACAGCGCGGCTTTCATCGACGCTGCGCGCCGTCTGCTCGAGCACGACGGCATTGCGGTCGTCGGCGTGGCGTCGACCAGCGCTGAGGCGCTCCGTTGCGTCCAGGACTTACGGCCCGACGTCATACTGGTCGACGTCAACCTCGGCGAAGAGAACGGCTTCGAACTCGCCGAGCAAATCCACCGGGCCGGGTTGCCGGCACCCCCGCCGGTGGTAATGATCTCCACCGACAACGAGCAGGATCTCGCCGAGTTGATCGCAACCAGTCCGGCTGTGGGGTTTGTGGCGAAGTTGGGGCTGAGCGGGCGTGCGGTCCGTGACCTCCTCGCTGGTTCAGCTGGGCTCAAGGAAGGTGACCACCGCTAGTGGTCTCGTCAGTACTTGCCGGGTCCCCTGTGCTCACGGGCTGTCGAGCGGGATGGTGACGTCCGGCTTCACACTCAGCTCGTCGCGCGGACCTGAAATTCCGCGCGGGTCAGTGGATGGTGCCGGTCGTCGAAACCCGCTGGGCGCAGTCGATTCGTTGGAACATCTGGGCCCGTCGTCATGGCGGCATCGGCAGGCCGCCCGAGCCCGATCGGGCCAAGCACGTTTTTGAACGTGTGGCAACTACGCCGGGTCCGTGACTCGCTGGTCAGCAGCACGCCCCAGCGGATCGGTCTACCGTCGGGCGCTCGACACGATCGCGCACGCGTGGAAGCACCTCGTGCGCCAAGTAACCCAGAGCGTCCCCGTTGGGGGGCCCGCCGAGAATGAATCCGTCGATCCCGTCATCGAGTGCCAGCCTGGTCAGTTGTTCGGGCAGGTCGTCGACAGGGATCGATGTTCCGACGTTCAGCACACGGCGAATGTCCGACGGATCACGGCCAGCCCTGATGGCGGCACCGTCGACCAGACGGAGCATCCTCGGTTTGTATGCGCCCACCCAGACACCAATCGGGTGGGCAGGCACGGGCCCGGGATGCACGCCTTTGACCCGGTAGAAGTCACCATCGAACTGGATGGATCGTTCGCCGCTCCGCACCAACTTGGTGACGGCGATCGCTTCCCGCAGTGCCGTGACGGAGTCCCCCGGGCCGCGGCGAGGCCCGCCCATGGCTTCGATCGCGTCCCAGAATGCGCCGGCGCCCAGTCCCAGTTCGACACGGCCCCCGGTCAGCAGGTCCAAGCTGGCTGCCGCCTTCGCCAGGTCGGCCGGCAGCGGCAGCGGAAGGCTCGCAATGTCAGGAAACACCGAAAGATTTTGGGGTGCGAACGGCTGTCGCGGATAGCACTGTCCACGCGTCGAGGAAACTGCGCTGATACGGGTGGTCCTGGATCCCGACCAGGTCGAATCCCAGCCGATCGAGGAGTTCGCCGGTGCGTAGTGCGCCGGCGGCGCCGCTGGCGTCTGGTGTGAGGAAGTAGCCGAATTGTATGTCGCGGCCGTAGTCGGGCATGAGTGCTCCTAGTGGGTTATCCGACCTGCCAGTCTTGAGTCATTCTGCGAAAGCGGGCGCCAATGGGTCCGGGCTCGTCGGTCTGGCCGACCGCGTCGCTGCCCTCGGCGGCCAGCTGACCATCTCGAGTCAGCCCGGACGCGGCACGTCCTTGGCCGCCAAGATCCCGCTCGATGCGGCTCAATGACACTCCGGGGAGTTTGCGCATCCTCCACGCCATTCACAGCGCGTCTGAGATGGCGGTATTGCGGGCAGCGACGCCGGGCAGCCGGAGTGCTGCCAGGTAGCCGGTAGGTAGAGATTCCAACGGGCGCTATCCACCGATGAGTGGCAGCGGGGATGACTT
>JAOPVI010000188.1 GCA_025966225.1 Mycobacterium sp. | reverse complement strand
CCCCGGCTTCTCGCAGGTTGCCGGCCGGGCGAAGCGCGGGCGGTCCCGCCCAGCTACATCCAATCAAGCGCAAGCGATTGGCCAGCCGCGGGGCTACCGCTTCGGACGAAGAGCAGTACTTAGCGTTGCGTGCTCGCTGCGCATGGAAAGCAGCAGTCGATTCGGACAACGAGTCCCTGCTGTGATTCCCCTCAGCAGGGCCAGAACGCGCTGCCGTTCAGGCCCTCAGCAGGGCCAGAACGCGCTGCCGTTCAGCCGTATGCACACAGGCCGCTCAAGCCGGCCAGCTATCGGCCGTGTTCGTGTCGCGGTCGGGAACCACCAATGGGGGTCTGGCAGACGGTGGCGTTCCGCATCGCTGCCGGTTGAGGCGTCGCCACGCCACGAGCGCGGACCGCTGCGTTTAACCGACTAACACCGGCTGCAGCTCAGTACCGCCGGGGTTCACCCGTAGTCGCGGCGGTCGTGCCTGGCCGCACGCCCGGGCGGCGCTACTCGCCGGGCTTGGGGTCCTCACCCTCGCCAGACTTTTCTGATCCACGCTTGGCGGCCCCAACGAGGACTCCACAGCGCTCACGCGCACCGCCCAGGCCCATGCCGCCGATTCGGAGACCGGTATGTCGGCCTTCAAGCAGTCTTCGACAATTTCCACATTCTCGAACGACCGTGCCGGCCGTCGCGTCCTTTCGATTCACGTCGGCTGGAAGTTCGTGGGTCTGGATTATCAGAGGGAGTACGCCGGGATCAGCGCCAGGCTGGAGCTAGTGATCGAGCGCAAGGTCGGGAGATAGCTCCGTGGCTGCCGGTCGGAGACATCGAGCCCAAGATCCTTAAGCAAGCCCTCGGCAAGCTGGGGTCAGGTCGTCGTGTCACCTCGAAGGTAGAGGTCGTGTCCACTCCCGACCACCTGTCGTCCTATCGAGGCCGACTGGACATCGACCTCGTCGGCGAGAACGATCCGTCAGGTTACGACTACACCCAGAGGAACCCATTGCTAGGCCGGACCCCCAAGAGGTTTGTTGGCTGAGATGCAGAGGCCGTCCATGTCAGAGAGGCTCGCTGCCGCGTGGGCCGACGGTCGGCCGTCGGCGGGTCCACTGTGGCAGACGGTGCGGGACGACTGGACCACAAACGCCCATGAATGCGATGGATCGCTCCACGCAGACTTCCTCTGGGTCCCCGAACACCGCGACAGTGGCCAACAGCTGCTCTTCCCGCCAGCAGAACTCGAAGGACACGAACCACTGGTCTGGGCGCAGTTCTACCGACAGGTTCCGACCCAAGACCAAGACGGCGGCGGCGTGTTCTTCGACGACCAAGACGGCCTCGCCGTGTTCTTCAACTACGACGACGCATGGGCAGCGGCCCTCGCACCGGCCGGCCCGCCCTCAGGCCATCAGTTCCTCTTGGAGTGGGACGCGCCTTGCGAGGAGGCCGAGCGGTTCATCCAGCAACTTATGGATCACCCATTGATGGCGACGCTCCTGACTGCCAGCGCCCTACAGGCATGGTGGCTCGGCGCCGACGAGGAGGAGCGCCGCCTGTAGATCGGATGCCGCCCGGGCTGGACCCGATGTCCTGGCTGATGCCGCCGTCATCGACGGGCGCGACGGCGCTGATCTCCTGACCGCACGACCAGCGGTCGGCCGGCTGATCGGTGGCAATGGCGTCGACACCCTCAACGGCATGTCCGCGACCGCGGTCGACGGGGGCCCGGGCGACGACCGGCTCGTGCTCGCCAAAGACGTCTTTGCTGCCGGCCGCTCGCTGGGTTAACGTCGCGTGCGGCAGCGGCAACGACACCGTCGTGACACCCGGGTCGGCGGCGATCGGCCTCGACTGCGAGCCGTACGACGATTTCGATTTCGATGCCTTCGGGCGTCCTCAGCCGAAGCGCCTGGCCGTGCTTGCGTGTGACGACGAGGGCCATGGTCCATCCACCGTCCGGCGTCGGCACGTTCCTGAGCGGTGCTGTCCGCGTCCGCCCCGACGATCGACCGGTGACTGACCCCAGGATGGCTGGAGGGTGGAGAGCCTGGTGGGTTCTCGGCGTCGCCTTGATCGCTGCCGGCGTGCTGATTGGGCTTGTCGGGGTATACGGCTGGTACGCGGGTCAGCCGGAGCAGATCGTTGTCTGCCGTCGCGACGACCACGGACACGGACGGTGTAACGGCATTCCCAATCCAAGAACATGGGGAGGAGCCGGAGCGGCGCTGGCCATCGTTGGGGCTGCGGTGACGACTGCCGACATACGCAAGAGGCGTAGTAGGCGCTGGCAGTCCCCCGCAGGGGCTTAGTACCACTTCCCGATCCGGCCTCCGGTGCGCCGCAACCTGCGCGTATACCGGGCCGCCGCGTTCTCCAATGGCGCCTTCGGGCTCTAGAGGCCGAGGCCGGAGTCGATTCGATTCTGCAGCCGCTTGCCGTGCAGCGCGAGGATCCGGCCATCGTCGACCAGCGACGCGTACGTGTACCCGCCCGCCGTCGTCACCCGATGGTCGCGGCTGCCGCGGGCGTTGTCAGCTGGACGTCGGCGTCCTTGACGTAGGAAGATCGAGTCGGCGTGCGCGGCGGGGACGGCCGCAGCGAGCGCGCGACCGCAGCGGTGAGGGCGAGCAGCCGGCGGCGGGAGCGAGAGGACATGACGCGGATGGTCCGTGCCGCAAGCCTTTCGGGGCATCAGGGGATTCGCCAGGG
>JAOPVI010000180.1 GCA_025966225.1 Mycobacterium sp. | reverse complement strand
CGATCCTGATGTCGGACATCCTGTCGAGAATGCGCTCGACGGACACCCGGCCCTCGACGCGAGCGAGCGGGCCTCCTGGGCAAGAGTGCACGCCCCGTCCGAACGCGATGTGCTCGCGGACGTTCTTGCGGTCCAGGCTGAACTCGTGTGGATTTTCGAACCGCACGGGATCGCGGTTGACGGCGCCGGGGCACACCATGACCGTGGTGCCGGCGGGGACGTCCATGTCACCGACGCGGGTGTTCTTCTTGGCCAGCCGGAACTGGCTCTTCACCGGAGCGTCCATCCGGAGCGCTTCCTCGACGAAGATCGGGATGCGACTGCGATCCTTGCGAAGCGTCTCCTGGATGTCGGGACGGTCGCCGAGCACCTTGATCGACGCGGACAGCAGCTTGGTGGTGGTCTCCTGGCCCGCGGCGAACAGGAAGGTCGCGGAACGGGCGACCTCGAGGACGGGTGGCACCGAGCCATCGGGATACTTGGCGGTGGCGAGTGCGGTGAGCACGTCGTCGCGAGGGGAGTCGCGGCGCTCCTCGAGGTAGGCGACGAACGTCTCGTCCAGCCACTCGAGCGGGTTGGTCCCGACCAGCTCGTCGTGGTCCAGCGAGCCGACGATCGCACCAGGTCGCTGCGCACCGAGCACGGTGCGGAACTGCGTATGGTCCGCCTCCGGAACGCCGAGCAGGTCGGCGATCACCAGCATCGAGAACGGCTTCGCGTAGGCGCTCAGGAACTCGCACTTGCCGTCGGCGATGAAGTCGTCGAGGCACTCGTCCGCAAGCCGCCACATGAAGTCCTCGTTCTCCTTCAATCGGCTCGGGGTCAGCAGCCGGTTGAGCAGCGAGCGGGCGTTGGTGTGATCGGGCGGATCCATGGTGACCATGTGTTCGAACATCGGCATCTGGGAGCGGTGCGCGGTGATCTGGTCCGTGATGTCGTCACCCTCGGGGGTGAAGGGGAGCGGCGGGAAGGGACCCGCCACCGCGATGCACGACGAGAACGTGTCGGCGTCCTTGAGCACCGCGGTGGCTTCGTCGAAGCCCGTGATCGCCAGCACCCCGTAATTGGGCTCCTTGACGATCGGGCACTTGCCGCGCAGATGGTCGAAGTACGGGTGCGGGTCGGGCACCAGGGACTGATCGGTGAAGTAGTCGACGGTGTCGAAGTCGGTCATCTGGTGTGCATGCCTTCCGGGGCTGGCGGGGAACGGAGCGGTTCGATTCGACGACGGACCAAGCGTGCCGTCGCCATTCCGATTGAAATTGCTGAGCATCTGCTTAGCATGACGTACTGTCGTGGTCAAGGTCACAGCGCTTAGCTGCGGCTACGATTCGCGTGACGAACCGACGACGAGAGTGAAGGTGACGTTGGCATGGCCTCCCCGCGCAGGATCGGAGCACCCGACGCGAAGAACCGCGTCGTGCTGCTCGACGCGGCGGAGCAACTGATGATCGAGGAGGGCTACGCCGCGGTCACTTCTCGCCGGGTCGCGGAGAAGGCGGACCTCAAGCCCCAATTGGTGCACTACTACTTCCGCACGATGGACGAGTTGTTCCTTGGCGTCTTCCGCCGCCGCGCAGAGCAGGGACTGGCCGCCCAGGCGCGCGCGCTCGCGGCACCGCAGCCGTTGTGGGCGCTGTGGAGATTCATGACCGATCCGTCCGCCACCCGGCTCACGTTGGAGTTCATGGGGTTGGCCAACCACCGCAAGGCGTTGCACGCCGAGATCGCGCACTACGCGCAACGCGCCCGCGAGGAGCAGACCAAGGCGCTGACGACGGTCCTCGAGCGGTACGGCATCGACATGTCGCAGGTGCCTGCCGTCGTGTGGACGTTCTTCGCTACCGGGGCGTCGCAGGTGCTCATCTTCGAACGAAGCCTCGGGATGTCCGTCGGCCACACCGAGATCCTGAAGTTCCTCGAGGACCAGATCCGTGCGATAGAAGGCGACGAGGCGGACTCACCAGTTCCGGATTGAGCAGAGCGCACCCTTGGGGCCCTGGTTGGTTGACACGACCTGGCCGTCGACCGCAAGCACGCAATGGAAGTTCGGGCGCTTGGGCGAGTCCAAGCTGCCGACCGTCACCATCGCCCAGTCGTCGGGGTTGGCCAGCATCACGTCGATGGACCACATTTGACTCGGGCCCGTGTCGGCGTTGGCGCTTGGGCTGAACGCGTAGGGGTTGTGGCTGTATTCGGCGAAGTTCGGCGGGTCGACGTCGCGGTAGTAGATCTGCGCGTTCCGGAAAGGCTGCTCGGAGAAGACCGTGTACTTGACGTTGTGCAGCGGGGGACCGACGGGGTCGTCATCGGCAACCGCGCTCGGGGCGCCCATCGACAGGCTGCCAAGTACCACTGCCGCAACGGGCAAGACCCTGGTCAGCCGACGGAGCCGCCACGAAAATGTCATTTCCGGATTTTAGAACGAGGTTCGCTTCGCGGGGGCGCGAATGGCTGGAGCCGCGCACTTGGGCTCAGTCCGTCAGGGCGCAGTAACCGGTGACCAACGCGACGATGTCGCGACCGACCACGGCGGCGAACGAACGTTCGCCGAACGCGCCCGCGGCCCAGCGTCTGGCCCCCTCGGACACCAGGGACTGGGCCACCGCGGCCAGGTGGGGCACGTCGACGTGCGCGGGCAACTTGCCTTCAGCTTGCGCGTGCTCGAAGAGCTCCATGAAGAGGTGCTTCGTCCACTCCGGACGGGTGGTTCCCGGGGTGCCTTCGCCGACGATGCGGCGGTAGCCCTCGACGATCGTCTGGATGACGAGTTCGGGGGTGTTACGCCTCATGTCGGATTCGAGGCTGGTGAGCGCCGCGCCGATGACGTCGCCGAGCTCATATGGCTTGCCGATCATGGACCTGGTGCTCTGGTACGCGGCTTCCTCGGACTGGACGGCGAACTCGAAGAGCACGTCCTCCTTGCGCGGAAAGTAGAAGTAGAACAGGGCCTTCGACACACCCGCCGCCCGACAGATGTCGGCCACGGTGGTGTTTGCCAACCCGTTGGCGCGCCACAGCATCAACGCGGACTCGACGAGCGCTTGCCGCGTCTGGCGTGACCGCGCCTGTTGTAGTGACGTGCGGCGTTGACCACGGTCAGCGGACGACGCTCGCGCAGATACCGCCATTTGAACCACTTTCCATCGAATGTCGAGTGTTGACCGGAGTCTAATTTATCCACTAGCGTCCGGGGCGTGGACTCAGACGAAGCAGCAGTCGTCAAGGTGTTGACCCGATACGCCACCGGAATCGACCGATGCGATTGGCCGCTGTTCCGATCGTGTTGGACCGACTCGGTCGACCTCGACTATGGCGAGGTAGGACACTTCACCGATCCGGACGCGCTCACCAAGCTCTTCTCGCAGCTGCACGACCCGATGGGGCCGACCTATCACCGGCTCTCGAACTTCGTCATTGCCATCGATGAAGACGGCGACACCGCGACCGCGCGGACGTATGTTCACGCCGTGCTGATGCTGACTCCCGACGACGGCGCGAACTGGGTGGAGGCCGTCGGCCACTACGACGACGAGTTGGTGCGCACTGATCACGGGTGGCGCATCCATCGCCGGACCACCAAGACGCCTCGCATCACCACCGGCGGAGCCCAAGCGGCCGCGGAAACGGGAATCGAACATGTCTGACTTCGCGGAGAAGTACGGGCCTTGGGCGCTGATCGCGGGCGCCTCGGAGGGCATCGGCGCATGCCTGGCCGACGAGCTCGGGAAACGTGGACTCGACCTCGTCCTCGTTGCACGCAACGGCGCGCTGCTGGAGGAAGTGGCGGCGGGTGTGCGCGCACGTCACGGCGTCGAGGTCCGGCCGGTGGTGCTCGACCTGACCGCGCCGGACGTCGGGGACCAGATCGCCACGGCCACCGAGGAACTCGAAGTCGGCCTCGTCATCTACAACGCAGGTGCCTCCGACCGTACGACGACCTTCCTCGAGAACGACCTGGACTACTCGCTCAAACAGATCAAGCTGGATTGCATCGGCCCCGTCGTGCTCGCGCGGCACTTCGGCCCGGCCATGAAGGACCGCGGCCGCGGCGGCATCGTGCTGGTCGCCTCGCTGGCGTGCGTGGCCGGATCGGCGACCCTGGCCATGTACTCGGGGGTGAAGGCGTTCCAACACAACTTCGCCGAGGGGCTGTGGGCAGAGTTGCGACCGCACGGCGTCGACGTGGTGGTTGCCCCGCTCGGAATGACGTACACGCCCGCGCTGCAGCGGATGGGCATCACGTACGACCCGAATGCACAGATGCTTTCCGAGGACGTGGCCCGCGAGCTCATCGAGAACATCGGCAACGGACCCGTTCACGTCGTAGGGGAGCACAACCGTGCCGTCGCGTCACAGGTCTGGACCATCGATCGACGCGCGCTGGTGGAGATGATGAGCGCCGCCTCAACGGGTTTCGCCGCCAGTCGGGAGTCCTGATGCGTGCGGTGGTGTTGCGCGACGGCAAGCTCGTCGTCCGGGAGACGGCCGACCCGGTGCCCGGTGCGGGCGAGCTGTTGATCAAGCCGCTGAGCGCGGCGATCTGCGCGTCCGACGTGCACTACATGGACCATCCGAATTCGGCGCCCCGCTTCGTCTGGGATTCGGGTCGCGACACGATCATGGGACACGAGTTCATCGGCGAGGTGGTGGGCCATGGGCCGGATTGTTCGGGTGACTTCCCGCTCGGCACGCGCGTCACCAGCATGCCGATCCTGATCCGCGCAGGCGTCGAGCCACTGGTCATCGGACACCACCCCGATGCGCCTGGTGCGTTCGGCGAACTGATGGTGGTCTCGGAGTTGATGTCACGGCCGGTCCCCGACGGAGTGTCGAATGACGCTGTCGCACTGGTCGATGCGTTCGCGGTTGGCGAGTTCTACGTGCGCTGCTCGGGTATCGGACCGGGGGAGTTGCCGCTCGTCATCGGGGCGGGCGCCATCGGCCTCTCGACGGTCGCCGCCCTGAGGGCGCGCGGGGTCGGTCCGATCGTGGTGGCGGACTACAGCGACGACCGGCTCGCATACGCCAAGACGTTCGGCGCCGACGTCCTGGTAAACCCGTCACAGCGCGATCCGTACGAAGTCTGGCGGGAGACATTCCGGGCCAACAACATTCAGACGCAGCAGGTCATCTTCGAATGCGTGGGCCGCAACGGCCTGATGCAGGACGTCGTCGACTCCTGCGAGTTCATGGCCCGGGTGTTCGCCGCGGGCGGCTGGTATGACGCGGGCACCATCGACTGCACCGACGCCACCCACAAGGGCGTCGCCATCCAGTTCGGTGGCGGACCGCATCCGCAGGACTGGTACGGCACGCTCGACGCCGTCGCCGACGGCCGGCTCGACACCCTGGCGAGCGTCGGAAGGACCATCGGACTCGACGAAGTGCCTGAGGCGCTGAATCAGGTGCGGCGCTCGCAAGGTCCGCCGCGCGTCATCGTTCACCCGACCGCATCGTCATGACGGGTCTGCTGCCCGGCCCGATCCGCCAGCTCGGTTACGTCGTGCGCGATCTGGACGCCGCCATCGCCAGCTGGCTGGCGATGGGCATCGGACCCTGGTTCGTCATGCGCGGCTTGACGCAACACGTGCGCTATCGGGGACAACCGTGCTCGGTCACGCTGTCGTTGGCCTGGGCCAACAGCGGTGACATGCAACTCGAACTGATCCATCAGACCGACGACACCCCCAGCACCTACACCGAGTTCCTGGCAAACCACGGTGAGGGCTTCAACCAATTGTGTTGGTGGACAGACGACTTCGAAGCCACAATGGCGGCCATTCGGGCTGCCGAGTGGCCGGTGGTCTGGGAAGGCGGCGAGGACCAGGGCCAGCGATACGCCTATGCCGAGCCGCCCGCGGGCGCGGCGATCGCGGAACTCACCGCGCGCACGGACGCACTTGAGGGATTGGCGGAGCTGATTCGGTCCGCTGCGGCCGACTGGGATGGCAGCGACCCGATCCGCGAACTCGGCGGCTGAACCGTAACCCGCGCGACTACCTCAAGTTAGGGTAGCCTAAGTCGCAATGCGGCCCGTGCTCGAGATGGGCCATGACGAATGGGTGGTCGCGGCCCCCGCGTCGAATGACCGGGAAGGCGTACTGGGCGCCAGGGCGCACCGGATTGAGGCTCAAGGCTTCAGCGGCGTGGCCCAATTCATTTGCTGCGGTTCATCACCTTGTCCGCCGCGGCCCAGTGCGCGTCGGCCACCCACAGTCGGGCGAAGGCTGCGACGGCATCCTCGGGTGACGTGCCTGCGACCACGCGCTTGATCTCGGCTGCCGGGAGCGACGCCAGCCTTCGCGCGACCGTGCGCCACTCGTCCTCGAAGGATCCGCGCGGTACGACCCGTTGGACGAGCCCGACCCGTTCGGCCTGGGCCGCCGACAGAATGGTGCCAGTACCCGCGAGCAGCAGGGCCTGGCTCTTGCCTACCAGCGCCGCCAGGCGTTCGGCTCCGCCCCAGGCGGGCATGATCTCCAGCACCATCTGGTTGAAGCCGATCTTGATGTCGTGGGCGGCAAGCCTGATGTCGGCGGCGACCGCCACCTCGGCGCCGCCGCCGAGTGCGTGACCGTTCAGCGCGGCCAGCACCGGTCCGGGGAAGCCTGCGATGCGGTCGCACACCTTGCGCATGCGCCACGCCATGGCCGCCGCGTCGGCCTCGGTCCGGATGGCGCTGAGCTCCTTGAGGTCACCTCCGGAGACGAAGGCCTTGTCGCCTGCCCCCTTGATCACCAGGGCCCTGGCGCCCGCGGCGCCGTCCAACGCCTCGTCGAGTCGGTCCATCGTCTCCAGCGAGATCGCGTTGCGCGCGTGCGGCCGGTCGATCGTGACGATCGCCAATCCGTCGTCCAATTCGAGGTCGACCATCCGACTGCTCTCCACTGGTTCTCCAAGTTCGGTATTGGCATTCTCGTTTTGGGAGAATACCATCACCAGGTTGTTTCCCGATGCTTCGGAGGATTGCTCCAGTCCATGAAAACCCCTGATCGGCCGACCAGTCACATCGCCGCGCCGCGCCGGATCCCCGTCGATTTGGTCACCCGCTACGAAGCCGATGGCTGGTGGACGCAGGACACCCTCGGTGACCTGCTCGCGGGCAGCCTTGAGGCGAGCCCGAAGGCCGGCTTCTACGTGCACTCCGCGGTGCGGCCATATGAAGGAACGTTCGCGGACGTCGAACTCGTGGCGCGGCGGCTGGCCGCTGGACTGCGCAAGCGTGGCGTCGGCCCTGGCGACGTGGTCGCGCTGCAGTTGCCCAACTGGATGGAAGCGGCGGCGACGTTCTGGGCGTCGGCGTTGCTCGGCGCGGTGGTGGTGCCGATCGTGCACTTCTACGGCCGCAAGGAAGTCGGACACATCGTCGCGACCGCCAAGCCCAAGGTCTTCGTGACCGCCGAAGAGTTCGGGCGGATGAAGTACCAACCGGACCTCTGCGCGAGCATTCCGATCGTGGCGCTGGTCGGCGAGGGCGGCAACTTCGGGGGAGTCGAACTTCCATTCGAGGACTTGCTCGAGCCCGAGCCGATGGCAGGCACCCTCGCCGCCGACCCCGCGTCGCCTGCGCTGATCGCATTCACCTCGGGCACCACACGCGATCCGAAGGGTGTCGTGCACAGCCATCAGACGCTGGGCTGCGAGACCCGGCAGCTGCTGGCCAACTACCCCCCCGACCGCGGCAGACAATTGACCGCCACGCCGGTCGGACACTTCATCGGCATGCTCAGCGCGTTCCTGATTCCGGTGCTAGAGGGCGCGACGATCGACCTGGCCGATGTCTTCGACCCAGCCGCAGTCTTGGCTCTGATGAAGTCGGATGGCATCACAATCGGCGGCGGTCCGCCCTACTTCGTGACCAGCCTGCTCGACCATCCCGACTGCACCGACGAACACCGCAAGCACATCAAGACCTGCGGACTGGGCGGCTCGACCGTGCCCAATGCGGTGACCAGGAGGCTGGCCGATTACGGCGTGTTCGTCTTCCGTTCCTACGGCAGCACCGAGCACCCCTCGATCACCGGATCCGGCGTGGCCGACGCGGAGGACAAGCGGCTGTACACCGACGGCAACCCAAGGCCCGGCGTGGAACTCAAGCTCAGCGACGACGGCGAGATTATCAGCCGCGGCCCGGACCTGTGTCTGGGCTACCTCGATCCCGTGCTGACGGCCAAGGCCTTCGACGACGACGGCTGGTACCACACCGGCGACATCGGGGTGCTCGACGACGACGGCTACCTGACCATCACCGACCGCAAGGCCGACGTCATCATCCGCGGTGGTGAGAACATCAGCGCGCTCGAGGTCGAGGAGCTGCTGCTGGCGATGCCGCAGGTGCTCGAGGCCGTCGTCGTGGCCACCCCCGACACCCGACTGGGGGAACGTGCAGCGGCCGTGCTGCGCGTGCGGGCGGGGGAGTCGATGCCAACGCTCGACGACGTCCGCGCCCACTTCGAGGCCGCAGGTGCAGCCCGGCAGAAGTGGCCAGAGGAGTTGTACGAAGCCGACGACTTCCCGCGCACCGCCAGTGGCAAGGTGCAGAAGTTCGTCGTTCGCCAGGACGTCCAGGCCAGGTCTGCTGCCGAGGCACGGCAGAGGATTGCCACTGAACGCGGATGAGAATAGGATTCTCTCAACAGGAAAAGGAGTGTTCCATGGGACAGCTTTCGCACCGGGTCGATATCCCGTTTCCGCTCTTCGACGCGGACAACCATCTGTATGAGCCGCCAGAGGCGCTGACCAAGTACCTGCCCGAGGAATACAAGGACGTCGTCCAGTACGTCGAGATCAACGGGCGTACCAAGATCGCGTTGCGCGGCCAGATCAGTAACTACATCCCGAATCCCACCTTCTCGGTGGTGGCGAAGCCGGGCGCCTGGGAGGAGTACTTCAAGTTCGGCAACCCCGACGGCAAGAGCAAGCGCGAACTCTTCGGGGAGCCGATGAGGGCCATTCCGGCGTTCTTCGAGCCCGGTCCGCGCCTCGAGAAGATGGACGAACTGGGCCTCGACCGCTCGCTGATGTTTCCGACGCTGGCCAGCCTGATCGAGGAGCGGCTCAGCGATGACCCGGTCGCCATCCATGTCATCGTCCACTCGCTCAACCAGTGGCTCGACGAGGTGTGGGGCTTCAACTACCAGAACCGGATCTTCACCACCCCGGTGATCACGCTGCCCATCGTCGAGAAGGCCATCGAGGAGCTGGAATGGTGCGTCAAGCGGGGGGCCCGCGCGATCCTGATCCGGCCGGCCCCGGTGCCCGGTTTCCGCGGCCCGCGGTCGTTCGCGCTGCCCGAGTTCGACCCCTTCTGGGAGCGGTGCGTCGAGTACGACGTGTTCGTCGGAATGCACTCGAGCGACAGCGGCTACTCCCGCTACACCTCCGAGTGGGACGGCGGCGCGCAGGAGATGCTGCCGTTCCAAACCAACGCGATGGGCATCCTCAACGAGTGGCGCCCCATCCAGGATGCGGTGGCTTCCTGGGTCATTCACGGCGCGCTGTTCCGGTTCCCGAAGCTGAAGGTGGGCATCGTCGAGGCGGGGTCGAAGTGGATGTTCCCGCTGCTGGACTCCATGGCTGAGGTCTGGAAGAAGGCGCCCGAGGCCTTCCCCGGCAATCCGATCGAGGAGATCAAGAACCGCATCTACGTCAGCCCGTTCTACGAAGAGGGCATCGACGATCTGATCAACCTGATCGGGGTGGAGCAGGTGCTGTACGGCTCCGATTGGCCACACCCGGAAGGCCTGGCGGAGCCGACGCACTACGTGACGGCGCTGGAGCACCTCGCCCTCGAGGATCAGGCCAAGATCATGGGCGGAAACCTGGATCGCCTCGTCACGTTGTGACGTTCGAAGAGCGTTGGCGGACGATCCCCGAGCTGGTCTCGAGCGCAGCGGACCGGTTCGGCGACGCCGAGGCGGTCGTGGACGGTCCGCTGCGCCTGACGTACGTCGAACTCGCCGACCGCATCCGGTGCGCATCGGGCGCGTTCGCCGAATTCGGCGTTGGCAAGGGTGACCGCATCGCGGTCTGGGCGCCCAACTCGGCCGAGTGGATCATCGCCGCATTTGGGCTCATGACGGCGGGCGCCGTGCTGGTCCCGGTCAACACCCGGTTCAAGGCCGACGAGGCCGCCGACGTGGTGGCGCGTAGCGGAGCCAAGGCGGTCATGGTTCAGAAGGGCTTCCTCGGCGAAGACTTCAGCGTTGCTCAGGTCGGACTGGACGTGCCGACGATCGACCTGAAGTCCGACTTCCTGGCCAGTGGATCACCGTACGAGCGCGTCGTCGACGGAACCGACGTCTCCGACGTCATCTACACCTCGGGCACCACGGGTCGTCCCAAGGGCGCGATGATGAACCACGTTCAGACGCTGCGGATGTACGAGGAGTGGGCGACGCTCGCGGACCTGCGCGAGGGTGATCGCTACCTGATGATCAACCCGTACTTCCACACGTTCGGACTGAAGGCCGGCCTCATCGCGTCATTTCTTCGTGGCGCGACGATGCTGCCGGTGGCGGCCTTCGACCTCGACCGGGTGGTGGAACTGATTGCCGCCGAACGCATCACGATGCTGCCCGGCCCGCCGACGCTGTTTCACTCGCTGCTGACCGTCGGTGACAAGGGCAAGCTGTCAACGCTGCGCGCAGGTGTAACCGGCGCGGCCGACATCCCGGTGGAACTGATCCGGCGCATACACGACGAACTTCCGTTCCAGACGTTGATGACCGGCTACGGGCTCACCGAGGCAGGCAACGTGACGCTGTCCCGTCCCGGCGACTCCTTCGAGGACGTGGCCACCACCGCCGGACTCCCGTGCGAGGACATCCAGGTCGACGTCGCCGACGACGGCGAGGTGTTGGTGCGCGGCTACAGCGTCATGCAGGGCTACCTCGACGATCCCATCGCGACGGCCGAGGCCATCGACGCCGACGGGTGGCTGCACACCGGTGATCTCGGTGAGCTCACTGATTCGGGCAGGCTGCGCATCGTCGGCCGCAAGAAGGACATGTTCATCGTCGGCGGGTTCAACGCCTATCCCGCCGAGATCGAAGGCTTCCTGCTCGAGCACCCGGCGATCGCGCAGGTCGCTGTCATCGGCGTACCGGACGATCGGATGGGTCAGGTGGGGAAGGCGGTCGTGGTCTGCAGGAGCGACGCGGTCGAGTTGGCCACCGCCGACGCACTCATCGCCTGGAGTCGGGAGCGAATGGCCGGATACAAGGTGCCCCGGTATGTAGAGTTCCTCGACGAGCTGCCTACGAACGCCACGGGCAAGGTCGTGAAGGACCGGCTGCGCTGAGCGGACGTACAGCGCGGAAATAGCATTTCCGCAGGAAGTAACGCTTTCTGGCCTGGTCAACGGATGCGGTATCGTCGGGACGATACCGATAATTGAAAACGCCATTCTCATTGCGCGCAATGCTTAACGGATTAGGACAGGAGGTCGCATGCCGCCCCGCAAGCGCCCCTCGTCGGTGCTCAACGGCGAAGCTGACGACCTGCCCAGGGAGGCCGATCGAGTGACCAATGCCGACGACGCCCTCGCTGCGGCCGAAGAGGCCGACGCCGAGGCTGCCGAAGCTGACGCAGTCGCAGCTGCGGCGCGGGCGCGAGCCCGTGCCATCCGGCTGCGCCGGGAGGCAGCTGCGGCTGCCACGGAAGCGGCGGCCACCAAGGCCAAGGAAGTCGAGTCCACGGCAGCCGAGAAATCCGCGTCGCCGGAACTCGAGCAGCCGACTGCATCGGCTACCGAGGCTGCCGAGCGCGGCTCGCTGACCAAGCCACCTGTCGCCGATCCGTCAGACGACGAAGACGCCCTGGCCGACGAAGACGCCTTGGCCGACGAGGACGCCGTGGCCGGCGCGGACACCCCGGCCGACGAGGACGACCTCGACGCCGACGAGAAGCAGGCACCTGCCGCGTGGAAGCTGATCGCGAAGGCGCTAGTGGCGTCGGTGGCGGTGGTGGGCTCGATAGCGCTACTCGGGCTGAGCGGCGCCATGTACTGGCACCACCGCAATGTCGCGGCCCAGGAAACGCAATCCGCGGAGTTCGCCGCGGCCGCACGCCAGGGCGTGGTGACGCTGATGTCCCTCAACTTCAACAACGCCAAGGAAGACGTCCAGCGCATCATCGACAACACCACTGGTGAGTTCAAGAAGGACTTCCAAGGTCAGGCCGACTCCTTCATCCAGGTCGCGCAGAACTCGAAGGTCATCACCGAAGCCACCGTGAGCGCCGCCGCCGTTCAGTCGATGACCAAGGACACGGCGACCGTGCTCGTCGCCGTCACGACCAATGTGTCCAACAAGGCCAGCGACAAGCAGGACCCGCGCTCGTGGCGATTGAGGGTCGGTATGACGCGTGACGGTGATCGGATCAAGCTCTCGAAAGTCGAGTTCGTGCCATGACCAAGGACGACGTGATCGATCCCAAGAACGACGAGACCGAGCCGGACGCAGTCGAGCCCACCGAGTCGGACGAAGCCGCCGAGGTCGACGAAGCCACCGAAGCCACCGAGGCCGACGCGGACGAGGAGTTCGACGCCGACTACTACAACGCGCTTGCCGCGGAACCCGCGCCGCGCACTCTGCTCAGGCGGCTGTTGGTACCGGTCGCGCTGGCCGTCCTGGTACTCGCCTCGATCGGTGTGACGACGTGGTTCTACCTGGCGCAGTTCCGCCCGGATCAACAGACCAACGAGGCGGCGAAGGCAACGGTGCTGCAGGCGGCGACCACGGGGACGACGTCACTGCTGTCGTATTCACCGCAGACGCTGGAAAAGGACTTTGCCACCGCGAAGACCCACCTGACTGGCGACTTTCTGAACTACTACACGCAGTTCACTCACGACATCGTGACGCCGGCCGCCCAGCAGAAGGCGGTGAAGACCTCAGCGGCGATCGTGCAGTCAGCGGTGGCCGAAATGCACCCCGGCTCTGCGGTCGTGCTGCTGTACCTCAACCAGACCACGACGAGCAAGGAGAACCCCGACGGCTCGTTCACGGCGAGCAGCGTAAAGGTCGGGCTCACCAAGGTCGACGATGACTGGCTCATCTCCTCGTTCGACCCCGTCTAGCACCTGAGCGCCGCCCGCCGGCGCCAAGGTTGCAGAATCGTTCCCATGCCACGAACCTCGAAGCCTGCCGACCTCGTGCTGTCCGGTGGCGGCGTCAAGGGCGTCGGCCTGGTGGGTGCCGTCGTCGCGCTGCTGGAAGCCGGTTACGTTCCGCAGCGGGTGTCTGGCACCTCGGCCGGTTCCATCGTCGGGGCGGTGGTCGCCGCCGCTGCGCAGGCGGGTCAACTGACGGGCGCCCAAGTCAAAGAGCTTGCGCTGCAACTGGACTACCGCAAGTTTCTGGATCCAGGCGCGTTCGAGCGCGTGCCGGTGATTGGTCCGTCCGTCGCCCTGGCCCGCCACAACGGGATCTACAAGGGCGACTACGCGCACAACTGGGTACGCGACCAACTCGCCGGCCTCGGCATCACCACGTTCGGTGACCTCGCCATCGATGACGACGAGTTACCGCCCGAACAGCGCTACCGGCTGGTGGTGACCGTCTCGGACGTCACCACGGGTCAGCTGGTGCGGCTGCCGTGGGACTACCGCCGCGTCTATGGCCTCGATCCCGACGAGCAGTCGGTCGCGGACGCGGTGCGGGCGTCGATGTCCATTCCGTTCTTCTTCCGTCCGGTGACCCTCGAGAGCACCGCTGGCCTCACCTCGACGCTGATGGACGGTGGGTTGCTGTC
Organism: Mycobacterium sp.; assembly: GCA_025966225.1. Lineage (GTDB taxonomy): Bacteria > Actinomycetota > Actinomycetes > Mycobacteriales > Mycobacteriaceae > Mycobacterium. The sequence goes on along the minus strand of JAOPVI010000180.1, from coordinate 8,412 downwards.
CAACTTCCCGATCGACTCGTTGGACCGTCATGACGGTAGGACGCCACGCTGGCCGAGCTTCGGGGTCACGGTGCTACCGAACCTGCCGCAGGGCAACGACAGAGTCATCCCGGGACTGGACGTGCTGCGACTGGTCGGTGCCCCGCATGCGCTCGAGGACGTCATCACCACCGTGCTGGTGGGCCGGGATCAGGCGTATCTGAATCAGCCGTGGGTCAGTGCCCGCGCCATTCGGGTGGACTCCACCAAGGTCGGGTTCCTGGACTTCGACATCTCCGATGCGGACGTCGAAGCGCTCTATGCCAAGGGCCATGTCGCGGGCCAGAAGTTTCTGTCGACCTGGAACTGGGCCGAGTACAAGCGTCGGTACCGGTGATGGAACCCGGGGCGATCTTGCCGCTGCCCGCGGCCGTAGATCCCGCGGCGATCTTCTCCCCGATCGCAGGCGAGGAGCCGCTCGTCATGGCGGTGCGCATGCTGCTCAGTCGAGTAGCTGCACCACGCGTGGTCGTTGCGGTCGCCGAGTCGCTCGTCGCGCGGGTTCACGACGTACTGGCGGCCCGCGGGTGGTCAGCGGTCACGGTGATCGCGGCACCCGCACCGGGCGACCGGCGCCGCGCCATCGCATCAGGCCTGCAATACCTTGTGCCGGAACAACTCTCGTCAGCACCCGTGCTGGTGCACGACCACCGTCATGCGCTGGTTCCCGGTGAGGTAACCGACCGGGTCATCGCAGGACTGGCGGCCGGCCACCGCATCGTGGTGCCCGTGGTGTCCGTGACCGACAGCGTGAAGTCGGTCGACGAACGGGGGGCGGTGGTCGCGACCATCGACCGCAGTACCCTTCGCGCGGTCCAGTACCCGCGTGGATTCACCGCCTCGGCGCTGGCCGAGTTACTCGCCCTCGACCCGATCGACGACGAACTCGGCAACGCACTCGCGGCGGGCCATTCGATCGCCACGGTGGACGGTCACGCCGACGCGGTCCGCTTCACCCTGCCCGCCGACGCGGACCTGCTCGACGCGATCATCACGTCCCGTCGCTCGGGCTGACCCGGTCCTGCAACAGTCGCGCCGCGACGAGCACGTCCTGGGGATACGTCACCTTCAGGTTGGTCGCCGTGCCGGGAAAGGTCCGAATCCCCGCCTGAATCCCTACGTCGGTGAAGCGTTCGATGCACGACGAGGTGTCGGTGCCTTCGAAGTCCTCGACCTGGGCTATCCGGTAGGCGTCGAGCAGCGGCCGCGCTCGAAATGCCTGCGGGGTTTGTACCCGTACCAGCGGGCCGCCGAAAGCGATTCCGGCGGGTGTCGCACTCACCACGTCGTGGGCGGACACGGCCGGAATGGCGCCACCGAACTCCCGCGCGGTCGAAGTGGCCATGCGCATCATGTCGGGTCCGGCGAGCGGTCGGGCGGCATCGTGGATGAGTACGACGTCGACGGCTCCGGATTCGATGTCGGCCGCAAGGTGCCGCAACGCGTTCCATTCGGAACCGTGCCGGGTGTCGCCACCTTCGACCAATTCCACTGTCACAGAAGGCAGCTCGGTTTCGAGCGTGCGGGCGATCAGCGCGCGCTCACCACGTCGGAACACCAGCACGGTGCGGTCGATGCAGGATGTCCGCGCCACCGCGTCCACTGACCACGACACCATGCTTCGGCCGGCCAGTTGCAGGTATGCCTTATTGCCGTCCGCACCGACTCGAGTGCCCATCCCGGCTGCGAGTACCACGCCGACGGCGATCGGCCCGGCGGCGGCAGTCATGGGGTTGACGCTATCGCGTCAGTCGTCGGCGTGGCGCTGGTAGTCCCACTGCTCCAGACGGAGTTGTACGTCGTGAATGACGATCGCCATGAACACTGCGCCCGCGGCCAGTGAGACCGTCAATACCAGGGCGTTCACGAGCGTGCCGTTCGCCGTTGCTTCGTCATGCCTCGATCGTCGAACCGATGGCCTTTGCGGGCACAAGTAGTGCACTACTCGATTTGCTGGGCGCGCTGACGTCGGCGGGCTAGGTAGAACTCCGCGGCCTTGCGGATCGAGTCGTGGACCGGCTCGGGTTGCGTCGAGCACGTGCCGCAACCCTTCGACGTTGGTGCGGAACAGCGGCGCCGGGTCGCGCAGCCACGCGCGGGTGTCGACGACGCAGTAGAAGACGTCGCCGCGTTGCACCAATTGCCGGGTGACGTGCGAGCCGAGGAATCCACTCGCACCGATGACCAACTTCTTCGGGCCGGCCATCGCGTATGTAGCGGGTGGACCGGCAACCCGGTACGGTCACCGCCGTCGGAGGGAGCAGTCGCAGTGAATCAACCATCGAGTGAGGCGGCGCCCCAGTCGCTGCCCGGCGTTACCGCCCACCGGGTGCGCCGGATGACGGGCCGCGACCCGCACGAACGCCACCGCGTCGCCACGCCCCTGGAACTCCTCTTCGACCTTACGTTCGTCATCGCTTTCGGAGTGGCGGGTTCGGAGTTCGCGCACATGCTGGTCGCGGGGCACATCGGCGCGGCCCTGACGGGGTTCGTGTTCGCGATGTTCGCGACCGTGCTGGCCTGGATCAATTTCACGTGGTTCGCCTCGGCATATGACACCGACGACTGGATCTACCGCGTGATGACGATGATCCAGATGGTCGGCGTGCTCATCCTCGCGCTGGGCATCCCGCCGTTCTTCGCGTCGATCGAGCACGGCCATCACGTCGACAACGCCGTCCTGGTCGCCGGTTACGTAGTGATGCGGATCGCGTTGGTGGGGCAGTGGTTACGAGCCGCCCGTCAAGACCCCGCACATCGGACGGCCTGTCTGACCTATGCGGTGATCGTGACGGTGGCGCAGGTCGGTTGGATCGGCACCATCTTCCTGCCGACACCGGTGCCGGTGACGCTGGCCGCCTGGGTGGTGCTCGGCGTGGTGGAACTGATGGTGCCGCGGATCGCGGAGTCCCGCAACGAGACCACGACGCCGTGGCACGCCCACCACATCGCCGAGCGATACGGACTGCTGGCGATCATCGCGCTTGGCGAGGGCGTGGTCGGCACCGTCGCTTCCCTGACGGCCATCGTGGAGGAGCGCGGTTGGACCAGCGACGCGGTCTTCCTCGTCGTCGCGGGTACGGGGCTCACGTTCGGCATGTGGTGGATCTACTTCGCAGTGCCGGCCGCCGAACTCCTGCACGCGCATCGCGAACGCTCGTTCGCGTTCGGTTACCTCCACATTCCGCTGTACGGCGCGATCGTGGCGACCGGCGCAGGCCTGCATACCGCGGCGTACTACGTCGAGGAACAGTCCGTCATCGGCTCGATCGGTTCGGTGTTCGCGGTGGTGATCCCAGTCGCTGCGTACATCGCCCTGGTGTACCTGTTGTACTCGCTGATGATGCGCACCTGGGATCGGTTCCACGTGCTGCTGGTGGCGCTGACCGGCTTGGTGCTGGTGGCCGCGGTGGTGGTGGCCGCCGCCGGGGTACCGATGGCCGTCTGCCTGCTGATCGCAACGCTGGCCCCCGTCGTCAGTGTCGTCGGGTTCGAGTTGGTCGGACACCGGCACGCCGCCGAGGCGATCGCGGCCAGCGGCTCCGACCTCGACTAGCGTGTCGGACCGCGCCGGTCGGGGTACCCACCCACCATGTCGAAGACGACCAAGAGCGGGCAGGCGAAGCAGAGCGAACTGCCCAGCACGTTGAAGAAGTCGCCCGCCAAGGCGCAGCGCACCTTCACCAAGGTGCACGACGCGGCGGCAGAGCAGTACGGCGAGGGGGAGCGCGCGCACCGGGCGGCCTTCAGCGCCGTCAAGCACGGTTTCGAGAAGGTCGGCGACCACTGGGAACCAAAGGCGGAGCTCGGCCCATCGGATGAGCGGGCCGAGAGTGGCGGCCCCAACCCCAGCGGTGAGTCCGCGGAGGGCGTCGATGCGAACGCGACGAAGAAGCACCTGATGGTCGTCGCAAAGCGACTCGACGTCGAGGGCCGATCGACCATGAACAAGGACGAGTTGGTGTCGGCGATCATGAAGGCGAACCGAAGGATCTCGGCCAGGAATCGCTGACCTAGCTCGAGTCGAAGCTCTCCAGCAGCGAGCGTTCCTCTTCCGCCTTCATCAGCCGCCTGGCCTTGCGGCGCGTGATGAGGATGCCGACGACGGCGAGCACCCACACCGCGTACTGCACTGTCCAGGCCAGCCGGAACGATTCGAACGAATAACCGCCCATCGCACCGAGAATCACGCCCATCGCCTGCATCACCAGGAGTGACGCGATGAACCCGCCCATGTTGACCATGCCCTGCGCCGTGCCAAGCGTCGCGCTCGGATTGAACGTTCGCGCGAAGTCGAATCCGACCATCGAGCCAGGGCCGCCGACCGAGATCACGACGATGAGTACCAACAGCAGCCACAGCGGGGCGCGGCCGGGCAGCGCGAGCACCACCGTCCACGCCACCGCGTTGCTGAAGATGATCGCCAGCACGATCCGCGACCGCCGGTGCGGATACCGGCCCGTGAAGATGCCGATCACGATGCCCGCCGAGATGGCGGCGACCACGGACACCGTCAGCAGCGCTCCGGTGACCGTCGTCGACTGTCCCTGTGCGACCGTCAGATACGGCACACCCCACATCAGCGCGAAGGCGGTTACGGAGAACTGCGAGCCCATGTGCGTGAAGAAGCCGAGCCGCGTGCCTGGCCGCAGCCACACGGACTTGACGCTTGCGAGCGTGGCGTGCACCGACAGCGTCTCCGTCGCGACGACCCGTCCGTGCGGGGTGTCCTTCACGATCGCCAACGCCAGCACCATTGCCAGCGCCCCGAAGGCCGCGACAGAGACGTAAGCGGTCGCCCACGTCGTACCGGTGAGCAGAGCCAGGAACGGCACCGCCGACAACACCTGACCCAGCTGGCCGCAGATACCGGTGAGTTGGGTCAGTAGCGGGACGCGTCGCGGTGCGAACCAGTGCGGCACCAGCCGCAACACCGAGATGAAGGTGACGGCGTCGCCGAGGCCGACCACCGCCCGCGCCCCGATCGCCAGCGGCAGCGACGTCGTCAGTGCCAACGCCAGCTGCCCCGCCGCCATCAGGCCGGCGCCGGCCACGATCAGTACCCGCGATCCGTATCGGTCGAGCAGCACACCCGCCGGTACCTGCGCGGCGGCATACACGATCACCTGCAGGACCACGAAGGTCGACAGCACGCTGGGGCTCGCGCCGAAACGCTCGGCGGCGTTCAGCCCGGAAACGCCCAACGTGGTGCGATCGAGTACGGCGACGATGTAGGCCAGAAGTCCCGTCGTCCAGACGATCCATGCACGCACTCGTCCAATGTTTGTCCAGCCGCCGGCCCGCGCGCCAATCGATTCCCAGCGATGCAGTTCTCGCAAACATCGAACCGACGCTACAGTGGACCCTTGGGTTGTTGCTGTGGTCAGATGCGAACTGCTCTGAGCGGCACTTAGGGGAGTGGGCGGGGTGGCGGAATATCGTCTGGAGGAGCTGGCCGGGGTCTCGGGGGTCAGTTCTCGCAACATCCGGGCCTACCGGGAACGCGGATTACTCGATCCGCCGCGTCGCGAGGGCCGGGCCTCCATCTACGGCGAACACCACCTGGGTCAGCTGAAGACGATCAGCGACCTGCTGCACCGGGGCTTCAGTTCGGCTCACATCGCCGAGTTCTTCACCAGCATCCGTCAGGGTCACGATCTCGCCGACCTGCTCGGCCTGCAGGAGGCGATCTTCGGCCGTCGGCACGAAACGGCCTCGGTTCCAGTCGACGTCGACCCGGTCAGCCCAGAGGCCGGCCGGGCGTGCGCGGTCGGCCTTGCGTACGTGGTCGACGGGCGCCTCACGTTCGTGAACTCCGAGATCGCCGCCATCGTGGCGGGCGCTGACGATCCGCTGGAGTACATCAGGGCATTGCTCAGGGTGCACGACGCCGCAGCCAGCGAGGTCGAGGCGGTGGCAGCCGTCAGGTCCCGCGCACTCGAGGAGGCGATCTTGGCCCACTACGGCGAGAACTTCGTGCCGCGTTCCGAGCAGAGGGCGGAGTTACTGCGCCGCGTCACGGATTACCGCGCCCTCGCCGACCACGTCGTCGCCGATCTGCTCGATGCGGTCGTAAAGCGCCGACTCGCCACCGCAGTGTCGGACTACAACGCGGAACGGCTCACGAAGAGGGATTGGGCATCGAAGGCGCCGTAGGGCTCACACCCGCGTTGTCGCGGGGTCGCCGCCGAAGCGCTGCGCCAGCCAAACCGGGATGATCGCGAACACTGTCAGCACGGCCGCCACGACGTTGATCACCGGCGCCTGGTTGGGCCGTGACAGGTTCCCGAATATCCAGATCGGCAGGGTCTGCACGGTGGGGCCTGCGGTGAAGGTGGTCACCACGATCTCGTCGAAGCTCAGCGCGAACGCCAGGATCGCACTGGCCACCAATGCGCCTCGCATCATCGGAAAGGTCACGTAGCGGAAGGTCTGCCACGGCGTGGCCCCCAGGTCGGCCGAGGCGTCATCCAGGTGGGTGCCGAGTCGGCGCAGCCTGGCCTGGGTGTTGTTGAAGACGATGACGATGCAGAACGTCGCATGACCGACGATCACTGTGGCCAACCCCAGCGTGACCCCCAGCACCGAGGTGAACGTGGCGTTGAGCGCGATGCCGGTGACGATGCCGGGCAAGGTGATTGGCAGCACGACCAGGAAGCTCACGGTGTTGCGACCGAAGAAGTCGTAGCGCTGAACGGCGAACGCCGCCATGGTGCCGAGCACCAACGCGATCGCGGTCGCGCAGAGCCCCACCACCACCGAATTCCCCAGCGAGGTCCACATCCCGGTGCTGTTCCACGTGTCCGCCCACCAGCGCAACGTGAAACCACGTGGTGGGAAGGAGAACGTCCGCGACTTGTTGAAGGCGTTGACGATGACGAGAAGCATTGGCGCGTAGAGGAACACCAGGACCAACACGGTCCACGCCTTGACCGCGCGACGCGCCCCGGACGACAGCATCAGACGTTCTCCAGGGCGCCGGTGCGCCGCATCGCGAGCAGATACAGGATGACCGCGGTCAGCGGAATCAGCGACAACGCCCCTGCGAGCGGTTGATTGGTCGACAGCTTGTCGTAGATGACGTTGCCGATCAGCTGTGAAGGGCCGCCGACGATAGTCACGGCGATGTAGTCGCCGAGGGACAGCGAGAAGGTGAAGATCGAGCCCGCGGCGATACCGGGGAACACCAACGGCGCCACCACCATTCGCAATGTCGACGTGTCCGAGGCACCGAGATCGGAACTTGCGTCTATCAGGCTGTCCGGCACGCGCTCGAAGGCCGCGAACACGGGGATGATCATGTACGGCAGCCACAGGTAGGTCAGCGTGATCACCGTCGCCGTCAGCCCGTAGCCGGGGGTGTATCCGGTGGCCCACGCCAGTGGCCCCTCGCCGGACAGCATGATCCGCCACGAATACGCCTTGACCAGGTAGCTCGCCCACAAGGGCGTCGTCACCGCGACGACGAGCGCCAATCGCATCCGCGGCGACGCCACCTTGGCCATGTACAGCGCGAGGGGGACGGCCAGTGCGATGCAGCAGACCGTCACCACCAGGGCCACGCCGATGGTGCGCAGCGCCACCGCGCGGAACGTCGGGTCACTGAGAACGCGCACAACGTTGTCGGTGGTGAACGTGTGCACCACCGCATCGGTGAACGTGTTGGTGGTCCAGAATGCCGAAACGAGCAGTACGGCAAGCGAACCCAGGTACGCGATGATCAGCCAGGCCATTGGCGGCACCAACAGGAATGCCAGTGCCGCCCTGCGCCTGACCATCAGTGAGATCGGCGCAGCCGCCATCACCCCTTGATCTGCTGCCACTTGTCGACCCACTCGTCGTAGGTCGTGCAGTTGTCGCCGCTACCGTCGACGCACTGCTTCTGCGGCGTCGTCCAGTAGTGCAGCTGCGACGCAAACTTCTCGTCGGTCGCGTGGAAGATGTCGCAGAAGTCCTTCTGAGTGGTGTGCTCACAGGCCTTGGTCTGCGCGGGTGCCTCGCCGAAGTATTCGGCGACCTGAGCGTTTACCGCCGGCGAGGTGATCCAGTCCATCCACTTGTACATGCAGTTCGGATGCGCCGCCTTCGAACTGATCATCCAGGTGTCCGACCAGCCGGTGGCGCCCTCCTTGGGCAGCACCGTGTTGACGTGCACCTTGTTCTCGGTCCCGATGGTGTTGGCGATCACCTGCCACGTCGTGCCGATCACCGACGTGCCCGATTCGAAGGCCTGCACCTCCTTGGTGTAGTCCGACCAGTACTCGCTGATGTTCTCCTTCTGCGCCTTGAGCAGGTCGGTGGCAGCGTCAAGCTGTTCGGAGGTCAGCGAGTACGGGTCCTTGATGCCCAACTCCGGCTTGGTCTTCGAGAGAT
>JAOPVI010000125.1 GCA_025966225.1 Mycobacterium sp. | reverse complement strand
GATCCGTCGGGCAACAGCGTGCGGCTCACCCAGCTCAACCCCTAGAACGGTGGTGGGGTCGGAGTCGGTGGCCGTGGTGAAGGTGTCGTCGTATTCGAGGTTCTCGTCGGGGATCGACCGTGGGGTGGGATCGGTGCGGCGTTCGCGGTGTTGGATGTTGGCGCGGCGTTCGGCGGCGATGGCGGCGGCCCGGTTTTGTTCGCGGGTGCGGCTCCGCTTGGGAATCATGGCGGTCTTGTCGTCACCCCGGTCGGTGTCCCGCGGCCGGTGAGCGAGCGGACCGGTGGGGATGCCCAGTGCCGCAAACACCAGAGGGCCGCCGGGGTGGGTGACGTGCTTCTTGCCGTTGGGGGCCGTCCAGGTGACGGTGCCGTCGGTGGGGCGGGTGTCACAGTCGACGCCGCTAGCGCGGTTTGAGCCGAAAGACAGGGATATGACGGCCAATCGGGTCAGTCCTGACGCGATAGTCGCTCCAACCGGCGTAGACCTGCTCCGCAAGACCATAAACACGTGCGTAGTCATCGGTGTCGGTGACCTCAGTCGCCAGAAATTTCTCGCCGCCCAGTTCGCATTCAGGATGCGCCTTGAGGTTGTAATACCACTGCGGGTGTTTCGGCCCGCCGTAGTTTGACGCGGTCACGATCGGGTCGGGTCCATCGTGGAAGTAGGTGATTTGATGCTCTCGCGGTTGACCCGACTTTGCCCCCGTGGTCACCAGCGGTGCAGTGGAAACCCCGCCAAGAATTGACGGCCACCGGCCACCAGTCGCGCGGTATAGCCAGGGGTCGACGCGAGGCCCGACATGGTGAGCGTAGAACTGCCCAGGACGGGAGCGCCCGAAGCTTTCCAACGCCGCGTACCAGCGTCCATGCTTCTTGTGCGGATCCACGTAATGCAGCGGCATGAATGGGAAGATACCTTCGCCACTGACTCCATAACGCACAATTAGTCCAGTTCAGGCCACCTTTTCGGGGGGTGTCCTGGAACAATGACCGTGCCATCGCGGAGTTGTTCGTTTGTCCGAGCGGTGAGACGAATCCGGCGCAGCGACGGTAACTGGCGTGCCTTGCTCGATGCGCACGACGCCGTCATGCGGTCATCGAGCGTCTTGGAAGCACTCCGGCCATATCGTGAACACGGCGTCATTGGGGGGCTCTGCCCGACACCCGCGCACGCCGCCTACTCCGCGACGAAGCACGCCGTCGTTGGTCTGTCGAAAAACCCTGTGGGTCGAGGCCGAGCGTCACGGCGTGAAGGTGTCGATTCTTTGCCCGGGGGCGGTCCGAACTCCAATCTTGACCGGGGGCAAGTACGGACGCCTAGCGGCAAACGCCAGCGAAGCCGCGCTAGCGTGCCAGGCTTCAGCCCTTCCGCTGCAGGACCATCAGATTGTCCCGCCACGTGAACGGCTCACCGTCCGGGCCGGCACCGTCTCGCTCAACCACCTCGACGCGCACCCGATCCCACTCGGAGGCCGGTAGGTTCAACTCGGCCAGCACCTCCTCGGCACTGGGGAACGGGTGGTCGTGCGGAATCTTCTCCGACCAGGGCGGCGGCGCCGCATGATCGACGATGACGAGCAGGCCACCCCGCGCCACGGCCCGCGCCGCGTTGCGTAGGATCTGCGGTCGCTCCAAGCGCACGGTCGAGTGGAGAAACTGCGCCGAGGCGAGGTCGAATGCGCCATCGGGAAAGCTGTCTGACAGGTCGTGGTGCTGAAAGTCGATGCGGTCAAGCACACCTCGCGCCTCGGCCGCCTTCGCAGCGCGGGCGAGTGCAGTCTCCGACACGTCGACGGCCACCACCTCCCAGCCCTGTTCGGCCAGCCAGACCGCGTCGCCGCCCTCACCGCAACCGAGGTCGAGCGCACGACCAGGCGTCAGCTCGGCAGCCACCGCAGCGAGTTGGACGTTGACCCGACCACTCCAGATGCGTTCGCGCTCGCCGTAGTGCTGTTCCCAATACTCCTGGGCGGTTCCGTCCGATTCATGCGTGTGCATCTGCATCCTCCTTCTCGATGGGCCGCGGCGGTACCGGGAGCCCGAATTGATCGGCGACCTGAGGCATCTGAGCACTGAGGTCACCCGCAGCGAACACCCCCGGCACTGAAGTATCCATGTCACCCACCTTGCCGACCGACTTCGATTCTGCCAACATCTTTTGCCATGGAGGCAAAACACACCGACGACGTCGACCTTCGGGTCAGGCGGCGGCTGCGGGAGCTGCGGACGCAACGCGGCCTGACGCTGGACGAGGTCGCCACCAAGGCCGACATCGACGTCTCGACGTTGAGTCGGCTGGAATCCGGCAAGCGACGGCTGGCTCTGGACCACCTCCCGCGGCTCGCGGCCGCACTCTCGGTGAGCACCGACGAACTGCTCCGCGCTCCCGAGGCCGACGACCCGCGGGTGAGAGGCAGTTCCCACACCGCAAACGGTGTGACGTACTGGCCGCTGACCCGCAGTGGACCCGCTGGCGGTCTGCACGCGTTCAAGATTCGCGTCAGCGCCCGACGACGCACTCCCCCGGACCCGTTACCGGTGCACGATGGCCAGGAGTGGCTCTACGTGCTGTCGGGACGAATGCGCCTCCTGCTCGCCGACCGCGACTTCGTCATCAAACCCGGTGAGGCGGTGGAGTTCTCGACGTGGACACCACACTGGTTCGGGGCCGTCGATGGGCCGGCCGAGGCCATCGCCATCTTCGGACCGCACGGTGAGCGGTTCCACGTGCAAACCTAGTCGAGCGTCTCCAGGTACGCCGTCTGGTTGACCAGCCGTACCGACGCAAGACCGTCCGGGTAGAACTCGGCGATCGACAGCGCCGCCAGATCGAGGTGCAGGCGGTACAGGATGCTGTTCCCGGCATCGAGTGCCAGCCGCAGGACGGTCTTGATGGGCGTCACGTGGGACACCACGAGCACGGTGGCGTCGCCGTACTGGGCCACGATCCGGTTGCGCGCGCGCCGAACCCGATGTGCGACGGCGTCGAAGCTCTCGCCGTCGGGCGGCGACTGGCTGGTGTCGCGCAACCACTTGCCGTGAAGTTCGGGGTCGCGCTTGGCGGCCTCACCGAACGTGAGACCTTCCCATGCGCCGAAGTCGGTCTCGATCAGGTCGTCGTCGACCGTTACATCGAGCCCCAGCCGCTTGGCGGCCGCGGTCGCAGTGTCGTACGCCCGCTGCAGTGGCGAGCTGATCACCGCCGCGATGCCCGCCTTGACGGCGAGGTAACTCGCCGCGGCGTCGGCCTGGCGGCGGCCGAGGTCGGTCAACGCGGGGTTGCCCCGACCCGAGTAGCGCCGCTGGACGGACAATTCCGTCTGGCCGTGGCGCAGCAGCAGGAACCGCGTCGGTGCGCCGCGCGCGCCCGTCCAGGAAACCGGAGAACCCTGTGCCGCAGCGGGTTTGGGCGACTCGCTGGACTCCGTGACTAGTTCGGCGGCGTCGGCCTTCGCGGCGTCCATGGCCTCGTTGGCCAGCCGGTCGGCATGGGAGTTCTTGGTCCGCGGAATCCAGGCATAGGTGACGCGGTCGAACCCGGTCGCAAGCCCTCTGGCCCGCTCGTAAAGCGGGATCATGTCGGGATGCTTGACGCGCCACCGCCCCGTCATCTGCTCGACCACCAACTTGGAGTCCATCGAGACCGCCACCTCGGTCGCGCCGACGTCGACTGCGGCCTCGAGTCCCGCGATGAGGCCGCGGTATTCGGCCACGTTGTTGGTGGCCGTGCCGATGGCCTCCTTGCGTTCGGCCAGCACCGCGTCGCGTTCAGCCGACCAGACCACCGAGCCGTACCCGGCAGGCCCGGGATTGCCGCGCGAGCCGCCGTCGGCCTCAACCACGACCTTCACTGTCCGGAATCCTTGAGTCGCAGCAGGATTGCCCCGCACTCCGGACAACGCAGCACTTCATCGTCCGGCGCGAGGGAGATGCGCGCCAATTCGCCCGTGTCGATCTCGATTCGGCAAGCCCCGCACCGTCGGCCCTGCAGGAGCCCCGCCCCGATGCCGCCCTTGGTGCGCACGCGCTCGTAGAGCGCCAAGAGGTCGGCATCCATCCCGGACGTCAGCTGGTCGCGCCGGGACACTCCGCGATGCTTCTCCTGCTCGATCGTGACGAGGGCTTCGTCGCGGGTCGCCTGCACTGCGGACATCTCGGACTGCAGTTCGTCGACGCGGACCAACTGTGCGGTCTGCTCTTCCTGCACCTGCTCGCGCCGCTCCATCACCTCGAGCAGCGAATCCTCGAGGCTGGACTGGCGTCGTTCCAAGGTTTCCAGCTCGTGCTGTAGTTCGACGAGTTGCTTGTGGTCGGTGTGCCCGCCCGCGAGCAACGCGCGGTCCCGATCTTCGCGCTGACGCACCCCATCGACCTCGGCTTCGAACTTGGCCACCTGACCATCGAGGTCATCGAGGACCAGGCCGAGCACCGCCAACCGGTCGTTGGCCTCCTGCTGCTCCGCGCCGATGGCGTCTAGCCGCTGCTGCTCGGGGAGATGCGTGGCACGGTGTGCCAACCGCAGCAGTTCGGCATCGAGCCCGGTGAGTTCGAGTATCGAACGTTGTTGCGCGACTTCTGCCTTCATACTTCTCTTTCCAGGTTCCAAGGATCGGTTCGAACCGAGCTGACGTGCACGGGTAGCGAGTCCCCGAAGTGCTGTACCAGCAACCGCGCGGCCTGCCCGCACCACGGTTGCTCGCTTGCCCAGTGGGCGACGTCGACCAACGCGACGTCGCTGCCGCGCCGGAATTCATCAGCAGGGTGGTGGCGCAGGTCGGCGGTCAGGTAAGCCTGCACCCCGGCGGAGGCGACCGTGTCGAGTAGCGAGTCACCCGCTCCCCCGCACAGCGCCACCCGCGACACCGTCGCAGCCGGATCGCCTGCCGCGCGCACCCCCCACGACGTGGCAGGTAGCGCATCCGCGACGCGGGAGACGAAGGCCGACAACGGTTCCGGAGCCGGAAGAGCGCAGATTCGCCCGATGCCGACGCCCGACGGCATCGCCACCAGCTCTAGGACGTTGAACGCAGGCTCCTCGTAGGGGTGCGCGCTGCGCATTGCCGCAAGCACGCCAGCGCGCAACCGGGTCGGAGCGACGAGCTCGATGCGTTGTTCCGGCACCTGCTCGAGCGCACCGACGCCGCCGATGGCGGGGTTGGCACCCTCGTGTGGGAGGAACTGCCCGATGCCCTCCACCGACCAGCAGCAGTGCGAGTAGTCGCCGATGTGCCCGGCGCCCGCCTCGAAGAGCGCCTCGCGCACGGCGTTTGCGTGCCCGCCAGGCACGTAGACGACCCACTTCTCGAGGGCAGGTCCGGCCGGCGAGGGTGCCAACACGTCCTCGACGATCACCCCCAGCGCGTCGGCCAGCGCGTCGGACACCCCTGGCGATGCGGCATCGGCGTTGGTATGTGCGGTGAACAGCGCACTACCGCCGCGGATCAGCCGATGCAGCAGCGCACCCTTGGCCGTGTCCGCAGAAACGGTGTCGACACCCCGCAGCAGAAGCGGATGGTGCGCCAGCAGCAGCCCGCGATCCGGCACGTCGGCGACGACGGCAGCAGTGACATCGACGGCGATCGTCACCGATTCGACGGGTTCGGCGGGGTCACCACAGACAAGCCCGACCGAATCCCAGTCCGCAGCGAGCTGCGGTGGGTAGGCCGCTTCCAAGACGTCGATGACGTCTGCCAACCGCGCGCTCACCGAAGCACCTCGGCAATCGCCTCGACCAGCCGCGGCCACTCGGGCCGCACCGCGGCGCGCAGGTACTGCCCGTCAAGCCCGACGAAGGTATCGCACCGCCGTACCGCGATGCCCTTGGCTTCTAGATGCTTTCGCATCAGCTCAGCATCCGGCACGGTGAAGAGCACGTACGGCGCACAGCCGTCGACGACGTCGATGCCCACCCCGGAAAGCCCACTGACCAGCTCCGACCGGAGCTGCACGAGGCGCTGCGCCCCAGCGGCTGCCTCGGCGACCGCTTCAGGCGCGCTGCACGCCGCAATCGCCTCGAGTTGCAGCGTGCCCAACGGCCAGTGCGACCTCGCCGCGGTGAGGCGCTCCAACACGTCCGGCGCCCCCAACGCATAACCGACCCGCAACCCGGCCAGAGACCACGTCTTGGTGAGGCTGCGCAGCACCACCACGTCGGGTAGCGCGTGATCAGCGAGCGTCTCGGGTTCGCCAGGAACGGCGTCGGCGAACGCCTCGTCGACGACGACGATCCGGCCGGGCCCGCGCAGCGCAAGCACCGCTTCGCGGGTGTGCAGCACCGACGTCGGATTGGTCGGGTTGCCGACGACGACCAGGTCTGCCTCGTCGGGCACTGCGGCGTCGGCCAGCCGGAAGGGCGGGTTCAACACGACGTGACACAGCGGGACGCCTGCCGCGTCGAGTGCCACCTCCGGCTCGGTGAACGACGGCGCGAGCAGCGCGGCGAGGCGGGGCCGAAGGCGTGGCAAGAGGCTGAACCCCTCGGCACCCCCCGCGAGCAGTGCGACCTCGTCGTCGGCGCGGCCGTGACGGGTCGCGACGGCGGCGGTGGCGCGCGCGACGTCGCAGGCGCTCGGGTAGTGGCCGAGGCCGCCCAACCTGGCGGCGAGCCGGTCGACCAGCCAGTCCGGCGGACGCTCGGAACGCACGTTCACGGCGAAGTCCAACAGTCCTGGCGCCGCGGCTTGGTCGCCGTGATAGCGCGCGCCTGCCCGCCGGCTGAGACTTGCCACCACATGACAGTAGACAATGGAGGCGTGAGTCCCGACCTAGTGATCTTCGACCTGGACGGCACGCTGACCGATTCCGCCGACGGAATCGTCTCGAGCTTCCGTCACGCGCTGGGCGAGATCGGGGCATCCGTGCCAGAAGGCGACCTCTCGCGCAAGCTCGTCGGGCCGCCGATGCACCACACGTTGAGCGCAATGGGGCTCGGCGACCGGGCCGACGAGGCGATCGCCGCCTACCGGGCCGACTACACCACCCGCGGCTGGGCGATGAACAGTCTGTTCGACGGAATTCCCGACCTGTTGGCCGACCTGAGGGCCGCCGGGGTGCGACTGGCGGTGGCCACTTCGAAGGCCGAACCGACCGCGCGGCGGATCATCGAGCACTTCGGGCTCGACCAGCACTTCGAGGTGATCGCGGGCGCCAGCCTCGACGGTGTGCGCGCGTCCAAGGCCGACGTGGTGGCGCACGCCCTCGCGCAGCTGGAGCCGATACCGGCCCGGGTGCTGATGGTCGGCGATCGTTCGCACGACGTCGAGGGCGCCTCGGCGCACGGCATCGACACCGTCGTGGTCGAGTGGGGTTACGGTGCGGACGATTTCGGCGTACCCGACGTGGCTACCGCGCTGGCGCACGTGTCGACGATCGCGGATCTGCGGGAGGTGCTCGGTGTCTGACCTGCGGGCAGGAGCGGAGCGACCCGGGGAATATGACCTGCGGGCAGGAGCGGAGCGACCCGGGGAATATGACCGGCGGGCAGGAGCGGAGCGACCCGGGGAATATGACACGCCGCTGCACGTGACGTTCATCTGTTCGGGCAACATCTGCCGGTCCCCGATGGCCGAGAAGATGTTCGCGCATCAACTCTCCGAACGTGGCCTCGCGGACGTGGTGCGGGTGACCAGCGCGGGCACCGGCAGCTGGCACACGGGCGATCCCGCCCACCAACACACCGCCCACGTGTTGCGCGAGCACGGCTATCCGACGTTCCACCGCGCTTCGCATGTCGACGACGACCACATGGCCGCCGACATGGTCGTCGCGATGGGACGCAACCACATGCGGATCCTGCGGCAGCTGGGGGTACCACCTGCCCAGCTACGCATGATGCGGTCGTTCGATCCCCGATCGGCCGCCCACCCGTTGGACGTCGAAGATCCGTACTACGGGACGGTCGACGACTACGAGGAGACCTACGCGGTCATCAACGCCTCGCTGCCCGGCCTGCACGACTGGGTCGACGAGCAACTCGCGGCCCGGGGAATCGCCAGCTGATGCCTACTCAAATCCCGGGTCCTGCCCTCCGCAAGTTCCTGTTCCTGCTGCGCCCCCAGTGGTTGGCGCTGTACGTCATCGTGATCGCGTTCGCCTACCTCTGCTTCACCGTCCTGGCCCCGTGGCAGTTGGGCAAGAACACAAAGACGTCGCGCGAGAACGCACAGATCACCAGCTCGCTGGCCGCCGATCCCATTCCTGTGACGACGTATCTGCCACACCAAGATTCGACCGCCACCGACGCTCAGTGGCGCAGGGTCACGGCCACCGGCAGATACCTGCCAGAAGGCCAGGTGCTCGCGCGCCTGCGGGTGATCGAAGGCGATCCTGCGTACGAGGTGTTGATGCCGTTCGCCGTCGACGGTGGCCCGACGGTGCTCGTCGACCGGGGGTACATCAAGCCGACCAAGGGTAACGACGTGCCCGAGTTCGGCCCGCCTCCGACGGGAACCGTCACCATCACGGCGCGACTGCGGGACCCCGAACAGGTACCCGCGGGCAAGAACCCGTTGCGCGAAGACGGGACGCTGCAGGTCTATGCGATCAATCCCGGCCAGGTCGCCGCTTTGACCGGCGTGCCGTTGGCGGGCTCCTATCTACAGCTGGTCGACGACCAACCCGGCGGACTCGGCGCGATCGGGCTGCCCCACCTCGACGGGGGCCCGTTCCTGTCGTACGGGATCCAGTGGATCGCATTCGGGATCATCGCCCCCATCGGCGTCGGATACTTCGTCGTCGCCGAGCTCAAGGCCAGGCGGCGCGAGCGGGCGCCAACCGGTTCGCCAACGGCGCCGTCCGCCCCGGTCACGACCGAGGAGCGCCTGGCCGACCGGTACGGCAAGCGGAGCTGACGGCCACGGCGGCGACGGCCGCCAGTGCCTGCACCGCCCGCGACAACTTCACCGAACGGGTCAGGTCGACGAGTTCCGGCACGCGTCCGTCGCCGAGCGTCGGGCGTAGCTCGGTCCGATGCGCATAGCGCGTCGGCCCGCCAAGCCGGACGTCGAGTGCGCCGGCAAAGGCCGCCTCCGCCACGCCCGCGTTGGGGCTCGGGTGGCGGGCGGCGTCACGTCGCCAGGCCGTCACCGTCGCCCGCGCCGAGCCGCCGACCACCGGAGCGCACGCGGCCACCAATAGGCCGGTGACCCTGGCTGGGACGTAGTTCAGCACGTCATCGAATCTCGCTGCGGCCCAACCGAACTGCTCGTAGCGCGGGGACCGATGGCCGATCATCGCGTCCAAGGTGTTCGCGCCGCGGTAGACCAGCAACCCTGGTACGCCGCCGAGCATGCCCCACCACAGCGGGGCGACCTGCGCATCGGAGGTGTTCTCAGCCACCGACTCCAAAGCCGCCCTGGTCAAACCTGCCGCGTCCAGCGTGCTTGGCTCGCGTCCACACAGCGATGGCAGCAGTGCGCGCGCTCCGTCGAGGTCGTCGGCGTCCAGCAGCCGGGACATCTGCTCGCCCGTGTGCGCCAACGAGGTACCCCCGAGTGCGACGAACGTCGCGGCGGCGGTGACTGCGGCCGTCCCGACGGCACCACGATTGGCGCCCGCGCGTTGCGCCCCGATCCCCAACGCCGCCAGCAGGCCGAGCAACACGGTCGTATGCAGGGCGCCTGCGCCCCGCGCGTCGGAATACGTGAGCCCTTCCACGGCGGACGCGCTGCGGCCGAACAGTGCGACGGGGTGTCCACGGCGCGGGTCACCGAACGCTCGGTCGGCGAGCCAGCCCAGCGCGAGCCCGGCCGCCCGGCCGCGAGACGTCCGCCTAAACACTTCGGCAGCGTCTCACGAGGTGGTGTACTCGATCCCATGAGGCTGGGGCCACCCAAGCGGCCGACCCGTGTCGTCGATCTGCTCAATCCGGCGGCGACGCTGTTGCCTGCGGCCAACGTGATCATGCAACTCGCCTTGCCCGGTGTCGGGTACGGAGTGCTGGAGAGCCCCGTCGACAGTGGCAACGTCTACAAACGCCCGTTCAAGCGCGCACGCACTACGGGGACATACCTCGCCGCGGCCACCTACGGCACCGACGCCGACCGGGCGCTGATTCGTGCCGAAGTCGACAGGGTTCACGCCGTGGTCCGCTCGAAGGCGTCAAGCCCTTTGGCCTACAACGCATTCGACCCCGCCCTGCAGTTGTGGGTGGCCGCATGTCTGTATCGGTACTACGTCGACATGCACGAGTTCCTCTACGGGCCGCTCGACGACGAGGCCGCGGACGCCGTCTACGAGGACGCCAAGAAACTCGGGACCACGCTCCAGGTACGGGACGGGATGTGGCCGACCGATCGGGCGGCATTCGACGAGTACTGGAAGCGCTCGCTGGATCAGTTGCGCATCGATCCGCCTGTGCGCAGGCACCTCCACGGCGTAGCTGCCATGGCCTTCCTGCCTGCACCCCTGCGGTTGCTTGCCGGGGGATTCAATCTATTCGCGACGACGGGCTTCCTACC
Organism: Mycobacterium sp.; assembly: GCA_025966225.1. Taxonomy (GTDB): domain Bacteria; phylum Actinomycetota; class Actinomycetes; order Mycobacteriales; family Mycobacteriaceae; genus Mycobacterium. Next base: position 19,485 of record JAOPVI010000125.1, on the reverse strand, counting down.
CGCCGAGTTTCGCGAGCACATGCAGTTGCCGTGGACGGGCAGTCAACAGCGGCGCTTCGACTGGCTGTTGTCTGGCCTGCGCGTCGCCAACCGCGTCATCCCGCACGAAGCCTGGCTGTTTGGTTACCAGCTCTACCTGTGGGACATGCGCGCCAGGGCGCGTCGCGGGAGGCGGGTCGTCTAGCCGCCGGCGAACCGGAGGTCCCCGGCGCACGTAGTTGAACTGACCAGGTTGAACTGACCAGACGAACGAACAGTAAGGAACTTACGATGACAATTCCCGGCCTCAACCACGCCGCCGTGACGGTGCGCGACATCGCAGTCAGCGGGCCTTGGTACGAAGCTCTGATCGGCGCCGCCCCCGTGCTCGACGAACACACCGACGGAGGGTTCCGGCACCAGGTCTGGGCGCTCGGCGACGGCACCCTGTTCGGAATCCACCAACACGACCGAAGCGCGCCGGACGAGGATTTCACCGAGTTCCGGGTCGGGCTCGACCACGTCGGGTTCAGCTGTGCGAGCCGCGCCGAACTCGAGAAGCAGCAGGCCAGGCTCGATGGGCTCGGCATCGCCCATGGCGGCATCGTCGACGCGCACTACGGCTCCGGACTGAGCTTTCGGGATCCCGATGGCGTGGCCCTGGAGTTCTTCGCACCGCCAGCCTGATTCGGTGGCCGAGGCGGGCGTGCCTCAAAGTCTGAGGCCCACAGCGATCAGCGTGAGGATACCGAGTAGCGCGATGAAGCCGGCCATGATTCCGGCGACCGAGTACGGCATGGGGCCGGCTTCCGCTTCGAGGGCCTTCATTTGTTGGCGGTTCTGGATCCATGCCAGCGCCAAGCCGGTGAGACCCACGACGATCATGATCATGCCAATGGCCCACGGACTCAGGACCGGTTCACGACGGCGCTCACTCGTCGCGAGGTACTCGAAGAACTTGTAGATGGTGAAGCCAAAAGCGATCAACGACATACTCGTTCGAATCCAAGCCATCAGGGTTCGTTCCTGAGCCAGTCGCGTGCGTTGAGCGGCAAGCCGCGTCGACGTGTCGAGGGGTTGCTCTGCCATTGGGTCCCGTTCGGCCTTGCGCTGAAGCGGGGCCCTGGGCCTCGGTTGGCCGCTGAGGCGTGCCACCGCCGCCACCGACGATGCCACAGCTCACTGCGAGCGGGCGGGGTTCCGGACGCCGCTGGTCACGCTCCACGAAATCACCGGTCAGGCTCGAACGTCGGCTCACCGAATCTGGCTCGGATCGCCCCCCACACATCGGCATACCGACCGGGGGCGTTGCGGTACACCGCTTGGCGCTTGAGAGCCATTCGGGCCAACGGAGCGACGAGCCGAGTGGGGTAGTACTTCCACCCGGTATTGGCGCGCATCTCGGCGAGCATCTCGGGCCACGAGTGATGGTGGAACGACAACGCCTGCTGCGCACGCGTCACCTCCATCCAGTCGCCGTAGGGATACCAGTCGCCATCACTTTCCGGGTCGCCGGGCCGGCCCAGCGGGTAGTTAACCAAGCCTCGCGCAGCGGCCATCGATTGCATGAGCTCGCTCTGCCTGAGCAAGTGAGTGTCGTCGCCGGCGATCAACAGGATCTCGCCAACCACGTCGGCGGTCGCGGCCGCCACGAAAGCCGAGGCGACGTCCCGATTGTCAACCGTGTGGCACCGTTGGTCGATCGGGAGCGAGCCGCCGAAGTACAAGGTATCGGGGCTGAAGGGCATGGCCGCCGGATCGACGGACATGACGCCGCCGATGCGCATGGCTACCCACTCGAGACCGGAGGACCGCACGATTTCCTCGGCTTCGAGCTTCTGGATGCCGTAGAGCTCGGACGGCTGCAACGGCGTGTCCTTCGTGAGCCGGTCGGTGATGCGATGCGGGTTGCGCGGGCCGTAGAGGCTTCCGCTGGACGCATGGACGAAGCGAGGAGGACGCGGTTGGGCCTCGGCCGCACGCACCAGCGCCCGCGTCGCGTCGACGTTGACCCTGCGGCCCATCGCCGGGTCACGGTAGAGCTGTGGCGGAATCACGGCCGCCAGGTGAATGATCACGTCGGGTGACACCTCGGACACCAAGCGCTCGACGTCGGCCTGGTCGGTCAAGTCGACTCGGCGGATGGTCACGCCGGAGCGGCTGTCGACGATCGTGCGGTGCGCCGTTGCCACCACTTGCCAACCCCCAGCGGCGAATTGACTGACGGTCGGCGATCCCACGAGGCCGGACGCACCGGTCACGAGCACTGTCCCTGGCATTGGCGTCCCCCGATCACCCAATACAAATCCGCACGCAGTATCCGCCAATCGGTCGAGCCAGGAAGCCGAACAAGGAAACCCGGAGCTTGCCTATAGGACGATTGCCGCGTCGCGCTCGGTCCCGCTATTCGGCCGGTTCATTCAGACCCGTGTCCTACGTCGGTTTATCTCGTAATTCGATTGCAATCGGTGTGGCAGTGCGATGCCATGGATTCCATGACCGCTGCGATCTGGCCACTGTTCGACCTCGTCGTGTCGACTCCTCGGTTGTCGCTGCGTTACGTCACCGACGACCTCGGCGAACAGCTCGCCGACCTGGCCGCGCACGGTATCCACGAACCCGACACCATGCCCTTCTCGGAACCGTGGACCGACGCCTCGCCCCCCGAGTTGCAGCGCAATGCTCTGCGGTACTACTGGCGCAGCCGAGCCGAAACAACCAGCGAGCACTGGCATCTCAACTTGGCTGCGCAGAACCGGGATGGACGGCTGTTCGGTATGTCTTCAGTCGATGCCGAGGGTTTTCCGATCACGCGCACCGCGACTACCGGGTCATGGATTGGCCGCCAGTATCAAGGACGAGGGCTTGGCCGGGAGATGCGCCAGGCTGCCCTGCATCTGATCTTCGAGGGTTTGGCCGGCGAACAAGCCGTCACACGCGCCTGGCACGACAACACCGCATCACTGCGCGTCACCCGCTCGTTGCCCTATACCGAAGGCAGTGCTGTTCAGCAGCAGCGGCGCAATCACCTCGACACCATGATGGCCTTCTCGATGACCCGGCAGCAATGGCAGACCGTCCGCCGCAACGACATCGATCTGCAGGGTATGGGAGCGATCCGAGAGCTTCTGCGCATCACGACATGACTGCCCCACGATTGAGGATGGTCTAGGCCGTGTCGGCGATGACAGTCCGGATGAAGTCGCTCTTGGCCGCCGAGTAGGCGTCACGGTCGTTGGCGTGCTCGGCAGCGAGTGTTGCTTTGAGTGCCGCGTAATCCGCAGCGAGAGAAGCGTTTGAACGTAGTGCGTCGCGGAAGGCGAGCTGTTGGCTCCAGCGCGGAGTATCAGGTTTCATGACGTGCAGGTGGGCACTACGCCGCCCGTCCGTAACTCTCACGAAGAAGCGCCGCCAAGGCCGCTGGTCTAAGTCGGGATCGACGTAGTGCCAGCCATGTGTCGAGAGTGCCGACGCAATCGATTCTGCATCGCGCAGGTCCTCGACGGGCGCTTGTAGGTCGATGATCGGTTTCGCCGGCAGGCCGGGGATCGCAGTGGAGCCGACGTGCTCGACGCGGGCGATGAGCCAAGGCGCGAGAAACGTTTCAAGAACTTCGCGCTCGCGCTCCCCCACAATGAGCCAGCGGGGATCGGCGTCAACGAGCGCAACGGATTCTGTGGCCCACACTGGCCCTCGCGGGTGATCACTCATCGGGATCCGCCGTCTGGATTGTCGTCAACGCGCTCAGCAAGCACGTTTCGACGGTAGCCAGCTAGGACCCAGCGCGCACGTTCGTTTCACGCCATGAATGCAATCCGTCGCAAACACCCGCCGATGGGGTACCCCATCCGCTTCGGACCGACGGTCTGCGTAGGCGACGGTCAGGGTGAGCTGGATCGTTCGCGGTGTGCTGCCGCTACAGATCCGGGGCGCGTTCAGCGTGATGGAATGTAGGGCAGCACCCATCGCCGGTATTCGTCGAGTGACGATCTCGCTCCAAGCGGTTGACCTGCAGAAACATTGGTGGGCGCGGAGGGGATCGAACCCACGACCGCTGGTGTGTAAAACCAGAGCTCTACCACTGAGCTACACGCCCGTGCCTGGGCAGGCTACACGGCAGCGCCGCCCGACATGAAATCCATTCAGCCGGTGTGCAGGGCAGCCAGCGCGGCGGTCCAGACCGCTTGATCGCGGGCTTCGCCGGGCGCCTTCATCTCCGAGAACCGAATGACACCCGACCGGTCGACCACGAACGTGCCGCGATTGGCGAAGCCCGCGTCGGCGTTGAACACGTCGTAGGACTGGGCCACCCCGCCGTGCGGCCAGAAGTCGGCGAGCACGGGGAACGTGAACCGGCTCTGCGTAGCCCAGACCTTGTGCGTGGGAGGCGGGCCTACCGAGATGGCCAACGTCTGGGTGTCGCCGTTGACGTACGTGGCCAGGTTGTCCCTGAGCTCGTCGAGCTCGCCCTGGCAGATGCCAGTGAACGCCAACGGAAAGAACACCAGCAGCACGTCCTTGGCACCACGGAACGAGCTCAGAGTGACCGGCTGGCCATTCTGATCCTTCAGCGTGAAATCCGGTGCCTCGGTGCCAGCTTCCAGCACTACGCCGCCCCGTGCATCACTAGTGCCGACCCGCCGCCTTCGACTTGGGTTGGACGAGCCTGCTCGCGATCCAGTCGCCGAGATTGGCCGACGACGTCTGCATCAGACCTGCCGTCGGGGCCGATTCGGCGATGTCCGCGGGCAGTACGTGTCCGGGCTGCCCCGTCTTCGGAGTCACCACCCAGATGACGCCGTCTTCGGCCAGTGGCGTGATGGCGTCCATCAGCCGGTCGACCAGGTCCCCATCCTCGTCGCGCCACCACAGCAGCACGACGTCGATGACTTCTTCAGCGTCCTCGTCGAGGAGTTCGCCGCCGGAGGCGTCCTCGATGTCGGCCCGGATGTCGTCGTCGGTGTCCTCGTCCCAGCCCAACTCCTGGACGAGCTGATTCACTTGGATGCCCAACTTTCGGGCGTAGTTCGGCGAGTCCGCCGCAACCACCTTTTCCTCCTCATCGCCTGCTTATGGATATCGATTGCCGTTCATCGTCGCACGTCGATGCGATCAGGCCGACCCCTGGCGGGGCAGGTTGCTCAATATGCCGCGTCGCACAGGTCCAATGCCGTCTTCTTCGTCGCGTTGAACTGGTCGATCGCAGCGTTGAACTCCGACATGCCAGCAGAGCGCGAAATCGTGCCCGCGACGTTCTTGGAAGCATCCGCCCACGCTCTCAGCGCGTTCGCCAGATCTGGCGACAGCGGGTCAGACAAGCTGCCAAGCACCAGGTCAGCGCCGCGATTGAGCGTATCGATCGCAGGCGCGGCCTTTGCCTTGCCATCCCCGGTGTTGCCGTTCACCGCTCGCACGAATGCGTTCACCGCATCGACCGAGTCGACACTGCTGTGGCTCAACACGTCGCAGGAGTCGTGCACGGCCTGCCTCGTCAGCGACGTCTGACGCGCGGACTCGCTCGCCTCCGACCGCGACGACGACGCCTCGAGCGAAGAAGAAACCGACGCGCGGTAGTTCTGCGCGCCCGAGCCGTCGACCTTGGCCGTCCCCTGGGTCGTGACCTGACAACCCACGACGATCATGGCGAGCGCGGCGAACGTTCCCGCGACACGGCCGCCGGCTCGGAATCGGCCGCCCCACTGCCAGCTGGTCACAGTCTCAAGACGGTACCGGCTCGTCGGTTGGACCGCCGGATCATTGCGTAGGCCGACCCCAAGGGGACATGTGCGGCACGATAGGGGGACGATGCTCTATACCCCTGAGCATCGACATGACGGGGCCACCAGCACCCGATTCCGCCAACCGAGGAGCGGCAGTTGACCACCGAGTTCGCGCGCCAAGACCTGGCCCAAAACTCAGGCACCGCAGGCGAACCCGACCGGGTTCGGGTTATCCGCGAGGGCGTTGCCTCCTACCTGCCCGACATCGATCCCGAAGAGACCAGCGAGTGGCTCGAGTCGTTCGACGCGCTGCTGGAACGGTCGGGGCCCGCCAGGGCCCGGTACCTGATGCTGCGCCTGCTCGAGCGTTCTGGCGAACAGCGGGTGGCCATTCCCGCCTTGACTTCGACTGACTACGTCAACACCATTCCGACCGAACTGGAGCCCTGGTTTCCCGGCGACGAGGACGTCGAGCGGCGCTACCGCGCGTGGATTCGATGGAACGCCGCGATCATGGTGCACCGTGCACAGCGGCCAGGAGTCGGTGTGGGCGGTCATATCTCGACCTACGCCTCGTCGGCCGCGCTGTACGAGGTCGGCTTCAACCACTTCTTCCGTGGCAAGGCGCACCCCAGCGGCGGCGACCAGATATTCATCCAGGGTCACGCCTCGCCCGGCATCTATGCGCGCGCGTTTCTCGAGGGCCGGCTAACGGCCGACAAGCTCGACGGCTTCCGCCAGGAGCACAGCCATCCCGGTGGCGGCATCCCGTCCTACCCGCACCCCCGGCTGATGCCCGACTTCTGGGAGTTCCCGACGGTGTCGATGGGCCTGGGCCCGATGAATGCCATCTACCAAGCCAGGTTCAACCACTATCTGCACGACCGCGGCCTCAAGGACACCTCCGATCAACACGTGTGGGCGTTCCTCGGCGACGGTGAGATGGACGAACCCGAGAGTCGCGGGCTCATTCAGGTAGCGGCCAACGAGGCGCTGGACAACCTGACCTTCGTGGTGAACTGCAACCTGCAGCGCCTCGACGGCCCGGTGCGCGGCAACGGCAAGATCATCCAAGAGCTGGAATCGTTCTTCCGAGGCGCGGGCTGGAACGTCATCAAGGTGGTCTGGGGCCGCGAGTGGGACGCGCTGCTGCACGCCGACCGCGACGGCGCCCTGGTGAACCTGATGAACACCACCCCTGACGGTGATTACCAGACGTACAAGGCCAACGACGGCGGTTACGTCCGCGACCACTTCTTCGGCCGCGATCCGCGCACCAAGGCGCTCGTCGAGCCGATGACCGACCAGGAGATCTGGAACCTCAAGCGCGGCGGCCACGATTACCGCAAGGTCTACGCCGCGTACCGGGCCGCGATGGAGCACAAGGGCCAGCCGACCATCATCCTGGCCAAGACCATCAAGGGTTACACGTTGGGCCACCACTTCGAGGGCCGCAACGCCACCCACCAGATGAAGAAGCTTGCGCTCGACGACCTAAAGGGCTTCCGCGACGCGACTCGCGTTCCAGTCTCGGATGCCGAACTCGAAGAGAACCCGTACCTGCCGCCGTACTTCCACCCGGGCCCGGATGCGCCAGAGATCCGGTACATGCTGGACCGTCGCCGCACCCTCGGCGGCTTCCTGCCAGAGCGCCGCACCAAGACCAAGGCGCTGCCCGTCCCGGGCCGCGACACGTACAAGGCGCTGAAGAAGGGCTCGGGCACCCAAGCCGTCGCCACCACCATGGCGACCGTCCGCACGTTCAAGGAATTGTTGCGCGACAAGACGATTGGCCCACGCATCGTGCCGATCATTCCCGACGAGGCGCGCACGTTCGGCATGGACTCGTGGTTCCCAAGCCTCAAGATCTACAACCGCAACGGCCAGCTGTACACCGCCGTCGACGCCGGGCTGATGCTGGCCTACAAGGAAAGTGAAATCGGTCAGATCCTGCACGAGGGCATCAACGAGGCCGGTTCGACGGCGTCGTTCACGGCCGTCGGCACCTCGTATGCCACGCACAACGAGCCGATGATCCCGATCTACATCTTCTATTCGATGTTCGGGTTCCAGCGCACCGGCGACGGGCTGTGGGCCGCAGCCGATCAGATGGCCCGCGGGTTCGTGCTCGGAGCCACGGCGGGCCGCACGACGCTGACCGGCGAGGGGCTCCAGCACGCCGACGGGCACTCGCTGCTGCTGGCGTCGACCAATCCGGCCGCCGTCACCTATGACCCGGCCTTCGCGTTCGAGGTCGCCTACATCATCGAGAGCGGCCTGGCGCGGATGTTCGGCGAGCACCCCGAGAACGTCTTCTTCTACATCACGATCTACAACGAGCCGTATGTGCAGCCCCCCGAACCGGAGAACTTCGACCCCGAGGGTCTGCTGCGCGGCATCTACCGGTACCGGGCCGCCGCGGAGAAGCGCACCAGCGTCGCGCAGATCCTGGCCTCCGGGGTGGCGATGCCCGAAGCGCTGCGGGCCGCCGACATGCTCGCGGCCGAGTGGGACGTGGCGGCCGACGTGTGGTCGGTGACGAGTTGGGGCGAGCTCAACCGCGAAGGCGTCGCGTGCGACAAGGCCCGGCTGCGTCATCCCGACCAGCCCGCGGGCGTCCCGTACGTCACGAAGGTGCTCGGCGACACGGCGGGCCCGGCCGTCGCCGTGTCGGACTGGATGCGTGCGGTACCCGAGCAGATCCGGCCATGGGTGCCCAACACTTACGTGACGCTCGGCACCGACGGCTTCGGCTTCTCCGACACGCGTCCGGCGGCCCGTCGGTACTTCAACACCGATGCCGAATCGGTGGTCGTGGCGGTACTCGAGGCGCTGGCGCGCGACGGTGAGATCGACCCTTCAGTGGCCATCGCGGCAGCCAAGCAGTATCAGATCGACGACGTCATGGCGGCGCCGGTGCAAATGTCTGATCCCGGCCCGGGGGCGTAGCGGACGCGGGGGCAATAGAGGCGAAGTTGGAGGAATCCACCAGAAACATGGCGTAGCTTTTAGGGGTGACCGACAATCCGACTGAGGGCGCCCGCACGTCGCTCGAACTGCTGGATTCCGTTCCGGAGTCGCTATTGCGCCGGGTAAAACAATATTCCGGGCGCTTGGCCACCGAGGCCGTCCACGTGATGGGCGATCGGCTCCCGTTCTTCGCCGACTTGGAGGCGTCCCAGCGCGCCAGTGTCCAACTCGTCGTGCAGACGGCGTTGGTCAACTTCGCCGAGTGGATGCGCAACCCCAGCGGCGACGTGGGCTACACCGCCGAGGCGTTCGCGCTGGTGCCACAGGAGCTGACCCGACGCATCGCACTGCGACAGACCGTCGACATGGTGCGGGTCACGATGGAGCACTTCGAGGAAGCGGTGCCGATGCTGGCCCGCAACGGCGAGCAGATGACGGCGCTCACCGTCGGCATCCTGCGCTACAGCCGGAACCTCGCGTTTGCAGCGGCTTCGGGATACGCGGACGCGGCCGAGGCCCGCGGCGCGTGGGATACCCGGATGGAAGCCAACGTGGTGGACGCCGTCGTACGCGGCGACGTCGGTCCGGAACTCCAGTCCCAGGCGGCGGCGCTGACCTGGGACGCCACCGCGCCTGCGACGGTGATCGTCGGATTGCCCAAGCCGGATCGCGTCGACTTCACCAGTGAGGACGTCCATGTGGTCGTCAGTCGCCACGGCCGCGCCGCGCTGACCGACGTGCACGGGGCGTGGCTGGTGGCCATCGTTTCGGGCCAGCTGTCGCCGACGGACCGGTTCCTCGCCGAATTGCTCGAGGTCTTCGCGGACGGCCCGATCGTGATCGGACCGGTGGCGTCGTCACTGGCGGGAGCCCACTACAGCGCCACCGAGGCGATCGCGGGCATGAACGCAGTGGCGGGCTGGAGTGGCGCACCGCGGCCAGTACCTGCGCGGGAACTGCTTCCCGAACGCGCCCTCCTTGGCGATTCCACGGCACTCGCCGCTCTGGAGGTCGATGTCATGCGCCCACTCGCGGAGGCAGGCCCGGCACTCGCCGAAACCCTGGATGCCTACCTGGACTCCGGGGGCGCCATCGAGGCGTGTGCACGCAAATTGTTCGTTCATCCAAATACGGTCCGCTACCGGCTCAAACGGATCACCGATTTCACCGGGCGCGATCCCACAGTGCCGCGCGACGCGTACGTGCTGCGCGTGGCCACGACGGTGGGTCGACTGAGCAAACACGGTTCGCAGTCCAACACCTCAAATGGCAGTGTGGCCCAATTAACACGTGCCGCGGTTGGCACTTTTGGCGCTGCCCAGCAGGGCTGAAGGTCGCGTTCAGGTGTCGATGACGTCGCAACACATGCCGTTTTGTGGACTACCTACAAAAACATAAGACCAGGTTCATAATCTCTTACACCGCGCAAAACCGTCTTCACAGTGTTTTCTTAATCCGTGCCCCAGAACACGCTTGCCTTGCTTGCGCCCGGACAGGGTTCTCAGACCCCCGGGATGCTCGCCCCCTGGCTTGAGCTGCCCGGAGCTGACGCGATTGTCGCCGCGTGGTCCGAGGCCATTGGCCTCGATCTCGCCCGCTTGGGCACGACGGCCACCGCCGAGGAGATTACCGACACCGCAGTCACACAGCCACTGGTCGTCGCGGCGACGCTGCTTGCGCACCAGGAGCTGACCAAGCGAGGCCTGCTGGCTGGGGGTCCAGGCCAGCGAGAAATAGTCGTGGCGGGCCACTCGGTCGGAGAACTGGCCGCCTACGCGATCGCCGGGGTCATCTCGGCCGACGACGCCGTCTCGCTGGCCGCTACCCGCGGATCCGAGATGGCCAAGGCATGCGCGGTCGAGCCGACGGGCATGTCCGCGGTGCTCGGCGGTGACGAGGCCGAGGTGCTCGGGCGGCTCGAGGCACTCGACCTGGTTCCGGCGAACCGCAACGCCGCAGGACAGATCGTGGCCGCAGGCGCGTTGTCCGCCCTCGACAAGCTCGCCGAGGATCCGCCCGCCAAGGCCCGCGTCCGCGCACTGGCCACCGCAGGCGCCTTCCACACCCGGTACATGGCCTCCGCGCTGGAGGCTTACGCGGCCGCCGCCGAAGGCATTGCCACCGGCGCGCCGACGGCAGTGCTGCTGTCCAACTCCGACGGTCAGGTCGTGTCGTCGGCCGCCGACGCGATGAGCAAGTTGGTGGCGCAGATGACCAAGCCCGTGCGCTGGGACCTGTGCACCGACACGATGCGGACGCGCTTCGAAAATGCTGAGGTCGCCGCGATCATCGAATTCCCGCCGGCCGGAACGCTCGTCGGCATCGCGAAACGTGAACTTCGGGGCGTGCCGACGTACGCCGTCAAGACCCCCGCAGACCTGGATGGGCTCGCCGAGCTTTAGCCAGAACCACCGCAAAACCAAAAGGCGCTCCACTCGGGAGCGTCGGACCACGAAAAGATAGAAGGAGCCACAATGGGCGCCAGTCAGCAAGAAATCATCTCCGGTCTCGCCGAGATCATCGAAGAGGTCACCGGCATCGAGCCCTCCGAGGTCACCCCGGAGAAGTCCTTCGTCGACGACCTGGACATCGACTCGCTGTCGATGGTCGAGATCGCCGTGCAGACCGAGGACAAGTACGGCGTGAAGATCCCGGACGAGGACCTCGCCGGCCTGCGCACCGTCGGTGACGTCGTCGCCTACATCCAGAAGCTCGAGGAAGAGAACCCCGAGGCCGCCGCAGCGCTGCGCGATAAGTTCGCACAGTGACCCGTCCTTCCACTGCTAATGGCGGTTTCCCCAGCGTGGTGGTGACTGCCATCGAGGCGACTACTTCTATTGCACCGGACATCGAGAGCACGTGGAAGGGCTTGTTGGCCGGCGAGAGCGGCATCCGCGTACTCGATGACCCATTCGTCGAAAAGTGGGACCTGCAGGTCAAGATCGGCGGGCACCTCAAGGTGGCCCTCGACCCACTGATGACCCGGCTCGAGTTGCGTCGCATGTCCTACGTGCAGCGGATGTCGAAGTACGTCGGCAACCAGTTGTGGGAGTCCGCGGGTAGGCCCGAGGTCGATCCCGACCGGTTCTCGGTCGTGATCGGCACGGGCCTCGGCGGCGGCGAGAAGATCGTCGAGATGTACGACGCGATGAACGAGGGCGGCCCCCGCAAGGTATCGCCGCTCGCCGTTCAGATGGTCATGCCGAACGGGGCGGCGGCAGTGGTGGGGCTCGAACTCGGGGCCCGCGCCGGGGTCATCACCCCGGTGTCGGCGTGCTCTTCTGGCTCAGAGGCCATTGCGCACGCATGGCGCCAGCTCGTCATGGGCGACGCAGACATCGCCGTCTGCGGTGGTGTGGAAGGCATGATCGAGGCGCTGCCCATCGCGGCGTTCTCGATGATGCGCGCCATGTCGACCAGGAACGAGGACCCCGAGGGTGCGTCGCGACCGTTCGACAAGAACCGTGACGGCTTCGTCTTCGGCGAAGCCGGGGCGATGATGATCATCGAAACCGAGGAGCACGCCAAGGCCCGCGGCGCTACGCCGCTGGCTCGGATCATGGGTGCAGGCATCTCTTCAGACGCCTACCACATGGTGGCGCCCGCACCGGACGGTCTGCGGGCCGGACACGCCATGAAGCGCGCCATGGAGACGGCGGGGTTGTCCCCCAAGGACATCGACCACGTCAACGCGCACGCGACGTCCACGTCGATCGGTGACGTGGCGGAGGCGAACGCCATCCGGAACGCAGGCGTCGAACACGCCGCGGTCTACGCGCCGAAGTCGGCGCTGGGCCACTCCATCGGTGCCGTCGGCGCCCTGGAGTCGATCCTCACGGTGCTGGCCCTGCGTGACGGTGTCATCCCGCCGACGCTCAACTACGAGACGCCCGACCCCGAGATCGATCTCGATGTCGTAGCGGGTGAGCCTCGATATGGCGAATATCAGTACGCCATCAACAACTCGTTCGGCTTCGGGGGACACAATGTCGCCCTGGCCTTCGGGCGCTACTAGACGAGCGAGACGTTCGGAGCAGTAATGGCAGGACTGTCTACCGGGAACGGTTTCCCCAACGTTGTCGTCACCGGATATGCGATGACGACGGCGTTGGCGACCGATGCCGACAGCACCTGGAAGTCCTTGCTGGACGGTCAGAGTGGCATCCGCACGCTGGATGACTACTTCGTCGAGCTCTACGACCTTCCGGTGCGCATCGGTGGGCACCTGCTCGAGGACTTCGACGGTGAGTTGACGCCGGACGAACTGCGTCGGCTCTCCTACCTGCAAAAGATGGCCACTGTCCTCAGTAGGCGGGCCTGGGCCCACGCGGGCTCGCCCGAGGTCGACACCAGGCGGTTGATGGTGTCGATCGGCACCGGGATGGGCTCCAGCGAGGAATTGCTCTACGCCTACGACGATCTACGGGGGAAGGGCTGCAAGGCCGTCTCTCCGCTGGCCGTGCAGAAGTACATGCCGAACTCGCCCGCAGCCGCGGTAGCTCTGGAGCGCAACGCCAAGGCCGGAGTCATCACCCCGGTCTCGGCCTGCGCATCGGGCTCCGAGGCCATCGCGAACGCGTGGCGCAACATCGTGCTCGGTGAAGCGGACATGGCCATCTGCGGTGGCGTCGAGACCAAGATCGAGGCGGTGCCAATCGCGGGATTCGCACAGATGCGGATCGTGCTGTCCACCACCAACGACGACCCGGCGGGCGCCTGCAAGCCGTTCGACAAGGACCGCAACGGCTTCGTGTTCGGTGAAGGCGCGGCGCTACTGGTCATCGAGACCGAGGAGCACGCCGAGGCCCGTGGCGCCGACATTCTGGCGCGACTGATGGGGGCCGCCGTCACCTCGGACGGATACCACATCGTGGCGCCCGATCCCAGCGGGGACCAGGCTGGGCAGGCGATCACCCGTGCCATCCAACTGGCTGGCCTGGCCCCTGACGACATCGATCACGTCAACGCGCACGCGACGGGAACCTCAGTCGGCGACGTGGCCGAAGGCAAGGCCATCAACAATGCCCTCGGCAGCAACAGGCCGCCGGTTTACGCACCCAAGTCGGCCCTTGGCCATTCGGTCGGAGCCGTCGGAGCGGTGGAATCCATCCTGACCGTGATGGCATTGCGGGACGGCGTCGTTCCACCGACGCTCAACCTGCACAACCTCGATCCAGAAATCGATCTGGACGTGGTCGCGGGGGAACCGCGGCCGGGCAATTATCAGTACGCAGTGAACAATTCGTTCGGATTCGGCGGGCACAACGTCGCTCTCGCCTTTGGCAGATACTAACCGCAAGCGCACGACACGCAGCGAAGAGCACAGGACGCTTAGGAGATTGAGATGACGACCATGGCCCCCGATACCGTCGAGGAAGCATTGGATCCTCGCGATCCGCTCCTGCGGCTGTCCACGTTCTTCGACGACGGCACCGTCGAGTTGCTGCAGGAGCGCGACAAGTCCGGCGTGCTGGCCGCGGGCGGCAACGTCAACGGCGTGCGCACCATCGCGTTCTGCACCGACGGCACCGTCATGGGCGGCGCGATGGGTATCGACGGTTGCAAGCACATCGTCGACGCCTACGACACCGCCATCGAGGAGCAGAGCCCGATCGTGGGCATCTGGCACTCCGGCGGCGCCCGGCTGGCCGAGGGTGTGAAGGCGCTGCACGCGGTCGGCCTGATGTTCGAGGCGATGATCCGGGCGTCTGGCTACGTCCCGCAGATCTCGGTGGTAGTCGGGTTCGCCGCCGGTGGCGCCGCCTATGGGCCTGCGCTGACCGACGTCGTCATCATGGCGCCGGAGGGCCGGGTGTTCGTCACAGGGCCCGACATCGTGCGCAGTGTCACCGGCGAAGACGTCGACATGGCTTCGCTCGGCGGGCCGGACACACATCACAAGAAGTCGGGTGTCTGCCACATCGTCGCCGACGACGAGCTCGACGCCTACGAGCGTGGCCGTCGGCTGGTCGGATTGTTCTGCCAGCAGGGCCATTTCGACCGTAGCAAGGCCGAGGCCGGGGACACCGACCTGCACGCGCTGCTCCCGGATTCCCCGCGTCGGGCCTACGATGTGCACCCGCTGGTCAACGCGCTGCTCGACGCCGATACCCCGTTCGAGGAATTCCAGGGCAAGTGGGCGCCGTCGATGGTGGTCGGTCTCGGCCGGCTGGCCGGTCGCTCGGTCGGCCTGCTGGCCAACAACCCGCTCCGCCTTGGCGGCTGCCTGAACTCCGAAAGCGCCGAGAAGGCAGCCCGTTTCGTGCGGCTGTGCGACGCGTTCGGAATTCCGATCGTGGTCGTCGTGGACGTGCCCGGATACCTGCCCGGTGTCGATCAGGAATGGGGTGGCGTGGTGCGCCGCGGCGCCAAGCTGCTGCACGCGTTCGGTGAAGCCACCGTCCCACGAGTCACCCTGGTCACCCGCAAGATCTACGGCGGCGCCTACATCGCGATGAACTCCCGTTCACTGGGTGCGACGAAGGTCTTCGCATGGCCGGACGCCGAGGTCGCGGTGATGGGCGCCAAGGCTGCGGTCGGCATCCTGCACAAGCGCAAGCTGGCGGCCGCCGCTCCCGAGGACCGCGAGGCCCTACACGACGAGCTGGCCGCCGAGCACGAACGGATCGCGGGCGGCGTCGACAGCGCCATCGAGATCGGCGTCGTCGACGAGAAGATCGACCCGGCGCACACCCGGAGCAAGGTTACCCAGGCGCTGGCCGAGGCGCCCGCGCGCCGCGGACGTCACAAGAACATCCCGCTGTAATTTCCTGCGCACCTTCTCTGCCCGAGCAGACGCAAAAGCCCCTGAATCCAGCCGATTCAGGGGCTTTTGCGTCTGCTCGGCGGGAGGTGCTAGCCCATACTCGCGACGAGCTCGTTCGCGGCGGGTGTGGCGCGTTCCCGGTCTCCCGCAACCAGGCCGATGCGGGTGCGCCGGTCGAGCACGTCGTCGGCGGTCAGTGCGCCTTCGTGTGTGACCGCATACTCGAATTCGGCTCGCGTGACGTCGATTCCGTCGGCCACGGGCTCCGTCGGACGGTCGCACGTAGCACGGGCGATGACGTTCGGAGCCTCGGCTCCATAGCGTGCGACGAGCGAGGACGGCAGGTCGACGGGCGAGCGCAGGGTGGACACGGGATTCGAAGGCGCCCCCACCAGCGGGAGGTTGCGGGTCCGGCACGGCGTCGCGGTCAGCCCGCGCAACGTGATGGCCTGGTCGAGCACGTCCTGCGCCATGTACCGGTACTCGGTCAGCTTGCCGCCGATGACGCTGACGAGGCCGTTGGCGGACTCGATCACCGCATGTTCCCGCGATACGTCGGCCGTGGCTCCCGCTCCGTTGTCGATCAGCGGCCGCAGCCCGGCATATGAGCCGATGACGTCGCTCGGCCCGAGCGCGACGTCGAGCGCCGTGTTCACCGTGTCGAGCAGGAAGCTGACTTCCTCCGAAGTCGGTTGCGGCACATCGGGAATGGGACCAGGGGCATCCTCGTCGGTGAGCCCCAGATAGACGCGGCCGAGCTGCTCTGGCATCGCGAACACGAAGCGGTTCGACTCACCGGGGATCGGAATCGTCAGCGCCGCGGTGGGATTGCCGAATGCCGCCGAATCGAACACCAGATGCGTGCCGCGGCTGGGCCGCAACTTGATCGAGGTGTCGACGTCGCCTGCCCATACCCCCGCGGCGTTGATCACCGCCCGCGCCGTGACGTCCATGGATTCACCGGTCAACTGGTCGGTCAAGCGCACCGACGTACCGGTGGCGTCGGACGCAGCCACCCGGGTCAGGATGCGCGCACCGTGTTGGGCGGCCGTGCGCGCCACCGCGGTCACCAGTCGCGCGTCGTCGATGAGTTGGCCGTCGTAGGCGAGTAGCCCGCCATCGAGGCCCGCTCTCCGCACGGTCGGCGCCATTTCGATCGTGCATTGCGCATCGACCCGCCGTGAGCGCGGCAACGTCGTTGCGGGCGTGCCCGCCAGCCTGCGCAACCCGTCGCCTGCGACGAAGCCCAACCGCACCAACGCGCGGGACGCCTCGTTCATCGACGGCAGCAGCGGCACCAATTGGGGCATCGCCTTGACGAGGTGGGGAGCGTTGCGCGACATCAGGATTCCGCGCTCGATGGCGCTGCGGCGGGCAATCCCCACGTTGCCGGTAGCGAGATAGCGCAGCCCACCGTGCACCAGTTTCGAGCTCCACCTGCTGGTGCCGAACGCCAGGTCGTGCTTCTCGACCAACACCACCGAAAGCCCGCGGGTCGCGGCGTCCAACGCGATGCCCGTCCCCGTGATGCCACCGCCGATGACGACGACGTCGACGATGCCGTCGGCGACCGCGGCCAGGTCGACGGACCGCCGGGTGGCGTTGAGCCGGGCGGATGCAGCCGTGGAACGGGTCATGGTTTCAGGTATCCATTCAAGGAGTGGGAAAGCTCGGTAGCCAAGGCGTGGCCGTCGAGAATCGGCTCGACCAGTTGTGCAGACAGGATGGTCGACTGGGTGATCAGCAGGCACATCGCCGCGAACTGGCGGACGTCGCCTGCGCGCACGCTGCCCTCGTCCTGCGCGGCCTTCAGTTCCCCGGCGACCGTGTCGAGCAGGATCTGCTGGCTGGTGCCTAGACGTTCGGAGAGGTAGAGCATCGCCAGGTCCGGCGCCTCGTGCAGGACCATCATGATGACGTCGTCGAGTCTGAGCCGGCCTGCGACCGCCACGACGCGTTCGACCACCTGCTCGCGGCCTACTCCCCTACTGGGTACGTCGTCGAGGGCGTGGGTGATCCGCATGGTGAGCAATGCGGCCAGGATCGATCGGGTGTCCGGGAAGCGCCGGTACACCGTCGGGCGACTGACGCCGGCCCGCCTGGCGATCTCGGCAAGCGTGACGCGATCGACGCCGTATGCGAGCACGCAACTCGCCGCGGCGTCGAGGATCCTGTCCTCGACCGACTGAGCCGAATCGTCTTTACTGATTGACAGCATATGTAATACTGTAACGCATGATGCGACCGGATGACCAGCTGCTGCCCCCGATGAAGTGGAACGCGTGGGGCGACCCGGCCGCCGCCAAACCGCTCTCCGACGGCATCCGAGCACTGCTCGAGCAGGCGCTCGGCGTCGAGGTGACCCCCGGCCCCGAGTTGCAGGCCGTCCAGGTTCGGCTGCGCCCTTCGGCGTTGTCCGACGCCGACCGGGCGGCGTTCTCGGACATCGTCGGCCCCGCCCACTGCATATCCGGCGAGGAGGGTCGGCTGCTGCGAGCAGGCGGCAAGTCCACGCCAGATCTGTTGCGCCGCAAGGACACGGGCGTTCAGGATGCCCCCGACGCAGTGTTGCTCCCTGGCAGCGAAGACGACGTGGCCGCCGTCCTTCGCCACTGCGCGCAGCAGAGCATCGCGGTCGTGCCCTTCGGAGGCGGCACCAGCGTGGTCGGCGGCCTCGACCCCATCCGAGGCGACTTCAAGGCCGTCGTGTCACTGGACCTGCGACGGCTGAACGAACTTCACGGCCTCGACGAGGTCTCGGGAGAGGCCGAACTCGGCGCCGGTCTTACCGGCCCCGAGGCCGAGAAATTACTTGCTGCACAGGGCTTCTCGCTCGGCCACTTTCCTCAGAGCTTCGAGTTCGCCAGCATCGGCGGCTATGCCGCGACGCGGTCGTCGGGCCAGAACTCGGCGGGCTACGGCCGCTTCGACGACATGGTCCGCGGCGTCCGCACCATCACCCCGGCGGGGCTACTCGACCTCGGCCGCGCCCCGGCGTCGGCAGCGGGCCCCGACCTGCGTCAGCTGATACTCGGGTCGGAGGGCGTGTTCGGTGTCATCACCCGCGTGCGTGTGCGCGTCCACCCCGTCCCGGAAGTCACGCGTTATGAAGCGTGGTCGTTCCCCGACTTCGTCAGTGGTGCCGCCGCGCTGCGCGCCGTCATCCAGACCGGTACCGGACCGACCGTCATCCGACTCTCCGACGAGGCCGAGACCGGCGTCAACCTGGCCACGACCGAGACCATCGGAGAACAGTCCATCACCGGTGGCTGCCTGGCCATCACGGCGTTCGAGGGCACCGCGGCACACGCCGACAGCAGGCAGGCCGAAACGAGGGCGGTGCTCGAGGCGCACGGCGGTACGTCGCTTGGCGAAGGTCCGGCGCGGGCCTGGGAACACGGCCGTTTCGGCGCGCCGTATCTGCGGGACTCCCTGCTAGCCGCCGGTGCACTGTGCGAGACGTTGGAGACCGCGACCAACTGGTCCAACCTCGGCACGCTCAAGGCGGCGGTGACGGATGCGCTGACCACTGCGCTCGCCGAAACGGGCACTCCGGCCCTGGTGCTGTGCCACATTTCCCATGTGTATCCCACCGGGGCGTCGCTGTACTTCACCGTCGTCGCCGGCCAGCGCGGCAACCCGATCGAGCAGTGGCGCAAGGCCAAGACCGCGGCGTCCGACGCGATGGTCCGCAGCGGCGGGACCATCACCCACCACCACGCCGTCGGCGCCGACCACCGGCCGTGGATGCGCGACGAGGTCGGCGACCTCGGTGTCGAGGTGCTGCGGGCCGTGAAGGCGGTGCTCGACCCCACCGGTATCCTCAACCCCGGCAAGCTGATTCCGTGATCCTGCGCACGCGAGGAGCAATATGACCACCGTCGGTCGCATCACGATGTTGACCAACCCCGCGTCGGGGCACGGTAGCGCGCCACACGCGGCCGAACGGGCCGTCGCACAGTTCCATCGCCGCGGCGTCGACGTCGTCGCCATTGCGGGCACCGACGCCGAGCACGCGCGACGACTCGTCGAAGGCGCCCTCGAACGAGG
>JAOPVI010000093.1 GCA_025966225.1 Mycobacterium sp. | reverse complement strand
GCCGACGTCGACGCCGAGGTGGCCAAGACCAAGCGCGACGACGGTACGCTCGCCGGGCTCAGGCTTGCGGTCAAGGACAACGTGGACGCCGCCGGGCTGTCGACGACCGCGGCCTGCCCAGAGTTCGGCTACCGGCCCGAGCGCGACGCCGCAGCCGTCGCCGCCCTGCGGGCCGCCGGAGCGGTCGTGGTCGGCAAGACCAACCTCGACCAGTTCGCGACCGGCCTGGTCGGCACCCGCTCGCCCTACGGAGTCGTCCACGACAGCCGTCGGCCCGAGTTCATCAGCGGCGGCTCGAGTTCGGGCTCCGCAGTCGCGGTCGCGACCGGAGAAGTCGACATCGCCATCGGCACCGACACCGCCGGATCGGGCCGGGTGCCGGCCGGGCTGCAGGGCATCGTCAGCATCAAACCCACGCTCGGAGTGGTCAGCACCGAAGGGGTGGTCCCCGCGTGCAAATCCTATGACTGCGTCACCATTCTCGCGACCGACCTCGAACTGGCCAACCGTGCGATGGGCGTACTCGCCGCAGGCGCTCCCGACCGCCCGTGGCCTGCCGACACCCGCCTCGCTGCACCACCGACACCCGTCGTCGCCGTACCCGCCGAACTCCCCGAACTCGACGAGGTTTGGCAGGCGGCGTTCGGCGATGCGGTGTCCGCCCTCGACGCCGCCGGGGCACGCATCGTCACCGTCGACCTCACCCCGTTCCTCGCGGCCGCCAAGCTGTTGTACGACGGCGCGCTGGTCGCCGAGAGATACGCAGCGGTAGGGGAATTCGTCGACGCACACCCCGACGCGACCATCGACCCCACGGTCGGCCGGATCGTCACCGCAGCACGAGACGTGCCGGCCCACCGGCTGATCGCCGACCGTCGGGACGTGGCGCGGCTACGGGCTGAGGCGATGGCCAGGCTGGACGGCGTCGACGCACTGATGGTTCCGACGGCGCCCTTCCACCCGCGGATCGACGAGGTCGCCGCCGATCCGGTCGGTGTGAACTCGCGCATGGGCACCTACACGAACTTCTGCAACCTGTTCGACCTCTGCGGCGTGGCGGTCCCCGCCGGCATGGCCGGCGATGCGCAGTTCGGCGTCACCGTCTTGGCGAGGGCCTTCGAGGACGCCGTTGCGCTCGACGTCGCGGCGATGGTCTCGGGAGTCGAAGCGCCGCAGCATGTTTGGCCAGAAGCCGTCGCCGACACCACGGAGTTGGTGGTGTTCGGCGCGCACCTGTGGGGCGGGCCGCTGGTCCACCAACTCACCGACCTCGGGGCGCGATGGGCCGGTGAGTTGACGACGTCAGCGAACTACCGCATGGCGCTCCTGCCCTCGACGCCGCCGAAGCCCGCGATCACCCGACTGCCGGGCGGCGGGGGGACGGCGTTGAAGGCACATTCGTGGCTGCTCTCGCCTGCCGCCCTCGGCCGGTTCCTCGCCGCCCTGCCGGCCCCGATGCAACTCGGCAAGGTCGAATTCGACGACGGCACGTGGCGCACCTCGTTCGGGTGTGACGGCGCGGCCGCTGCGGCGGGCAAGGACATCAGCAAGTACGGCGGATGGGCGGCCGCCGTCGCCGCCGGGGCAATCGGCTAGCTCGGCCGATCGCCGAACGGCGTTGACAAGCGGTTAGCGCGCGTCGCGTTTCGCCATTTCGGCGAGCATCGCGTTGTAGGCCGTCAGGTCGGCGTCGTCGTCACGGTCCGCGGCCCGGTCGAGCCGCGTCGCCGTCCGTTGATCGCTGCGCCGCCACTGCACCAGCAGGGCGATCAGCACCAGCACTAGCGGCACTTCACCTGCCGCCCAAGCGATTCCGCCACCGAGCCGCTGATCGCCGAGGAGGTCGGTGTGCCAGTACAGCTTGAGGGACTCGTAGAAGGTGCCCGCCAACACCGCCTTGGTGCCCATCAGCACCACTCCGAAGAACGCGTGCAGCGGCAACGACGCGAACACCATCGCCAACTTGCCGAGCGGCGGGAGGGGTCGCGGCGTCGGGTCAACGCCGATCACCACCCAGTAGAACAGGTACCCGGTGACCACGAAGTGCAGATTCATCGCGACGTGTGCCGCGTGACTGCCTGCCGCGAGGTCGAACAGCCCACCGAAGTACAGACCGTAGAAACCGGCGACGAACAGCACCGTCGCGACGATCGGATTGGTGAGGAACCGCGAGACCCGACTGTGCAGCGCCGCCAGCAGCCATTCCCGCGCGCCCGGTGGATCGTCGCGCCCGGCCGCGGGTAATGCGCGCAGCGCCAACGTGACCGGGCCGCCCAGCACCAACAGCACGGGCGCCAGCATCGACAGCAGCATGTGCGCCGCCATGTGCATGCTGAACATGGCGGGCATGTAGCGCCCGACCCCCGACGACGTCGCGAACAGCAGCACCGCGCATCCGCAGAGCCATGCGACGATGCGGCCGGTCGGCCAGGCGTCGCCGCGTCTGCGCAACCGAATCACCCCGGCGACGTACACCGCGGCGAAGACGAGCGCGGCGGTCCCGAAGATCAGGTCGAAGCGCCAGTCGAAAAGCACCCGGGCGAGCGTGGGCGGCCCGGCCAGGTCGTAACCGATCTCGATGGCGGGGATCGACGGGTTGTAGATCGGCGGGGGCGGCGGCGGGGTGCGGCCCAGCGCCACGGCGATCCCGAACGTCACCCCGAAGACGGCGGCCTCGACGAGAGCGAGCCGGATCAGCGGGCTCCGCGCACTCGGATCTCGTTGCAGCGCAGCGACACCATGCCTTCGCTGCAGGAAGCCGATGACGCCGAGCACGCACAGTGCGATGGCCTTGCCGATGATGAGCCAGCCGTATCCGCCCGTCAGGAGATCGCTGGGGTTGACGCGCACCAACGCGTTGACGATGCCCGACAGTCCCATCGCCACGAAGCACCACAGCGCGATGGCCGAGAACCGCCGCGCCGCGAGCTCGGCGTGCTCACCGCCGCGCAGCGCGTGGGCGAGAAGGGCCAGCAAGCCACCCGCCCAGACTGCGCCCACCAGCAGGTGGATCAGCAGGCTGTTGGTGGCGACGTCGTGCGAACCGCCCGCCGACGAATGCCCACTCAACGCGATGGGCACCAGGGTGACGAGCGCCCCGCCGAACAGCAACGGGGTCCACGACCAGCGCAGCACCGGGATGCTCGCCACGGTGACGACGGCCGCGAGCAGCGCCGTCCACCGCCACATGCCCGCGGTCTCGACGAGGTCGGCCACCGACCAGACCGCCGACGGGCTGAGCCTGCTCGCCAATGGTTGCCCCGTGACGTCGGACACGCTCAGCGGGATTAGAAGCGCGGCACACACCGTCCAGATCCCGGATGCGACGGTGCCGGTACGGAGGGCGCGATACCCCGCCACGTCGAGCACGCCGTTGGATTGGGGTGGCACGAGGAACGCCGCGAGTAGGAAGGAACCAGCGGCGACGACGGCTGCGAGCTCCCCCGCCGCTCGGACGAAGGGCAGCCCGTAGTTGGTGACCGGGCCGGGGTCGGGCAGGCCGGTGGCGGTGAGCGCGTCGGTCAGGGCCAGCGCTGCGAGGCCTGCGGCAGTGACGCCTGCGAGCAGCGCCACGCCGACGAGCACGGGCCACACCGCAGTGGTGCGCTTGCTGCGCGTCTGCGGGGCGACCGTCGTCATGAGTCGAGGGTATTGGACCACGCTGAGCGCACTGCACGGGCTGCGCCCTCTGAGCGGCGTCGACGGTCAGCTAGCTGTGTTTTCTTGCGTGCGCTTGACCAGTTCGCGCACGAAGAACTGTTCACGCGAGAGCTTCTCGACGGTGTCCATGTCGCCAAGGACGCCGCGAAGTTCGGCCAGGAAGGCCGACCGCCGCTCCTCGAGATCGGCGGCGGGTGTGAGGAGGTTCTGGTCGGCCACCACTTGCCGCGCGGTGGCGAACAGCAGCGCGGAAACGGATTCATTGCTCCGTACCCTGTCCTGCGCGACGTATTGCCGACCGACGCCTAGCGCCAGGTTGGTCAGGTCCTTCTCGCTGATGTCCGCGGGCGTGCCCCTGAGCACGTCGGCGACGATCTCGTAGGCATCGATGAAGGGCCGCAACATGGCGCTCGCAATGAGCGGTCGCTTGGCGCGCAGGATCGCGTCGGCCTCGTCACCCCCGGAGGCGAGCTTCGTCTCCCAGCCTTCCTGCCACGACAGCTCCGCCTCGACGTGCTCGCGGAAGGCGGCGGAATCGGCGAAGTAGAACTCGAACTTCAACAGGTCGCGCAACCGCATCACCTGCGTCCAGAAAGCTTCGAGTCGGTCACCGTCCGCACGTCCCGCGTACGCCAGCGCGAGCTCGACGATCGAGGTCTCCAGGAAGGCATGGATGAGGGTGTTTCGGTAGAACGCCGCCTCGTGTTCGTCCTCGGGGGCGATGCGCCACACCGGTTCTCGGCCGCCGTCGATGCGGGTGACGGGATGGCCGCCCGAGAGTGCGTCGACGGCCGCGCGCACGCCATCGTTGGTGCGCAGCCGTAACGCACTGTTGGTCATGGGGGTTTGGGTGCGCTCAAGGTAGTCCAGCGCGTCCTGCATGGTGTGATGCAACTGACCGAGTGTCAGCGCGACGCCGCTCGTGGTGAGTAGCAGCGCCGACACCAGGCCCGTCGCGTTGACCGGGGTGACGCGGAGGATGCGCCACGCCACTTCGAAGGCCATCTTCTGCATCGCAAGGCGTTTCGCGGCGTCGTCGGTGGTCATCGGGCCGTTTGGCTCGCCTAGGTACTTGCGCATCGAGACGGCTTCGGGAAAGCGGACGTAGATCTTGCCGTAGTTGCGGTCGCCCTGAGCCTTGATGAAGTTGTACAGCCAGGACACGCCCTCGGGCGTCTTCTCGCCGCCGCGGGCGTATGCGGCGTATTCGGCGGTCTCGTGCAACTGGTCGAAGCTGATGGACACCGGCTGCAGCAGGATGTCGTCGCTGCGGCCCGCGAGGTAGGCGTCGGCAACGTATGCGAGCAGTCCAAGCTTGGGCGGCAACATCTTTCCGGTCCGCGAGCGCGTGCCCTCGATGGCCCAGCTCAAGTTGAACCGCTTCTGGACGATGTAGCCGACGAACTCCCTCAACACGTACTTGTACAGCGGATCGTCCAGCTTGCGGCGGATGAAGATGGCGCCGGAGCGGCGCATCAGCGGTCCCATGAGCCCGAATGACAGGTTGATGCCCGCGAAGGTGTGGACCGGTGGCAACCGGTTCTCCTGCATCGCGACCGGCACGATCGCGCCATCGAGGTAGGACCGATGCGAGAACAGCAGCACCGCGGGGTGGTTCTCCAGCGCAACCCGCATCGCCTCGATCTCAGCGCGGTCGTAGTCGATGTTGGGGTCGAAGCCCCTACTGAAGATCGCGCGGCCCAGGGTGGGAATCAGGTCGACGGAGAACCGGCTCCAGCCCGTTGCGAGTTCATCGAGCATCTCCCCGGCCGACTCCAGCGTGGCTCCGGGAATCTGCTCGAGACCTTCGCGGAAACGCGCTGACGCCAGCATCTCTGGCTTGACCAAGCGTGGCGACTTGTACTCGGGCCCGAGCAGGCGCAACTCGACGCGTTCGATCGCCAGGGTGGCCCTACGGATGACGAAGCGCGCGAAGTCGCGGGGGTTCTCGGCGAGGGTGGTGTCGCTCCATTGCTGACGCAACTCGGAGACCTTGGCGGGCTCACCGTCGACGACCCTGGCGCGCGACTGGTCCTTGCGCAGGATGCCCCGTTGCAGGATGTGTGGCGGTCGGTAGGTGTCGCGACCGGACAGCACCGCCACGACCTTTGAGCGGGTCGGCAGGCCGCCCGGTATCCAGAACACCCGGACCGGTACGACCGACCGGTCTTCGTCTGCTTCCAGAAGTGAGACCAGGCTTGCCAATACGGCCGGCGGCGGGTCGTCGTTGGCAGGCAGTTGCAGCACCTCGATGCGAGCGTCGGGATGCGCGCGCCGCTGTTGTCCCAGCCAGTCGTTCAGAAGCTCCAGTTCGGCGGGCGAGTCGACCGAGGCCAGCACCAGGGTGTCGTCGGTGGGGCGGAAGCTCGCGAATTCTTCGGCGCCGACCTTCACGGCCGACCCTTCACCGTGCGGGTAGCCTTGGCCGGACTCGCCTTCGTCGGATTCGCCTTGGCGGCCGCCTTTTTCACCGGAGTCTTCTTGGCGGGGGTCTTCTTGGCGGGGGTCTTCGCCGCGGCCTTCTTGGCCGGAGCCTTCGCAGGCGTCGTCTTCACGGTGGCCTTGCGGGCCTTCTTCGTCCGGGCATAGAGCGGCACGTCGGGTAGCCCGTCGTACGGCCAGTCCTTCAGCGTGTCGAGGTACAACTGCCGGACCTCGGCGATGCGTTCGTCGAGATTCTCCGTCGTCCAGTCGTCGGTCGGGATGGGCGGGAACACCGCGACGTCCACGTCTCCGGGGCTGAACGTGCTCGAGTTGCGGTCGGCGATGACCTCGGCGTTGCGGATGACGATTGGCACGATGGGGATGCCTGCCGACATCGCGATGCGGAACGGCCCCTTCTTGAACGGTCCGACCTCGGTGGTGTCCAGCCGCGTGCCCTCCGGTGCGATCAACACTGAAAGACCCTTGCGCGCAAGTTCTTCTATCTTCTGCAAGCTCTCGACCGCAGCCTTGGGGTCATCTCGGTCGATGAACGCCGCATCCAGCACCTTGCCGATGGTGCCCATCAGCGGATCCTTCTCCAACTCCTTCTTGCCCACCGACGTGAAGTTGTCACTGATCAACCGGCCCGCGATGAACGGGTCGGCCTGGTTGCGGTGATTGAAGAGGAACACCGCCGGCCGCTTCGCAGTGAGGTTCACCTCGCCGAGCACGTTGAGGTCGATGCCGATCGACGCCATCAGCAGTCGAGTCCAGGACGCAGTGAAGAAGTTGACCCCCGTCCGGCGATTACGCGTCAACAGGCCGAGCCCGATGGCACCGGCGGCTGCGGGCACCAACGAGGCCATGCCCGCGACTGTGCGCAGCTGCGAGACGGGGCTGCTGCCACTGCGGCTGGAGAATTTGAGCACCGGCCAACCACGTTTGAGGGCAACGGCTTCCATCTTGCCTGCGGGGTTGGTCGGCCTGGGATTGCCGACCAGATACATGAGCGCGACGTCCTCGTCGCCGTCGGCGTAGAAGTAGCTCTTGGCCAGGTCGACACCGTTCTTGGCGGCGAAGGCCTGCACCGCCTTGGCCTTGCCAGGACCCCAGAGGACGGGCCGTTGGACCTCACCGGTGATCAACCCGTCGTCGTCGGTCTCGAACTTGTTGCTCAGCACGTTGGTGATGCCAAGGAAGTTCGCGACGGGGTCGACCTGCACGGTGAGCGCCGACGAGCTCAGCACGACGGTGTGCCCGCGCGCCATGTGAGCGCGCACCATGTCGCGCATCTCGGGGTAGATGCGCTTCTGGACGTGTTGAACGAACAGCCGCTCGCCCAGTTCGTCGAGATCGCTCAGCGAGTTGCCGTGCAGCATCCGGGCGCCCTTGCCGATGAGGTCTTCGAACTCCGAGCGGCCGAGTTGGTGGTTGAGGCCGGCCTGCACCATGCCCAGCAACTCCCCGACGCTCATCTGGCCGCGGCGCAAGCGATCCTGCGTCATGAGCACGCCGGTGAACCCGGCCACCAGAGTGCCGTCGAGGTCGAAGAACGCGCCGACCGTCGGCCCCTTCGGACTGGCCTGAATCTCGGCGACCGAGCCGGGAAGGCGCAGGGTGTGCTTGGACTGTCCGTTCTGCGAACTCATTGCGGCGCACTCCCATTGGGTGAGGTGGAGGGCGACTCTGCGACGTCCACGGTGAATGAAGCGGGGGCAGCCCGACCGTCGCCGCCGAGGGCGAGCACTTCGTCGAAGCCGGCCAGCATGCACCGCGCCCAGAGTGCGGGGTCGGTGATGGAGGCCCGGTCGTAGCGGGTGGTGACGGTGACGTAGCCGGCGCGCGACACCAATACGACCATCATCGCGACGCCGGGCAGCGGCCCAAGTCCGTAGTGCCGCAAGATCTTCGCGCCGGCGATGAACGTGTCGCCCGGATACACCGGGACGTTGCTGGCTTGGACGTCGGAGCCGACGATGGACCCGGCCACCGACTCGAGGAAGCTGTCGGGAAGGAAGCTCAGCACGGGCGCGATGGAGCCGACCATGTCGATGGCCCGTTCTTCGCGTTTGCGCATCATCTGTGCGCGCACCTTTTGTATGCGCGTGGTGGGATCGACGACGCCGACCGGCGCGGCCAGGTTGACCCCGGCGAAGCGATTGCCCCCCGCCGGATCGTCGTCGGCACGCAGGTTGACCGGGACGGCCATGGGCACCGTCTCGACGGGGATGCCCTTGGCCTGGTGGTAGAGCCGAAGTGCTCCGCACAACCCGGCGAGGTAGGCGTCGTTGATGGAGCCGCCGGCGGCCTTGGACGCCTTGTGAAGATCGCTGAACTTGATGTCGATGGCCTCGCTGCGCGAGGTCAGACTGCGGCGCCTCAACAGTGGCGAGGGCTCCGAAACGGGGCCCATCACGCGGGCGCCGGAACGCGCGTAGTCCACCACGCCGCGAGTCGCAGAGATCGGATCGCGGATGACCCGACCCACGACGGAGGCCGCTCCCCCGAGCGCGCCGAGCAGGTTGCCTGCGATGGCGCCCGGGAGCTTGTTGAGCCCCTCGCGCATCAGGTCGTTGGGCGAGAGGTCCTGCGGGATGGGCAGCGGCGCTTCGCCTTGCGGCGGCGGTTCACGCTCGAGGTCGTAGATGTTGGCGAACATCTCCACACTGCCGACGCCGTCGGTGACCGCGTGGCTCAGGTGCAGCATGGTCGCGGCGCGGCCGTCGGCGAGGCCTTCGACGAGGGTGGCCGTCCACAGCGGACGCGAGATGTCCATCGGCGACTGGAGCGCCAACTCGGCGAGGTCGAGCACCTCCCGCAATGTGCCCGGCTCCGGTACGCGGGCCCGTCGCACGTGAAAGTCGACGTTGAAGTCGGGGTCGACGACCCAGCGCGGGGCCGCCGTGGGAAGCGTTGGCATCACCACCTTTTGGCGAAGCCGGAGCACCTTGCGCGAGGCGTTGTCGAAGCGGGCCCGGAAGCGCTCCCACTCGGGGGTGGAGTCGAGGAGTTCCACGCCCATGATTCCCGAGCGCGTGCGCGGGTTGGCCTCGCCGCGATGCAACAACTGATCGACCGCACTGAGCTCCTCGGGAAGTCCGGCCGCGTCCAACTCCGGGACGTTACTCATCGCCTGCCGATCTCCTCCCGTGGTTACCAAATGCTGTCACTACGCTAGTCCGCTGCTCGTCGCTGCGAAGGACCTTCACGGTTGTCACGTCGACGTCGGGCGCAACGGGATTCGCACACCCCGGGTGCCGACGTGAGCGCATCGTTCATGACCGCACATCCGTTGAGGTCAGCGGTGAACTGGGCGGCGGCAGCTCGCGAAATGCAGCAGCATCCAACACTCCTGCGTGCTGGCCATTCCTGCTGGGCACAATCCGAAGAGTGACCGACGCGCCATGTGAGTCGGGCCGGACGTAGTAACACTCGTCGGTCTCCGGGCAATAAATGCACACCGTATCGATTGCACCCTTGTCCATCGGTGTCATGTGCGTCCCGTTGCGGTCCGCCCACGTGGACCGGAACTTCACGGTGACGGCACCCGTGCGGGCGGACCGGTACTTCACCTGAAGACGGTGGAATTCTCCAGCTGCATACGCAACAAGATCGAACGGCGCGTGCTCCGTCGCCGGAAACAGGACCGTAAATCCCTTGCTTGCCAAGTCGGCATGGACTTTGGCAACGCCAAGATCGCCCTTGTTCTTCGTGTGGTGTCCAACCATCGATCCCCAGAGTAGTGGATACCCCGTCCAACGGTTTGCGTGATTTCGGCTAAGCTGAGCGGCGCTGCCCTCGTAGCTCAGCGGAATAGAGCAGCCGCCTTCTAAGCGGTTGGTCGCAGGTTCGATTCCTGCCGGGGGCACCTTGTGATGTGTATTGCGTCGGGTGATGGCTGACATTTCTGCTTCGGGTGATGGGCGACAGTGTTTCGGCTGATGCTTGACACTCCCTTGATGAGGATCGGGCTGGCTTTACCCTTCTGTGCTCGCCAAGCGGCCAGGGCAACGGTCTGGGATTAAGTGCAACAGCGTCGTTGCTGGCGGACTTAGAATCATTCTGTACGGGAGGAAAGCCACGTTGCTCGTAGATCCGACACACTTGTGCACTGCGGCGCAGGCGCAGGCTGACGTGGGCACGTTCGTGTCCGGTATGACCAACGGCCAGTCGATGGCCAGCGGAGGCGCTGGTATGTCGGGGTTGCTCAGCGAAACGGCGTGTCAATTCGCCGGCACCATGTTCGATACCGCCGCCAGCGCAGTGCACGAGGAGTTGACGGACCACTCGACCAAGCTCTCGGCGGCGGCCGATCACTATCACCGGATGGACGAGGAATTCGGGCGCCGCCTGCGCAAGTTCGCCCCATGATCACGTCGGCCGAACCCCTCACCGGGCCGGCGTCATGACGGTGACTATCCCCCAGGTGGAGGCGTCGAAGCCCGAAGGGCTGACCCAAACGGCCACGGCACTGGGCCAGACGGCATCGAGTTTGTCCTCGCAGATCGACACGCAGCGCGCCACGATCGACGGGTTGCGCGACAAGTGGCAGGGCCCCGCCTCCGATGCTGCGATCGCGAAGGCGCAGCCCACTCTGCTGCGGATGCAACAGATCCACGACGCCTTGAACCGGGCGCAGACCGTCCTGCAGCAAGGCGGCACCGAACTCGCCGACACTCGGACCAACGTGCTGCAAACAGTCAGCCAGCTGTCCGGGCAAGGCTGGCAGGTCGGGCCGGACGGCACGGTGTCCGTTCGTCCGGGAAGCCCGCTGGATCAGTACGCGAAGGTCAGTCCGACCAACGCCATGAAACTCCAGCAGTTGGCGGCCACGAACTCAACGAACGTCAAGACCCTGTTGGCGGGCTTCGATATCGCCGACCGGCAACTCAGCCAGAACCTTCGCACCGCCGTCGGGGGGCTGGATGGTGCGCCGCTGAAGGTCGGGCCGGATGGAACTCCTCTGCCGGAGGCACCGCCGTACGACGACGGTTCGGAGATTCCCGTCGGGAAGAGCCCGGAGGAGGTCAAGAAGTGGTGGGATTCGGTCCCACCCGAACACCGGCGCTACCTCCTCGACCACTGGGACGAGAAGTTGGGAAACCTGAACGGCATCCCGGTCGCCGACCGCGACTACGCCAACAGAAGGGTGATGGACCGGGACATCGCCCGCCCCGCCGAGGTGGCCAAGAGCCGCGGCGTGACCGTCGACGAGGTCCTGGCGCATCCCGACCAGTACGGCATGGACGGGCCCATGATGACCCGCTACAACAACGCCCTCAAGGTGCGGGACGGATTGAACGACGCTTCGAGCAAGGCCCACGGTGCCCCGACATTTCTTCAGGTGTACGAGCCCGAGGCCTTCAAGGGCGACGGTCGCGCAGCGATTGCCATCGGCAACCCCGACCTGGCCAAGAACACCGCGGTCGTCGTTCCCGGCACCGGCAACAGTGTCGGTTCGGGTTGGCTCGGCAGCGACGACGCCGCCAACCTCTACAACGAGTCGAACAGGGCCGACCGGGCCAACCCCACCGCGGTCGTGGCGTGGATGGGGTACGACGCGCCCGATGCCCTATACGATCCGCGGGTAGGAACGACGGGCCTTGCGCACGAGGGTGGCCAACTATTGGCCTCAGACGTCAACGCCCTCAACGCCACTCACGTCGGCGAGGGCCACATGACGGTGCTGGGGCACTCCTACGGATCGACCACCGTGTCAGACGCCGCTGCCGGGTACGGCATGCACGCCGACGACGTGGTGCTCGTCGGATGCCCGGGCACCGACCTGGCCCACAGCGCCGCCGACTTCCACCTCAACCCGGGTGGGCACCTCTACGTCGGGGCCGCGTCCAGCGACCCGGTCACACAGTTGGGCGCAATACCGCAGATCCACGTACCGGGAACCGATTTCACCGCCTCCCTCGGCGACGACCCCGCGATGGACAATTACGGGTCCACCCGGTTCAAGGCCGAAGTCCCTGGCCTGACCACTCCATGGGGCGACCACAGCCAGTACTACACGAACGGCGGTGAATCCCTATTCAGCATGTCCGACATCGTTTCTGGCCACGGCGACGCCCTCGAGCACGACGGCATGACCGCCCCGCACCGAAGCAGCTTCGCCGATCAAGCGGGGAAGTTCTTACCCTTTCCCTTCGGCTTGCCGGATGACCCCGAGATGTTCCGCCCAGGCACCTCCGGGCACACGCACCAGTAGCACCAACGAGATACGAGATGTCGAACATGAATGTGCGCAATATTCGCGCAGTGGCAACAGTGGTATTCGCCGTCGCCGTGGCGATGGCCCTAGTTTCTGGATGTGGAGCAGTGAGCTGGATCATGAACGATGGCGTGTCCGATCCCATTACCCCCGGGCAGTCCAAGGCCAAAGTCATGGATGCCGCCAAGGAGCTCGTCGGAATCCTCGACCTGCCCGTCACCAAGGCAGTTTTCTGGCATTCGTCTTGCAACGACCAGGGCGACGCGCCCTTCCGCGGGGTGGTGTCGATCAACTACCCGCTGGCGCCGAGCTTCGAAGAAGCAGACGCAAACGTGGCCCAAATGGTCAAACGCCTTCAAAGCCAGGGCTGGACGGGGGATCCCGACTTCCACACGCACGGCACGGTACTGACGAAGAATGGCGTGCAGGTCGTGTTCGCCCCGCAGAATGCCGCCACCCCGAGCAACGGCATCGATCTCTACGGCGAGTGCCGCGACGCGACCACCAGGAAGGACACCAAGGGCACTACCGAGGAAGTCGAGCTCTCAGGACCCTAGGCCCGCAACTGCAATCGGGAACCGCCGCACTCCACGCGCGCACAACTCCGGCCGATGGCGAACCCTTCAATCATAGTAATGTTACTAAAACAGTGATATGCATACCGAGCACTGACATCACCGCCGACGCAAGGGGCCGCTCCACGTGACGACTGGCGGTCGGCGCGAGCTGAACGACATCCGCTCCGGTCTCCTCGACTGGTGCGCGATCCATCGCCCCGACGTCGTCGAACACGGGATCGAGGAGCTCAGCCACCCGGCGGTGGGCATGTCGAACGAAACCGTCATCGTGCGGTGTGGCCCCGGTGCCGACGGGCAGCCTGGGCCGAGGTTCGTCGTTCGGATTCCTCCGATATACGCGACGTACCCCGATCACGACTTCACGGCGCAGGCCGAAGTTCAGAATGCGGTCGCGCGCCTTGGCGTGCCGACCGCCGAGCCGACGGTCGAACGGGATCCGAAGTTCCTCGGCTCTCCGTTCATCCTGATGCCGTTCATCGACGGCGACATCCCCGGTCCGCAGTCGTTGTTCGATCCATGGCTGACCGGTGCAAGCGAGGCGCAACGACGGCAATCCCAGCACGAGATGGTGCGGATCCTCGCCGACATCGGACGGCTGGACTGGAAGTCTGCCGGACTCGACTCGATTCTCGGCAATGGCCTGACCCTCGATGGCTCCCTCGACGCCCAATTGGACTGGTGGGAAAGATATCTCGACTGGGCCAAGAACGGACACCAGCTCCCGCGGATCGATGCCGTCGCCCAGTGGTGCCGAGACCGGCGCCCACCCGATGGCCCTCCCCCGTCGCTGGTGTGGGGGGACCCTCGATTCGGGAACATGGTGATGGACGAACAGCGCCGCGTACGCGTCGTGCTCGACTGGGAGCTCGCCACCATTGGTCCGGCCGAACTGGACCTCGGCTGGTTCCTCGGACTCGAGCGCGTGCTGTTGGAATTCACCGGCATGGAACCGCTGGCCGGGATGGCAGGTCTCGACGAGATGGCGCGCGACTATCAGACCGCGCTCGGCAGGCCGCTGCAGGATCTTGCGTGGCACGAGATCTTCGCCGTCTTCCGCGCCCTGGTGATCAACGTGCGCCAGTCCGCGATCGCCCAAGAGGCAGGAGAGCGATACATGCTCGCAGCGGGCGAGAAGAATCCCTTGCTGAAGACCCTGGAGCGGTGGATCGCCTCTTACGACGCCGGGCAGCCGCATTACGCGGAGGCTCTGCGATGACGTCGACCGGGCCGCTGACACCGGCCGACGACCACCTCAACCACCAGTTCTCCGACACGTTCGCCGTGGTGGCCCAGACGGACCGCAACTGGACCGAGAAGGTATGCGCCACGGCGTACGCGCGAGATGGCTCGCTGCAGTTGGCCTTTGGGCTGGGCAAGTACACGAACCGAGGCGTGATCGACGGCTACGCCGGCGTCAGCCGTGGCGACGAGCAGTGGACCGTGCGCGCAAGTCGCGACCTGACCCACGACGTCGACCGCTGCACGATCGGCCCCGTCAAATACGAGCTGCTCGAACCGATGGCGGCCGTCCGGTTCACGCTCGAAGCCAACGACGTCGTACCCGTGAGCTTCGAGTGGACGTTCCACCAATCGGTGCCCGCCGCACTGGAAGACCGTGAGATACACCGGTCGCTGGGCGGGTCGCGCGTCGACGCCGACGTCACTCGGTATCACCAAAGTGGCACCGCCACCGGCTGGGTCGAGGTCGAGGGTCGGCGCACCGAGTTCGACTCCACCGATTGGGTTTCCACGCGCGACCACTCATGGGGCGTCCGCTACCAGGTGGGCACCCCGGCCAAGGATCTGCCGCGGCCGCCAAGGCCGACCGGGTTCAGCAGCTACACGATCTGGATGCCCGCGCTGCTGCTCGATGCCGACGGCACGGTGTATGCGTTGCACATCTACTATCAGCGCAACACCGTCGACGGCCGCACCACGATCAACTCCCAGGGCGGAATCGAGCACGCCGACGGCAGGGTCGATGCGTTCACGTCCATCGACCCGCAACTGCGCTTCCAAGATGACAACCGCCGCCTTCTCGGCGGCGCAATCCACGTGAGGCTGCCCGACGGGACCGCACGCACATTCGTTGTCGAGGTGCCGACCTCGACCGGATTCCATCTGGGCACCGGGTTGTACTTCGGGTTCGAAGGCAAGTTCCACGGGCAATGGCGCGGTGCGCTCGACGTGTCCGGTGAGCACATCACCGACTGCGCCGACCCGACCGTCGCCCGGCGGTTGCATCAACACCGCGATTGCGTCGTGCACCTTCGCGACGAGTCCGCGGGCACCATGGGTTGGGGCAACGCACAGACGATCGTCATGGGAGCCTTCCCCGACATCGGCCTCACGGCCGAACAGTCATTCATCTAGAGCCGCACCCGTAGCGTTCAGTCCGTGACGTCGACACCAACCTGGGTTTGCAATCCGGCCGCCTCTCGCATCTGGCCGAGCACCCGCACGACCACCTGGGCGGCGAGCCACAACGCCACCTGATCGTCTCGGGACACCGCAGGCAACAACTCGGCGATGCGCTGCCTGCGGACGTCCGTACGGGCATTCCAGTTCTGCCTGCCCGCTTCGCCCAGCATGACCAACGACGCTCGGCCGTCATCGGGATCGCTCCACCTCTCCAGCAGCCCCTGACGTTCCATGCGCTGCACCAACTGCGTCATCCCCGATTGGCTGGATCCCTCGGCCGAGGCAAGCGCCGTCAAGCGCATCGGGCCCTCGCGATGCAACCGGTTCAGTACCAGCGCCGCGCTCGCGCTGAGCTCGTCGCGGTCGATCAGGTACCGCCACATCAAGTCGGTCCCGAGCGCGATCATCTCGGAGATGGCATCGACACCGTCGACGCTTGGTTGTTCCATGCAGGATTTATATCACTCAACTGATGCACTGGGGGGCCTGTAACGCATCTCGCCGTCAACCAATTCCCGATCTTCGATCGCAATGTCAAGCGCCACATATAATTCCTGGCAGATCGCTGTGTACACGGCTCCTGCGGTTGAACTATCCATCCTGCATGGGATATAAATTTCGGTCAACGGGTATGGGAATGCTGCGCGTTGCCCCGGATTCCGAAAGGTGATCGAGTGAGCCAACGTTCAGCCGCCAGGACCGTCCTGGAGCGAGCCTGGCTACCTCTCGTCGCCGTCGTCGCGGTCACCGTCGGTGCGCTGTGCATGTGGAAGGTGCATCAAGCCTCCGCACCGGGACCCGTCCTTGCGGTCAATGGACCTCAGGCACCGGAGGAGTTCGTTCCCAAAAGGCTGACCTACGAGTTGTTCGGCTCTCTAGGAGACGGCGGACTACTCGACTACATCGACATCGACGGGCATCCGCACGAGGTCGACTTGACGGAGTTGCCCTGGTCGCACACCGAGACCACCACGCTCACCGTCGTTTCCGGCAGTATCTCGGCGCAGGTCCGCGGGGGTCAGGTCGGCTGCCGAATGCTGGTCGACGACGTTGTCCGCGACGAACAGTCGGCTACCCGTCAGGATGCGGACGTCACCTGCAGAGTGAAATCCGCGTGAGCGCGCATCGGGCGAACCGCCCGTTCTTCGCGAGGACTGTCCGTTTCCTCGCCATACCGATCATCGTGTTCTGGGGTCTCGTCGCCGTCACGACCAACACCTTCATTCCGAAGGTCGAAGACGTGGCCGCAGCACTCGCCGGTCCCATGATTCCCACCTACGCGCCGTCACAGGTGGCGATGTTGCACATCGGCGAGAAGTTCCACGAGTCCACGTCCACCAGCCTGACCATGGTGGTGCTGGAAGCCGACCACCCACTGGACGACAAAGACCACCAGTACTACGACGACCTGATGCAACGGCTGAAGCAAGACACCCAGCACGTGCAGTACGTCATGGATCTGTGGGGCAAGCCGTTCTCCGCCGCCGGAGCGCAGAGCGTCGACGGCAAGGCCACGTATGTGCTGCTGCGCCTTGCAGGCGATATCGGGCAAATCCAAGCGAACCAGTCGGTAGACGCGGTCCGCGACATCATCGCCAAGGACACACCACCGCCAGGACTCAAGGCCTACGTCAGCGGCGCGGCCCCGTTGGCCTCGGACACGCTGACCATCGCGAACTCGAGCCTGAACAACATCACGATCGTGACGATCTTCCTGATCATCGCGATGCTGCTGATCGTCTACCGCGCCCCAAGCACCGTACTGATGCCCCTGGCCAGCGTGCTGTTCGAGATGCTCATCGCCAAGGGCGTCGTCTCCACCCTCGGCCACTTCGGGGTCATCCCACTCTCGTCGTTCGCGGTGAACATGGTCGTCTCCCTGACCCTGGGCGCCGGAACCGACTACGGCATCTTCCTCATGGGCCGCTATCAGGAGGCCCGCCAACTCGGCGAAAGTCGGGAAGAGGCCTACTACACCGCATACCGGAGTGTCTCCCCCATCATCATCGGCTCGGGGCTGACCATCGCGGGCGCCGGTTTCTGTCTGAGCTTCGCGCGCCTGGACTACTTCCACACCATGGGACCGGCCGTCGCCATCGCCATGCTGTTGACCATCTCGGCGGCCCTGACGCTCGGGCCGGCCATCCTGACGGTGGGCAGCCTCTTCGGGCTCTTCGACCCCAAACGCATGGTGAGGGGACACCTGTACCGGCGGATCGCGGCCAGCGTAGTGCGGTGGCCGGTGCCGATACTCGCGGCCAGCTGTGCGGTCGTCATGCTCGGGGCGATCTTCGTGCCGACCTATCAGGTGAGCTACGACGACCGCGCCTACCAACCGTCCGATGCGCCCGCCAACCAAGGCTTCAAGGCCTCGGATCGACACTTCCCATCGAGCAAGCTGTTCAGCGAGATGCTGATGGTCGAGTCGGACCACGACATGCGCAACTCGGCCGACTTCATCTCGCTGGATCGGGTGGCGGGGGCGCTCATTCGTGTTCCCGGCGTGGCCATGGTGCAGAGCATTACGAGACCGCTGGGCCGACCACTCGACCGCGCCACGATGCCCTACTTGTTCACCACGCAGGGCGGCGGGAGCGGTCAACAGCTACCGTTCAACCAGACGCAGAACGGCGATACCGACAAGCAGGCCCAGATCCAGGCGGACACCGTGGCGACCCTGGGCAAGACGATCGATCTCACCCAAAAGTTGGCCGATGATCTGCACACCACAGTGCTCACCTTCGAGAATCTGCAGGCGGTCACCGACGAGGTCAATTCCGACATCTCCAATCTCGACGACTTCATGCGGCCGCTCAAGAGCTACTTCTATTGGGAGCCGCACTGTTTCGACATTCCCGTGTGCTACGCCTTCAAATCGCTGTTCGACGGGCTCGACGGCATCGACGCCCTCGACCAACAGATCGCCAACGCCGTCACCGATTTCCAGGCCGTCGACGCGCTCATGCCGCAGATGGTTACCCAGTTGAAGATCCAGCGCGACGAGACGCAGGCGCTGCAGACCGTCATCGTCCACTCGTACGGCCCGGCGCATCTACAGTCCACCCAGACCGACCAGACCTTCGACGACATGATCAACGTGGGCAACGACTTCGACAAGTCGCGCAGCGATTCCTACTTCTACATGCCGCGGGAGGCGTTCGACAACGAGGACGTCAAAACCGGTATGCAGCTGATGATGTCGCCGGACGGCAAGGCGGCCCGCTTCATCGTCACCCACGAGGGGAACGCCATGGGCCCGGAAGGTGTCGAACACGTCGAGAAATTCCCAGAAGCCATCCAGATAGCGTTGAAGGAAACCTCGTTGGCGGGCGCCAAGATCTACATCGGTGGCGCGGGATCGAACAACAAGGACATCAAGGAATACTCCGCGTCCGATCTGCTCATCGTGGCGATCGCCGCCTTCATCCTGATCTTCCTGATCATGTTGTTCATCACGCGAAGTCTGATGGCCGCCTTGGTCATTCCCGGCACGGTGGCATTCTCCTTCGCTGGCGCGTTCGGGCTCTCGATCCTCGTCTGGCAGCACCTCATCGGCCTGCATCTGCACTGGTTGGTCTTGCCGATTACGTTCATCATCTTGGTGGCCGTGGGTTCGGACTACAACCTGCTGCTGATCGCCCGAGTCAAGGAGGAGATCCACGCCGGGTTGCACACCGGCCTCATCCGCGCGCTGGGAAGCACTGGCGGCGTGGTGACGTCCGCAGGTCTGGTGTTCGCGTTCACCATGCTGGCGATGCTCACCAGTGACCTGAAAACCATCGGTCAGGTGGGTACGACCGTGTGCATCGGCCTGCTCCTCGACACGCTGATCGTGCGCTCGTTCATCGTGCCGTGCCTGCTAAGGCTCCTCGGGCCCTGGTTCTGGTGGCCGACACTCGTGCGCTCGCGTCCGCCGCGGCAGGCGTCGGACTTTGGAGTCAAGCAATGAACCCGATTCCCTGGGCTGTGCTGACGATCATCGCCTTCGCAGCCATTCTGGTGTTCGCCACGCTCGCCTCGGTGTTCGTGGCACGCCTGGTGCACCGACCGACGCTGCCGATGACCGACGAAGTCGGCGGCATCGCCTCGGTTCTGGCCAAGCTGCGCAAGCGCGAACCGATGTCGGATGAAGAGCTGGCCGTTGCGGGCCAAGCGACGTCCGATCGCGTTTCCTTCATGGCCCTCTGCATCCCCGCGACGATCTTCAGCATCGGATGCTTCTACGTGTTCGGCAGCCTCGAACATCTGCATGGACTCAGGCCGTCCGATCGCACGTTCCTCGGCGTCATCCCCATGTTCACGTCAACGAACCTGGCCATTCGGATGATCAAGAGCGGAGGCTTGAAGAGGCGGCTCAAGAAGGTTCCCGTCGCGCCGCCTGCATCACCTGGCGCGGTCACCCCACCCAGCCGCACGTAGCGGTCACCGTCCGCGCGAGGTCACGTAAGCTCAGGTGTCAACTTCTGGACATGGCAAATGAAGCATCGTTAACTAAACTTGCGACAGAAGGTCATGTGCGGAGCACTGACGAAGGGTAGGCCTTGGCAACAACCCTGGGCATCGCCGTCTCAGCACACCACGTCGCGCTGGTGCTCGTCGAGCGGCGCCAGACAGGAACCGCCACCCTGGATCAAGTCCTCCTGGACGCAGACGTCTCGACCACGACGCGATCCGCCGACGCGTATCACCGGGTATTAGCTGAGGTCGAGCACATCATGGCGGTACTCGACGCCCACAGCCGCCCACTTTCGCGAGTCGCCGTCGCTGCGGTGGAGCCTGCGGCCGCGGTCACGGCCGTCAGACTCGTCCAAACGCTGATCGAGGCGGACCTGATCAACGCGCGCTTGGTCGACTTTGACCCGAGCCCCAACTCATTAGCGAGGAAGCGTTCGGGCAACCCCAATCTTCCAGCCCACCCGATCGAAACCCTGACGACCAACGCAGCGATGACCGCGGCGCACGACATCGCGGTCGAAGAACAGGCGCTCGTGCCCGATGCCAGCGGGCGCCCACCGGGCGGCGTCCGCACGCGTCGCAACCTCGCAATCGCGGCAACGGCCTTGGCAACCGTCGGCGTCGGACTGATCGGGTTCAGGTTGTCGTCTGGCCAGGCCGGGCCCGAGATCGCCCCCGCGGAGTCGACGGATCCGGCCCCGGCTCAGGTCACGCAGCGCGCGACCACCCCACCCTCGACGACGGTCGCCGACACGATCACCCGTGTGCCCGCCACGGTCTCGCAGGCTGAGGTGCCAGCACCCTCCACCCCGATGCCGACCTCGGTGCCGACGCCGACGCAGGATTCGACGCCGACGCAGGATTCTGTGCCCAGCAGTGTCGAGACGCCGATACCGCAACCACCCGCCGAACCTCCCGCGCCACCACCTCAAGCCGAGCCTCCTGCACCTGCCGACCAACCACTTCCCGAGCCAGTTCCACCCGCGCCAGCGGATCCGCAGGTAATTCAGGCGCCGCCGTAGCTCAATCGAGGCCACGGCGATGAGGTGAGGTCGAGCAGAGTCGAGTAGCCAACTACGCGAGGTGGCCGCGTGATCCGCCGCCAAGCTCACCTACATGGCATTGGCGTTCACTGGTACCTCGCCGCCCCGACGAAGCTCGGCGGGGCGCGCTTGCCTTGAGGCAGACACCGATCCGCTGCGGTACGCGACGTTCAGGCGGTGGGTCTGGGGGGCGGTGTTCGTCAGCGCCTCCGGTGGCGCAATGGTTTTCGTCTTCCTCTCGTTCGCCGCGCCGATCCTGCTGAGTCCGGCCGCCACGAATCGACTCCTCTGGAAAGGTGGGACGGCGCTGACCGTATTTGCAATCGTCGTCGTGCCGGTGCTGCTTCGCGTGCGCAGGAAGCGTTTTGCAACGAGCACCGCCTGGCTTCGGGAACGCCGAACACCCACCGACTGCGAACGTCGGATGACCCTCGGGGCACCGAGTGAAGCCGTGCGCTTGTCCGCGCTGACGTGGGGAATCGGAGCGACGTTCTTCGCGATGCTTGGGGCCACGGAATCGCTGACCGCCGCGCTCTACATCTTCAGCGCGGTGGTGTTGGGCGGTATCACCACAACCGCGGTGTGGTATCTGATCGCCGAGCGGATCATGCGACCGGTGTCGGCACGCGCGCTCGACGGCGCCCCGGCCGACCACCGGTTCGGGCCGAGCATTCAGCTTCGGCTGGCGATGGCGTGGACGCTGGCGACGGGCGTCCCATTGCTCGGGGTGATAACGCTCGCGGTGGGTTATCTCGCGGACGTCGGATTCGAACCGCATCGAACGTTCGCCGCGATCCTCGGCCTCGTCGCAGTAGCGCTCGTGGTCGGGTTGTTCGCGCTCTTGGTCGCCGCCAGGTCGGTCGCCGAGCGAATCGGCGCGCTGCACCGCGCGCTTGCCCGGGTGCAGGAGGGCGACTTCGCGGCGCGCGTCGTCGTCGACGACGCCAGCGAGATCGGGCGGCTGCAGGTCGGCTTCAACACCATGTCGGCGGGTTTGGCTGAGCGCGAGCGCATTCGAGAAGTGTTCGGGACGTATGTCGACCGCGACGTGGCCGACCACATCCTGCAGGCGGGCGCGGCGCTGCAGGGCGACGAGGTCGAAGTCACGTTGATGTTCGTCGACGTCCGCAGCTTCACCTCCTTCGCGGAGCGGCTTCCCCCGATCGAGGTCGTGGCCACCCTCAACCGACTCTTCGAACGGATCGTCCCGCTGGTTCACCGGCACGGCGGCCACGTCGACAAGTACGCGGGAGACGGCCTTTTCGCGGTCTTCGGAGCGCCACGGCGCCACGCCGACCACGCCGACCGGGCGCTGATCGCAGCGGTGGAGATCTCCGACGCCGTGCGCGACGAGTTCGGCACCGGGTTGTCAGTTGGCGTCGGACTCAACTCCGGAATGGTGGTGGCAGGCAACGTCGGAGGCGCGGGACGTTTCGAGTTCTCCGTGATAGGCGACGCCGTCAACGTCGCCGCGCGCGTCGAGTCGGCGACTCGCCAGACCGGTGACTTGGTGCTGCTGACGGGTAAGACGTTGGCGTTGCTGCGCAGGGCTCACGGCGAATTCGTGGCGCGCCAAGGACTCACGCTCAAGGGCAAGACGTCATGCGTGGAGATCTACGCGCCGGTGGTCGCGTCAGGTGTTTGAACGTCCGAGCTCAACTGGACCCCTGAGCGGGGATTACACCGCACTGACCAGCGGTACTTGCTCGGAAGGGGCCAGGTCACCTTCAACCGGGCCGAAGCGCTTCACGGCCGCTATCTCGAGACGACCACCTGCACGAATGGGCAACCGCAGACGCAGGCCGACTACGCGGTCAAGACCGACTGTCTACGCACCGGCGATCGATGCATGAGCCGGTTCCACTCGCCCCTCTCTGGGTTCGTCCCGTTGGCGTTCGAGGACGGGAAGTGGACGTCGAACGTCGTCGGCAACGGCAAGTGTCCGTACGGCGGCGACCAGTCACAAGTGAAGTGGACCGCGGAGTATCCACTGCCTCAACCGTCGCAGAATCCGATCCAAGCCGTCACCGGCCGCGGCCACCAGGAACAGACCGGTTCGTGCGCCATCAATACGGACGTCTACATCGCGTACAAGCGCATCGGCGATTGACGGCATCGGAAGTACCAACTACCGGACGCCCCACTAGGCACCCGAGAGTTTGCTGTCGTCGGCACTTCGCCGCCTCGACAGGCGCGCTAGTTTTGCTTTTCTCGCGTGGCGCGACTCGATAATTCCCGCAGTTCACTGCCGCAATACTTGCGACCCCAGAGGTTCTCGACGCGCGCGGT
This sequence comes from Mycobacterium sp., assembly GCA_025966225.1. Taxonomy (GTDB): domain Bacteria; phylum Actinomycetota; class Actinomycetes; order Mycobacteriales; family Mycobacteriaceae; genus Mycobacterium. The sequence continues at coordinate 37,088 of JAOPVI010000093.1, read as the reverse complement.
GGTCCGGTGCCAGGGTCGACTTGCTGCGTCCTTGTTCAAATTGCTTCTCTCTGCGCTCAATGGCATCATCGAGCCCTTGAAGACCCCACGTCTGCACGGTCTTTCAATCCGGCACGGATCGTTGGCTGACTCGTGAGTTCGACAACGCATCAGAACTGCCGTACGTGTGAGGAAACGATGGCCCATTCACCCAAAGCCGCTATAACGGTGAAGGACGTGAAGTGGCACTCAGCGTCGAACTGACGGACGTGGTGCGGGAGTACCGCGCCGGTGGACAGACCGTCCGCGCCCTAGATGGGCTTTCACTGCGGATCTGCGGCGGGCAGTTCACCTCGATCGTAGGGCCCTCGGGAGCGGGCAAGAGCACCCTGCTGCACCTCTTGGGCGCCTTGGATTCACCTGATTCGGGTTCGATCTGCTTTGACGGCGTCGAGATCGCGACGATGACCGACGACGAGCAATCGAACTTTCGCCGCCGCCAGGTGGGCTTCATCTTCCAGTTCTTCAATCTTCTGCCGACCCTCTCGGCGTGGGAAAACGTGGCGATTCCCAATCTGCTCGACGGGCAGAAGCTGCGGAAGTCCCGGCCCGACGCGGTTCGACTGCTGGAGCTCGTCGGACTCGGCAACCGCATCAATCACCGTCCTTGTGAATTGTCCGGTGGTCAGATGCAGCGCGTTGCCGTGGCACGGGCGCTGATGATGGATCCGCCACTGATCTTGGCCGACGAGCCGACCGGGAACCTGGACTCAGCCACCGGGGCGGCGATCATGGAACTCTTGAAGGACGTGGCGCATGACAGGCACGCCGGTCGCGCGGTCGTGATGGTGACCCACAACCTCGAGGCTGCGGCGTCCACCGATCGGGTCATCACCATGCAGGACGGCGCCCTGAGGTCCGATGTCGTCCCGAGACCCCTGCCACCACCGAGCGGACGGCACTCGACGGGCATGCGGGACCAGCCGACGGAGATTATTCCGATAGTTCACAACGGTGCGTTCGCCGCGGGCATGCTCGTCGAGGCTCCGCAGGTAGGTCGCGGCCGGCACGCGGACCGCAGGGGCTAGCTAGGTGCCCTCCGCAACGTTGAGCCGGCTACTGCTGCTCAACATCCGCGAATTGCGCACGCACTGGGGCCGCGCACTGGCATCGGTTGCGGTGGTGGCAGTTTCGGCGGCGTTGCTCGTCGCAGTCCTGGGGGTGTCCGGCTCGATCACCGGTTCCATCGATCGGCTGGCCACCAGCATCGGCGGCGACGCCGACCTCGAGGTATCCGGAATCACCGAAGACGGTCTGGACGAAGCCCTCATCGAGACGGTGAGCCGAGTGCAGGGCGTTACCGCAGCCGTCCCGATGGTGCGGATGCGCACCACGGCCGATTCCCAGCAGGCCTTGTTGATCGGCCTCGGGCAGAACGCTTCCGCGCTGCACTCCGACCTGCAGGCGGCGATCAAGGATCAGCTCGACGCGGGGTCCCCGGTGAACGCGGCGTCCGGTGCCGTGATCGTCGGTGCCGGACTCGGCATCGCGAAGGGCGCTGAGTTCGACGTCGCGTCGACCAAGGTCACCGCGGTCGCCGTCGTCGACGGACCAGCAGCAAGGCGGTTGAACGACGCCCACTTCGTCATCGCCCCGCTTGCGCTCGCGCAACAGATATCCGGCCGCACCGGTCGAGTCGACTCGATCCTGCTGTTCACCACTCCGAACGCCGACGTCGGACACGTGCGCTCAGCCGTGACGACGGCGATCGACGGACGGGCCGTGGTGGCGACCCCGAGTTTCCGCGCCGCACAAGCCAGTAGCTCCTTCGCGATTCTGCAGGCGATGACGTTGTTGGCTGCGTCGGTCTCGTTGGTCGTTGCAGCCTTTCTCAGTTACAACGCGATGAGCATCGCGGTCGCCCAGCGCAGGCCCAGTATCTCGACCATGCGGGCATTGGGTGGACGGCGCCGGACGATCGCTTCCGACATGCTCGGTGAGGCCGCGCTACTGGGTTTCATAGGTGGCGTGATCGGTTCGGTGTGCGGCATGGTCGTCGGTCGCCTCGCCATCGACAGATTGCCCTCGACGATGGTGCAGTCACTTGATGCGCGAATCGAATACGTGCTCGCGCCCTACGTCGTGCCCCTGGCCATCGCCGCGTGTGTCGTCGCGAGCGTAGCGGCGTCGGCGCTGGCTGCACGCCAGGTGCATCACGTCGCCCCTATCGAAGCGCTGGCACCCAATGGGGCCTCGACGTCGTCGGCCGGTTCGCAGCGGCTGCGAATCGCGGCGGGGGTCGTCGGGGTGATACTGCTATCGGCGACGATCCTCATCGTCACCGGCAACATGGGCCAGATCGCGATGGCGTCGATCGCACTCGCCTTCATCGGCGCAAGCGCACTCTGCTTCGCATTCTCGGGGCCGATCATCGGCGCCGCAGCCGCTGTGGCTCGACTCTTCGGGGCCCCGGGTGTGCTGGCCGCGGCCACCATCGAGCGTGCGCCGCAACGGATGTGGGTGGCCATGATGACGGTGCTTACCGCCGTGGTCACCACGGTTGCGGTGACCGGAGCCACCGGCAACGCCGTCGATTCCACCGTCGCCTCGTTCTCCTCGGTGGCCGAGGCCGACGCTTGGGTCAGTTCGGCTGCGCCGCATGAATACTCGACGAAACTCCTGCCGCAGGACACCGAGTCGAAGGTATGGGCCGTCCCCGGCGTCGACCGCGTCGTTCCGGACCAAATGGCCTTCGCCACGGTGGGTGAGACGAGGGTGATGCTGCTCGGTGTCGCCCCTGGCTCGAATCGCGACATCTACAAGTCGATGTCGGCGCGCGATCGCGACAAACTGCTCGCAGGCGACGGCGTCGCGCTGTCTCGGGACCTCGGTCGTGCGATGAACGTATCCGCGGGCAACGAGCTCGTGCTGCAGACCCCAACTGGCCCGCGCCAGGTGCAGGTGCTCGAACTCGTCCCATACTTCTCGGGGCTCACCGGCACCATCGCGATGAATCTGGATTCGGTGCAGAGTTGGTTCTTGCGACCGGGTGCCACCGACCTGGAGATTCACGTGAAGCCGGGCGTAGATCCGAAGGCTGTCCGGGACGCCATTCGCAACGTCGTCGACAAAAACGCCTTCGTATACTCCGGAGCCGAAGCCTTGGCCGGCGTGCGCAGCGAACTGAATCAAGTCACTGCCGTCATCGCCATCATTGGCTGGATCGTCGTCGTGGTCTCGGGTGTGACCTTGCTGAACACCCTCATGCTCTCGGTGCTTGATCGGCGTCGCGAGATTGGAGTGTTGCGCGCCATCGGTTCGACGCGGCGGTTCACGCTCAACGCCATCCTGGCCGAAGCCGCCGGAATCGGCATCGTCGGCGGGGTCCTGGGCCTGATACTCGGGGGCGCCATCCAGTATCTGGTGTCCGTCGCACTGACGAACGTGCTCAGCATCGACGTCGTCTGGCAGGCCAGTCCGATGATGATCGTCATTGGCGGCTTCGCCGTCGTCATCTGCCTGCTCGGTTGCCTACCGCCGGCGGTTCGCGCCGCCCGACTCAACATCGTCGAGGCAGTCAGTGCCGACTAATCGTTCAAATTCGTTGCGAGCCTGCGTGTGAAGACGATCTTCGTCACCGGCGGCAACGGATTCATCGGCTCAGTAGTCGTCCGGAAATTGTTGGAGCGCGGCTACGAGGTTCGCTGCCTGCTGCGCGCGAACAGCAACACCGACCGCATTGCCGGACTGACCTATCAAACCGCGCTTGGTGACGTGCGCGACCGGGATTCCGTCGAGCAAGGCGCACGTGGCTGCGACGGCGCCATCCATCTGGCCGGTCTGTCCAACTGGAACGACATCAACTCGCCGCTCATGGACGAGGTCGTCGTCACCGGCACCGACAATGTTCTAGCCGCAGCCAAGCGCGCGGGCAATCTTCGTCTGGTCTTCGTCAGTACGGCCGCAGCTATCAACGGGTCTACCTCAGCCGTGGTCTTCAACGAGCACAGCGAATGCACCTTGGATCTACGCAAGTACAACTACAGCCGTGTCAAGCGCATTGCCGAAGACGCCTGTCGCGCCGCGGCGAAGGAAGGGCTGCCTGTCTCGATCGTCAATCCGACCGAGGTCTACGGCCCCCACGACACGGCGCTGAACACGGCCGGGAACCTCGTCGACTTCGCCACTGGCGGTCCGGTGTTGGTCTGCAGGGGCGGCACCAGCGTGGTCCACGTCGACGACGTTGCCGAGGGCACCATCCTCGCGCTGGAACGAGGCACTGCTGGCGAGCGCTACATCCTCGGTGGCGACAACCTCTCCATTGTCGAGTTGGCGCAGATGACGACGGGCATCCTGGGCACGACGAAACCCGTTGTACAGCTCCCGAACTCATTGGTTCGTGCGGCGGGGCGGACGGCAAGAGCCCTCAGAGCGCCGTTCCCGGTCAATCCCAACGTCATCCCCTACGCAACCATGTTCTGGTTCATGGACAATCAGAAGGCCCGTACCGAGCTAGGCGCCACGTTTCGCGATGCCCGCGAAACCTTGACGCCGACATTGGCGTGGTTGTGCGACACGAAGCGAATCGCCGTATCACCCTGTTGAGTTCCTACCTCTTGGGCGCGGGTAAGGGTCCGTGATGCATCTCGAACACGCGCTTGACGTCAGCGAAGATCGACAGTGCGCGGTCCAGCGTGTCGCGGTCGTGCGTAGCCATCACACTCGTGCGTAGCAGCGCGCCGGAGAACGGCACGGCGGGGAAGATCGCCACGTTCACGAACAGGCCCGCTTCGTACAGGAGGTTCCACAACATGACGGTCTGCATCTCGTCGCCGATGAACACCGGCACCACCGGGGTGATGACTTCGGTCCCGTCGGGCAGTTTCGTCGGTTCGACTACGCGGAACCCGAGCGACTGAAGCCCGGCATGTAGATATCGGGCGTTGTCGAGCACTTGCGCGAACAACCGTCGGCCCTCTTCGGACCGGCAGATCCGCACCGAGGCCAGGGCGGCACCGATGGCGGCGGGAACGGCAGAGGCCGTGAAGATGAAGGGCCGCGACTGGATTCGCAAGTACTCGATTACGTCGGCCGGGCCTGCGATGACCCCGCCACAGGAAGCCAACGCCTTCGAGAACGTCGCCATGCGTAGATCGACGCGGTCCTCGATGCCGAAAAGTTCGCTGACGCCCGCTCCGCGTTCGCCGAACACGCCCAGCGCGTGCGCCTCGTCGACCATCAGCCGGGCACCGAAGCGTTCGCACAGCTCGGCGATCTCTGGCAGCGGGGCGATGTCGCCCTCCATCGAGAACACCCCGTCGACGACGACCAGAACGCCGCCGCGATCGTGCGCGGCCCGCTTCAGAGTGTGTTCGAGCCGGTCGAGCCGGTTATGCCTAAACGAGCGCACCTTCGCCTTCGCGAGCACGCAACCGTCCAGAATCGAGCCATGGTCCCCGGAGTCGACCACCACGGTGTCGCCCGGACCAAGAATCGTCCCAAGTACGCCCATGTTCGCCTGGTGTCCGGTGGTGAAGACGATCGCCGATTCGGTCCCCATCCAATCGGCGAGTTCGTGCTCGAGCTCGACGTGCAGATCGATGGTTCCGTTCAAGAAACGTGAACCGGTCAATCCCGTGCCGTACTTGTCCAACGCGTCGCGCGCGCCCTGCTTGACCCGCTCGTCGCCGGTCAATCCCAGGTAGTTGTTGGACCCGAGCATGATCCGGGACCGCCCCTCCATCTCCACGACCGGTAGCGTCGGGCCCTCGAGCACGCGAAAGAACGGCAGCGCACCCAGGTCGCGAACAGTCTTCAACTGCTCAAGGCGGTCGTGGCAGCGAGCCTTGTCGAATACGTCGACCGAAATCGGCACGTGAGCTTCCGTCCTAACGGGCGCTGCCCCGATGTCGTGTGTCCGCGGACACTTTCCTGGATACCTTGATGCCTTCGGTCTCGGACAGGGGTGACTGGATCGGTGCCTTGCAAGCAGTGCGATACCCTTCTCGACCTGGAGACACCCTAGCTGGTATCAGCTGGCTGGTTTGGGTCGAATTGACGGGCGCCGAAACATTGCCACGGTTCAGTTCGCCAGCATTCGCTGGCCGAACGGGCTTCAGCTAGGCCAATTCCGTTGCAATTGACCAGTTTTCAACGGGTCCACGGAACTTGGCGAGCCCCGGTCGAACCGGTTGGACGATGTTGCTGACTGTCTCACGAGTATTTGCCAAGAATCCGCCAAGGCGTGCGCCGCAACCTTTACGTGAGTGGCCATCGCGGCCGACCAGAGCGAAGGGATAAACATGACACAGAACATGAAGTTTGCGGGCAAGGCCCTCCTGTCGGGCGGCGGCGCATGAGCTGAGCAACCATCGGGCGAAGGGGGCTATGCGACGGTGTCGCGTGGCCCCAAGGCATGCGACGCTCGAGCTGTCGGGTACACAGGACCCGATGCCCAACCCTGACGCTGACCAGCCCCTGAGTGCCCTGCCGGACACCGGCTACGTCTACCGCACCTCCTGGCCGGTGACGACCAGCGACATCGACGAACACCTCCAGCTGCGCATGGACGGGGTGGCCCGCTACATCCAGGAGGTCGGCGCCGAGAATCTCGTCGACGCAGGCGAGGCGGAGGCCCACCCGCACTGGATCGTGAACCGCACCGTCATCGACGTGATCGAAGCCATCGAGTGGCCGAACGACGTCACGTTCAAGCGGTGGTGCTCGGCCCTGTCCACCCGGTGGTGCACGATGCGCGTCGACCTCGTCGGCAGCGAGGGCGGTCGCATCGAGACCGAGGGCTTCTGGATCGCGATGAACAAGGACACCCTCACGCCATCGCGGGTGTCGGACACCCTCACCGAGAAGTTCGCGTCGACCACCGAAGAACACCGGCTCAAGTGGCGGCCGTGGCTCGAGATTCCGCACGACGCGCCCACGATCACGCCATTCGCCTTGCGCCGCACGGACATCGACATCTTTCAACACGTCACCAACACCGCCTATTGGCACGCCATCCACGAAGTGATGGCCCAGGAGCCCGACGTATGCACGCCGCCGTATCGAGCGGTCGTCGAATACCGTCGGCCGATCCAGTTCGGGGAAGACGTCACGATTCGCTATGCACGACACGGCGACGAGGTGCAGATCGCGCTGACCGTCGGCGACGACGTGCGCGCCGCAGCGCTGCTGCGCAAGCTGTAGGACGTTCAGCCCTGATTGACGATGACGTCGATCCCCGTCTTGACGATCTTCGGGGCGCCCGAGTGGTAGACGGTCACGGTGCGGATGCCGTCGGCCCTTATGGTGTCAGCACTGTCGACGGTGACGCGGTTCTCGTTACCGGAGACGTGAAGGGTCAGACAGTGGCCGGTGACGGTGAACGTGTTGTTGGTGCCGCCAAGTGTGAGGGTGCCGTCGTTGCATCCGACCGTTCACCGTTGGTGCAGCAAATCGGGTGCCCACGACGCGGCGGAAGCCTGGGCGCAACACCGCGCCTAACCTGTTCGGGTGACCGAACTCTCCGATGACGTGATCGCATTCCTCTCCGAGGGCACCCGTACCGCGATGCTCGGCTACGTGGCGGCCGATGGTAGGCCCCTCGTCGCACCCGTGTGGTTCGTCGTCGACGACGGCCAGCTGGCCTTCAACACCGGAAAGGACACCGCGAAGGGCCGTGCCCTGGCGCGGGATCCGCGGGTGGTCATCTGCGTCGACGACCCGCACCCGCCCTACTCCTTCGTTCAGGTTCAAGGGGTCGCATCGCTGGGCGAGGATCCTGACGACCTCGTCGCGATAGCCACCCGGACCGGCGGTCGCTACATGGGGGCAGACAAGGCCGACGAGTACGGGCGTCGCAACGGCGTTCCTGGCGAACTAGTCGTGCGGGTCCGACCGACCAAGGTCATCAAGGCGTTCGACCTAGCCGAATGACGGCTCAGCGGTAGGCGTCTGCGTCGACGACCGCTCGGACCGTGATGAGCGCCTCGCTCAGCGTCTGAAGGTCTGTCGAGCCAAGAGCCAGCCTGATCGCCTGCGGTACACGGGCCGAGATCGCGAAGGGTTCGGCAGTAGATACCGAGATACGTTCGCGCACGAGAGATGACGCAATTCGAGCTGCGCGCGCATCCGCGGCAAGCGGGAGCCAGACGAAGTACGACGACGGATGGCCGAGCTGGGGCAGGCCTGCCAGCACGTCCACGGCAATCGAATGTCTGCGCCTCGCGTCCGCCCGCTTGTCGGCCTCGAGTTGGCTGACGGTGCCGTCGTCGATCCAGCGGCACGCGATCGCGGTCGTAACGGCGGGGGTGTTCCACGTGGTCGCGCGGATCGCGCGTTCGATCGCGGGCACCAAAGCCTCGGGCGCCGATACGAATCCGACGCGGAGGCCAGTCGCCACGCTCTTGGACAATCCAGACACGTAGACGGTGGTCTCGGGCGCGAGTGCGGCCAGCGGAGGTGGTGGCTTCTCGACGAGGTAGGCGTAGGAAGCATCTTCGATGATGAGCAGGCCGTGCCGCCGCGCGATTTCGGCCAGCCGAACCCGGTCCGAGGTGCTCATCACCCATCCCAAGGGGTTGTGCATCGTGGGCATCGCGTAGACGGCGCGGACCCTCCGCTGGGCGCACAACCGCTCGAGCGCGTCGAGGTCGGGCCCGCGCTGCGTCACCGGCAACGGCGCCAACTCCAACCGAAGCGCTTGGGCGAGCACCTTGAAGCCCGGGTAGGTGAGCGCGTCGGCCGCCACCACGTCGCCCGGGTGCAGCGTCGCCATGAGCGTCGTCGCCAGCCCGTGCTGCGCGCCGTTGACGATCAGCACGTGATGGGCGCCGACGGTCAGGCCGCGCTGCTGCAGATGCCTGGCAACCGTCGCTCGCTCATGTGGACGCCCGCGATGAGGTTGGTAGCGCAACAGCGATTCCAGGTCGCCCGAGTTTGCGAGTTGCCTCAAGGCCTGGCGCAGCATGTCGGCCTGACCGGGCAGCGCCGGATAGTTGAAGTTGAGGTCGACGGTGTCCGCGGCCATCGCGCGCTGGTCGATGCCGTGCCCGGGGGGCAGCGCCAGCTCGCGGACGAAGGTGCCGCGGCCCTGTTCGCCACTGACCAGGCGCATCGATTCCAGTTCGGCATAGACGCGGGATGCGGTCACCAACGCGATGCCCTCCCTGGCGGCGAGTTGCCGATGGGTGGGCAGTCGCGTCCCCGAGGCCAATCGGCCCGCCCGGATATCCGACGCGAACGTGTCCACCACAGCCTTGTATCGAGCGCCCGCCATGCCGCGGATTGTATGCATGACAATTTCTGGAATGTCGTGGCATGCGGATCTACGCTCGATACGACGTCACGGAACGGAGGCCCCATGCACATCGCGATCCTCACCTTCGAGGGCTACAACGAACTCGATTCACTGATCGCACTCGGCGTTCTGAACCGGGTGAAGACGCCCGGTTGGCGCGTGTCGATCGCCAGCCCCACGCCCCGCGTCCGCTCGATGAACGGCGTAGTCATCGAGTCGATGGCCAGTCTCGAGGAGGCCAGCGCGGCGGACGCCGTCATCGTGGGAAGTGGCATGCAAACCCGCGAGGTGGTCTCGGACCCCACTTTGATGGCGCGACTGCAACTCGATCCATCTCGACAGCTTCTTGCCGGACAGTGCTCCGGGACGCTGATACTCGCCAAGCTCGGACTGCTCGACGGCGTGCCCGCCTGCACCGACCTGACGACCAAGCCCTGGGTGGTCGATGCCGGCGTCGAAGTGCTAAACCAGCCATTCTTCGCCAAGGGCGACATCGCAACGGCAGGCGGCTGCCTGGCATCGCACTATCTCGCGGCCTGGATGATCGCTCGGCTGGAGGGCGTCGACGCCGCCGAAAGCGCGTTGCACTACGTCGCGCCAGTCGGCGAGAAGGACGAGTACGTCGCACGTGCCATGCGCAACGTCACCCCGTACCTCTACGAGCGGGTGGCCGTCCGCTAGCTGAAACAGCCGCTCCCGCAGAGGATTACCTCCTGCCGAAGACGCCACCGATGTTCCACGTGACGCCGCCGTTGCACATGTAGTCCATGCCGACGCCGAATCCGCAGGAGGAGTACGGGCCGACCACCGGAGGTGGTGAGGTGTTGATCGAGGTGCTGCCACCCGGCCGCGAGCAGATGGTGGTATTGGCCGAGGTGTTGGTGCAGGTGCGATCGGCGCCAGCCGTCGGCGCGCCGGCCATTCCCAACGCGACGGTCGCCATACCGACTAGCGGCAGCGCGTAGTACCGCTTCGCCCACATGATTGAAATCCTCACTCCGTGTGGACTAATTCGGGTCCACAGCTCCAAGTCGCTCGGCGATGCTTCGCCGCCGAATCACGCTTCGTCGTCGACGCCGCCCGTGCCGCAACGCGCCCTCATGTCGACCAGCGGCTGCCGGATGGCGGACATTTCCGCCTTCACCTGCGGGTTGGCGTTCATGTACTCCTCCACCCGTGGACGGATCGTGTCGCGCGGCGAGCCCTCGAGACCGGTGAGGAACTCGTTGACGTCGGGGTGACTGAAGAGATAGACGGACATCCCCGCTGACACCCCGGTGGCGGTCTGGGCAAGGTCAGCGGCAGTGCAGTTGGGTAGCGGATCGGCCAGCGCGGTCGGCGCTGCGGCAAGCACCACCGCACCCGCGACGGCGGCGGTTCCGATTGCGCCCAGTACCGCACGCGTCGGGAAAACGGTAAACGACATCATGATCGGTCTCCTTGGTTGAATGATGACAGCGGCTTTCTTCATGCCCAATCGCGGCGGTGCGACGGTTATCTGCAGCCGCTCACGCTGACGTGGCGGCCGTTCACACTCGCGCAGGCATTCACGTACGGCGGCGGCGGTGGCGGCGGCGGGTAATCCTCGGGCATGGGCGCGTAGTACGCCGCCGGGGGTACGTACGGAGCCATCACGTCGGCGAGGTTGGCACATCCGCTGACGGACACCCTTCGCCCGGCGTTCACGCACACGTCCGCCTTGGCGACGCCGGGCGTGTGAACCGTGACGAGCGTGCCGAGGGTGGCCGTGACCGCAAGGGCGGCCGCGGCGGCACGACAGCGGGAGCGGAAGTTCTCGATGCTCATCGTTTCGGCCTCTCGTAGAAGGCAGGCGCGCATCCACGCGGCGGAGGCCGCCTTCTGGACACCCGTTGCCGGAATGCTAACCGCTTTTCTGACGGTTACGTGAATATCGAAGCAGAAAGCGTCGACTGAACGCCTAGAACTCGACGAGCGAACCCATGATCACCGTCTGACCGCGTGGTAGGTGGAAGTATTCGGCCGCGTCGGCGGTGAGGTAGGACGTGGCGATGAACAGCTGCTTGCGCCACTGCGCCATGGTTGGCTCCGGTCCAGCATCCAATTCCAGCTTCGACAGGAAGTACGACGCGCCGTCCACGTCGATGGCTCCCTCGGTGTCGTCCGCATCGAGCAGACGCAGCGCGTCGGGCACGTTCGACGACTCCATGTATCCGAAGTTGGCTGTCACGTGGACGATTCCGTCTCCGGTATAACCGAGCGGATCGACGTCCGTCCGCTCGTCGTCGGACACCCGGGGCACCGGCAACGTTTCAATCGAGAGGATGACCACGTGCTCGTGGCGTGAGTGGTTGTGTTCGACGTTGGCGCGCATTGCCAGGGGTGCCGTTTCCATTCCTCGGTTGAGGAACACCGCCGTGCCTGGCACTCGCTGCAATGGTGGTTCGCACGTCGAAAGCCCGTCGATGAATTCGCCGAGCGGTCCTTCCGCTTCTTCACGCGCCTTCGTGACGATCCCACGGCCCTTCTCCCATGTCGTCATGACGGTCCACGCCACGATGGCGATCAGCAGCGGCAGCCAGGCCCCGTGAACCAGCTTGGTGAGGTTCGCGGCGAGGAACAGGAGATCGACCAGCAAAAGGGCGCCTCCGCCGAGCACGACCTGCCACAGGGGGGCGCCCCATCGCGTTCTGGCGAGGTAGAAGAACAGCAGCGTGACGATGGTGATGGTCCCGATCACCGCCATGCCGTACGCGTAGGCCAGCGCGGACGAGCTGCGGAACGCGAACACCAGGATCAGCACCGACACCATCAGTAGGTAGTTGATGGTCGGAACGTAGACCTGGCCGTACGCCGACGCCGAGGTGTGCACGATGCGCAGCCTCGGAAGCAGGCCGAGCTTGGCCGCTTGCGAGGCCACCGAGAAGGCGCCGGTGATGACGGCCTGGGAGGCGATGATCGTGGCCGCGGTTGCCAGTAGCACCATGGGAATTCGGGCCCACTCGGGGATGAGCAGGAAGAACGGCGCCCTCACGTTGCGCTCGTCACCGAGGATCAGCGCGCCCTGGCCGAAGTAGTTGAGCACGCACGCGGGCAGGACGACGAAGAGCCACGCGAGCGTGATCGGCTTCCGACCGAAGTGGCCCATGTCGGCGTAGAGCGCTTCCGCGCCGGTGACGGCGAGCACCACCGCGGCCAAGGCGAAGAAGGCGATGTGGAAGTGGCCGAACATGAATGACAGCGCATAGGTGGGCGAGAGCGCCCTCAGGATCTCGGGTTCGTCGATGATGCCGTGCACGCCACAGGCGCCGATCGAGACGAACCACAGAATCATCACCGGACCGAAGAACCGCCCCACGGTGGACGTGCCGTGGCGCTGAACCATGAACAGCGCCACGATGATCACCGCCGTGATCGGCACCACCCAGTCGTCCAGATCCGGCGTGACGACCTTGACGCCTTCGACTGCCGACAGCACCGAGATCGCGGGGGTGATCATGCTGTCGCCGAAGAACAGCGCCGCGCCGAACAGTCCCAGCGTGGCCAGGATCATCGCGGTTCGACGACCCCGCGTGGCGCTCCCGTGCTTCAGCATGGTGATGAGCGCCATGATGCCGCCTTCACCGTCGTTGTCGGCGCGCATAACCAGCGTGATGTAGGTCAGCGTGACGATGATCATCACCGACCAGAAGATCAGTGACACAACGCCATACACGTTGTCCGTGCTGATCGGCACGGGGTGCGGATCGCTGGGATCGAACAGCGTCTGGATGGTGTAGATCGGGCTGGTGCCGATGTCGCCGAACACCACACCGAGCGCGCCGAATATCAGCGCGGAGCGAAACGGTGGCGAGTTCGAGGCTGTGCGCAGCGCCGCGGCGAGGCCGGACTTGGTGTCTTCGGTCATGGGTCAGCCCTTCTCGGTCCGGCGGGACCGGGCGCGTCGTTTACCCTCGTGCATGGCCGCAACCCGGGCGACTGGGATGGTACGGCCGTGTTCGATCAGCTCGGCTGGCAGGCGTTGTGGCGCGGGCATCGAGTCGGCCCACGGGTCACCTCCGGAGAGGGCATCGACGGCGGTGTGGACCGTGAAGTCGGCGGGCGCGATTCGATCCAGGTCCGACCACTTCAGCGGAAACGACACCGGTGTTCCCGGACGCAGCCGCGGACTGTAGGTCGCCGCGACCGTCGCACCGCCTGCCCTGGTGGAGTCGACGAACACCTTGCCGCCGCGGTCCTCCACGATGAACGCCGTCGTCGCCAACCCCGGGTCCAGGGCCTCGGCGCGGGCGGCGAGCGCACGGGTGGCCGCGGCGACGTCGTCCACCGGCGCCGCGTCGTCGATGGGCACGAACACGTGAACGCCCTTGGCGCCACTGGTCTTAACCGCCCCCGTGAGGCCGGAGTCCGCTAGCGCCTGACGCACCAGATGAGCGACGGCAACCACGGCTGCGAAGTCGTCATCGCCCGGCGGGTCGAGATCGAGCACGAGGTGGGTGGGCCGGTAGACGTGCTCGGCCAGGCCCAGCGTCGGGTGGTATTCGATCGCGCGCTGATTGGCCAGCCAGAGCAGCGTCCGGCGATCGTCGCACAGCGCGTAGTGCACCTCGCGCTTGGAGGCCTCCGCCCAGATCGCCACCGTACGAACGAAATCGGGGGTGTACTTTGGAACGTTCTTCTGCATGAACGGCGCCCGGCCCCGCAGTACCCGTAGCACCGTCAGTGGTCGATCGACCAGCCCGGGCAGAATCCGATCGGCGACTGCGTCCAGATAGTCGACCAGGTCACGCTTGGTGGCGTCGGCGTCCGGACCCAGCGGCTGGTCAAGGTTGGTCAGGTCCACGCCTGCCCGCTGCTCGCTGGTGCCCACCTCTGCATCTTCCCCGAGAACGCGCCCGGCAACGGGCACATTCGGTGGTCGGGCGGGCCTCCGCCCAGAAACGCGAGCCGAACTCCCGTCAACCGGCCTAAACGATCCTGGCCCTAGCGGCGCGCAACGAACCTTGCGACGATCCGGGCCAGTTCCTCGCCGCGCTGCTCTTGGACGAAGTGGCCCGCGCCGGTGATGGTCGTGTGGTCCTGCCCCTGAGCGCCGGGGACTCGGTGTTGAAAGACGCCGGCCCAGCCACGCGTCGCGTCGTCGCCGTCCGAATAGGCGGTGAGGAATGGCTTCTCCCAATGCTCCAGTACGGCCATCGTGGCTCGCCCGATCGCGGCACCGGGATCGTTGCGAGTCAACGGGATCAGCGCGATCATCTGCCGTAGCCCGGCCTTGAAGGACGGATCGGGGAAGGGCGCGTCGTAGGCGGCGAGCACGTCGGCGGGCAGCGGGCCCGCGACCGCCTCGAGGAAGAAGCTGGGCACGATGTCGGGCGCCCGCTGGTAGAACCGCACGTAGTCGAGCAGGCTCTCCTCCAACATCATTCGGCTGTCCCCGACCCCATGATGGGCCCAGCCGAGCTGACCGTCCAACGCGGGATCGCAGGTGTGCAAGATGGTGTTGGTGGCGACGACGCGGGCGAAGCGATCCGGTTCGCGCGCCAGCACGCTCAGGCCCAGCGGGCCGCCCCAGTCCTGGGCGACCAGCGTGACGTCGTGCAAGTCCAACGCGGTGACGAGGCCGTGCAGCCAGTCGACGTGGCGCGCGAACGTGTAGTCGGTGGCCTCGGTGAGCTTGTCGGAACGGCCGTACCCGATGTTGTCGGGTGCGATGACACGCAACCCCGCCTCGGCGAGCAGCCCGATGACCTTCCGGTACAGGTAGGACCACGTGGGCTGGCCGTGAGTCAACAGCACGACCGGGCCGTCCGCGGGCCCGGCGTCCACGTAATGCATTCGGAGCGGGGCGATGCGCTTGGTTTCGACCTGGACGTAGCGCGGCGGGAACGGGTAAGCCGGGAGCTCCGCGAACCGCTCGTCGGGAGTCCTCAGCACGCCCATCAGGCGAACTGGGGGTAGACGCCCGCCACTCCCTTGGCCAGCCCGGCTTGAACTGCGCGGCTCGTATCGTCGGCGAGCAGCTCGTAGGCCCCCGCGGCGATGGCGTCCACCGCGAGCGCGGCAACCTCGGCGGGATTGGACTTTGGCCCGTCCTGACCCGCCGCCATGTCGGTGTCCATCAGCCCGACGTGCAGAGCCGTCACCACGATGCCGCGGTCGACCAGTTCCGCCCGCACTGCGTTCGTCATCGACCAGGCCGCGGACTTCGATGCGCAGTAGCCGCTCAGCTCCGGCAGGCTTAACCAGGACAGCACCGAGAGCACGTTGAGGATTCCGCCTCCGCCGTTGCCCGCGATGACCGGAGCGAACGCCCGGATCGCAGACAACGTGCCGAAGTAATTGGTGTTCATCTCCTGTTGAGCACCGTCCAGGTCACCGGTAAGCAGGTTGGTGCCGCGGTCGATGCCCGCATTGTTGATGAGCAGGGTCACGTCGCCCGCCGCCTCTGCTGCGGCGGCCACCGAGCCAGGATCCGTGATGTCCACGGCGATCGGCACGGCGCCGTCGACGTCGACCGAACCGGGATCGCGGGCGCCGGCGTAAACCTTGGCGCCGCGGCGCAGAAGTTCGGAGGTGAAATGCCGACCGAGTCCACGGTTGGCGCCAGTTACCAGAGCAGTGCTCGAAGAGATGTCCACCCGTCCATCCTGCGCCGCCGCGCCGAGCTGGGCCAACACGGGGGAGAATCAATGGAGCACGCCTTTGCCGACGGCAGAGCGACGAGTGGCGATCGGAGGCGACCACGTGGCACAGCGATGGTTTGCCGAGGTCGCACTCTTCGCGGCGACGGCCCTGACGCTGGTGAGTTGCGCGTCGGGGTCGACAACGCAGTCATTCCCCGCGCCGAACACCAGCTCGACCGGCGCCCAAGGCCAGGTGCCGGTTGTCGCGTCGAACGTGACGCCCCAGGCCCTCGTCATCGGCACCGCGGCGACCTTGCCCCCAGCCGGGCCGCCCGCGGGCGATGCGGGCGCATTGACGGTCGGTTCAGCAGGCGTCGATACGTGGAACGGGTGGCTACCCGAAGGCCGGACGTTCAGTCCATTCGACACCGTCAGTCAGCCAGTCACACGGCTTGACCCGTTGTTGCTGAGGGCGGTTCAAGGTGCCACCCGTGCCGCTGCGGCCCAGGGGGTCAACATCACCCTGACGTCGGGCTGGCGCTCCAAGGGATTCCAGCAGCGGCTCTTCGCCGACGCCGTCCGGCAGTACGGCAGCGTGGACGTCGCGCAACAGTTCGTCGCTTCACCAGATGCTTCCAAGCACGTGCTCGGCGAGGCGGTCGACGTCACGGGCGTCGGCGCGTCCGACTGGCTCATCCGCAATGGCGCGCAGTTCGGGCTCTGCCAGATCTACGCCAACGAGAACTGGCACTTCGAGATCGCCGTCGACGACAACGGCAGGTGCCCGGCGCTGAGGCCCAACGCGGCGGGATGACAGCGGTCACTACGCTGACCCCCGTGTCTGAACTGGTACTCGTGCAGGTCGAAGATCGCGTCGCCGTCATCACCATCAACGACCCCGATCGGCGAAACGCCGTCACCGCGGAGATCTCGGCCGCACTCCGGGCCGCCGTCGACGGGGCCGAGGCCAACCCCGAGGTACACGCCGTCATCGTGACCGGCGCGGGCAAGGCGTTCTGCGCTGGCGCCAACCTCACCGCGCTCGGCGAGGCCGCCGAAGACGGGCTGCGGGTGATCTACGACGGCTTCCTCGCCGTCGCCAATTGCACTCTGCCGACGATTGCCGCGGTCAACGGTCCTGCCGTCGGCGCCGGATTGAACCTGGCGCTGGCCGCCGACGTGCGCATCGCGGGACCCGCGGCGACGTTCGACCCCCGATTCCAGAAGCTCGGCATCCATCCCGGCGGTGGCGCCACCTGGATGCTGCAGCGCGCAGTCGGGCCGCAGGTGGCGCGGGCGTCGCTCTTGTTCGGCATGCGCTTCGACGCCGAGGCAGCCGTCCGGCACGGGTTGGCGTTGCAGGTCGCCGACGATCCCGTGGCCGCCGCCCGTGAACTCGCGGCAGGGCCCGCTTCGGCCCCGCGCGACGTGGTCATCGCCACCAAGGCCTCGATGCGGGCGACGGCCAACCCGGGCACCGTCGACACGGACCAGCACCGCATCGCCGTGGACGTCGAGATCGGGCCGCAGGCCGTGTCCATCGACTCACCCGAGTTCGCGGCCCGCCTGGCCGCCGCCCAACGCAAGTAACACCGCGATTTGGGAGCGCTCATGTTCGCTCACTGAACGAAAGCGCGCCGTAGTCGCGGGGGGGTCAGAGGTCGAGTAGCGCGAGCTCGGGCGACTCGATCAGGTCGCGAAGCTCGCACAGGAACGCGGCCACCTGAGCACCGTCGGCGACCCGGTGGTCGAAGGCGCACGTGAGCGTCATCGTGGGCCGCGCCACGACCACACCGTCGACGACTACGGGACGTGGCTTCAGTGAACCCATGCCGACAATTCCCGCCTCGGGGTGGTTGAGAACGGGCACGCCCTCGTCGAGACCCAAGGCCCCGAAATTAGACACGGTGAACGTAGAGCCCTGCAATTCAACGGGTTTCAGTGTGCCAGCCCGGGCCTCTGCGATCAATCGGGTAACCACCACCGCCAGTTCACGGGTGGTCCTGTTCTGCGCGTCGGTAACGACGGGGACCAGCAGCCCGCGCGGCGCCGCGACCCCGACGCCGAGGTGAACGGCGGGGTGGGCGTGGATGCGCGGACCGTCCACGGTGTCCACCCACGTCGAGTTCAGAATCGGGTGATGGCCAAGCGCGACGGTCAGCAGCCGCAGCGTCAGCACGAATGGGGTGATCGGCTCGGTAGCCGCCGCACCAAGCCGGTCCCGCAGTTGGAGCAACCGTGTGCAGTCCACCTGCACCGAGGCATGGGCATCGGGGATCTCCCTGCGTGACAGCGCCATTCGACGCGCCATCTCGAGTCGGACCCCGCTCACCGTCGTGCCCTCCTGCCCGGTACCATCCGCCGCCGCAAGGACGTCGTCACGCGTGACGACGCCGTCGGGACCCGAACCCGGCGCGACGGCTGCCATGTCGACGTCGAGTTCGGAGGCCAGCTTGCGTACCGGCGGCTTGGCGCGTGGTCGACCCGTCGGAGGCGGCCGCCTGGTGGCGTCCATACCCGCGTCAGTGCCGTAACCCACCAGCACCGGCTGGCGTGGGACAGCGGTATCCGTCGCGATGCGCACCAATACCGTTCCGACGGGCAGGGTTTGACCTTCGACGCCACCGAGTTCCACGACGCGCCCCGCGTAGGGGCTTGGCAGCTCCACCTCGGCCTTGTTGGTCTCGACCGTGCAGAGCACCTGGTTCAGTTCGACGTCGTCGCCGACCGCGACCTGCCATCCGGTGATCGTCGCGTCTTCGAGGCCCTCACCTAGGTCCGGCACCATGAAGTCGCGCACCGTCGACTCGGTCATGGCTGACTCATCGCGTTCTCGACGCAGTCGAGCAATCGATCTACACCGGGCAACCAGACCTTCTCGAGGCGGGCAGGTGGGTAGGGGGTGTCGAATCCCGTGGCGCGCAGCACCGGTGCCTCCAGGTCGTAGAAGAGTTCTTCCTGGATGCGCGCGGCGAGCTCGGCGCCGAAGCCCAGTGTGCGCGGACCTTCGTGCATCACCACCGCACGGCCGGTCTTGCGTACGGACGCCGCGATGGTGTCGAAGTCCAACGGGTTCAACGAACGCAGGTCGACGACCTCGAGCCCGTACGAGTCGGCGGCCAACTCAGCCGCGTTCAGCGCGGTGGCCACCAAGGATCCGTAGGTGATGACCGTGACGTCGTCGCCGGGCCTGCGCACCGCGGCGCGTCCGAGCGGCGCGGCCGGAACCTCGGTGTCGACGAACTCCCGCATCCAATAGCGGCGCTTGGGCTCGAGGAAGATCACCGGATCGCGCTCGGCGATCGAATGCCTCAGCAGCCAGTACGCGTCGTTCGGCGTCGAAGGCACCACCACCTTCAGCCCAGCGGTGTGCAACCAGTAGGACTCGGTGGACTCCGAATGATGTTCTACCGCACCGATTCCACCGAACGACGGGATTCGGATCGTCACCGGCATGTCGACGTCGCCGCGCGTGCGCGCTCGATACTTGGCCAGGTGACTGACGAGCTGGTCGAACGCAGGCGCCGCGAAGCCGTCGAACTGGATCTCTGGCACCGGGACGAACCCGCGGATCGCCATGCCGATCGCGATGCCGATGATCGCGGATTCCGCCAGCGGGGTGTCGAAGCACCGTGCGTCGCCGAACGTGTCAGCCAGTCCTTCGGTCACGCGGAACACCCCACCCAGCTTGGCCACGTCCTCGCCGAACACCAGCACCCGATCGTCGGCGAACATGGCGTCGTGCAGTGCGCGGTTGATCGCCTGCGCCATCGTGGACGTCGTAGCGGTTGCCAACGGACGCAGCTGGGGCAAGCGCTCGGGCTCCTGCGCGTCATCCCCGAACCACGATGGCCGCTCGATGATTTGGGTCATTTCAGGCCTCCTTCGCCAATTCGGCCGCCAACTGATCGCGTTGCCGCGCCAATTCGGGAGTGATGTCGTGATAGACGGTGTCGAACACCTCGGCGACGTCGATGTCGGGTTCCTCGATGACCGCCGTGCGAAGCTCGGACCGTAGCCGCGCCGACCGCGCCGCAACCCGCTTCTCGAGCCGCTCGGTCCACACCCCCACGGATTCGAGATACGTCCGGCAGCGACTGATGGGATCCCTTGCCCGCCAAGGCTCGACCTCGTCGTCGGGGCGATAACGAGTGGGATCGTCCGACGTGGTGTGCGGCCCCATCCGATAGGTGACGGCCTCGATCAGCGTGGGACCTCCACCACCGCGGGCACGCGCGGCGGCTTCGGACATCACTGCGTAGCAGGCGAGCACGTCGTTACCGTCGACCCGCACGGCAGGCATCCCGTAGCCGATGCCCCGGTGCGCGATCGACGGGCCGGCATGCTGATGACTCGCGCGCGTCGAGATGGCCCACTGGTTGTTCTGCACGAAGAACACGCACGGCACGTTGAACACCGACGCTAGGTTCAACGCCTCGTGGACGTCCCCCTCGGAGGTGGCACCGTCGCCGATGAACGCCACGGTGACCGAATCCTCACCCAGCCGTTCGGCGGCCATCGCGGCGCCGACCGCATGCAGGCCGTGAGTGCCGATCTGAATGGAGATCGGGGCGCAGCACTTCTTCGTGAACTCGAGCCCGCCGTGCCATCGGCCCCGCCACACCGCTCCCATCTGGGCTGGCGCGATACCGCGCACGAGGAATGCGCCGAGCTCCCGGTACTGCGGGAACAACCAATCGGTCTTGCGCAAGGCCGCCGTCGCACCGATCTGGGCGGCCTCCTGACCGCGGCACGACGCGAACAGCGCGAGCTCGCCCTGGCGTTGGAGGTTGACGAACTCGGTGTCGAGCTCGCGGGTGACGACCATCGACTCGTAGAGCCAGGACAGCGTCTCGGGAGGTAGCTCTCGGCGGTACCGGGTTTCCGGGGTAGGCGTCCCGTCGGGCGCCACCAGTTGAATCGGTTCCAGCTCGACGCCGATCGACGTCGTGGGTGCCTGAACAAAGCCGGCCATACCGCCTCCTAGGGTCACTGACGGCGGGTTGCGCCGTCAGGCGACTGAGGTGCTCAGCACGGAGGCGATTAGAGCAAAACCTCTGGTGGGAGGTCTGTCCGCTGGCTACCTGGGTGTGGTGCCAACGAGCCGATGCGCTCTGCTCGCCCCAGCACTGGGGCTGTCCCCATTATGCGCTCGATCTCGAACACAGCGCGTTCAGCGGGGACCGCGGCACGGCCGTGTCGTCGCGCCCGTCTGAGCACCTTGAGTTGCGCGTCGGTCAGTGCGCTGCGGGTGGGCAGCGGCCCGCGATACCCGTCGCGGCCTCGGGAACCCGCCCCGAGTCGCGATAGGTCAGCACGAATTCGCCGACCCGGATCGTGTCGCCAGGATGCAGCGGGTCGGTACGAAGTACCGCTATCGCAGGGCGAGGCGACGCGCGTCGCACTGAATCATCAAGCAGTTGGCGCCAATGCGACGATTCGCTCCGCGCGGCGCAGGACCGGCGTGTCCACCATGAGCCCCTCATGTTGGAAGACGCCCCGCTCGTCGCGTGCCCTCGCGAGCACTGCCCGCGCCCAGTCGACCTCCTCGTCGGTGGGTGCGTAGCCGGCTCGGATCACCGCGACCTGAGTCGGATGGATCGCTACCTTGGCATCGAAGCCGACGGCGACGGCGTCGTCGGTCTCGGCGCGCAACCCGTCGAGGTCCTTGATGTCGATGTACACCGAATCGAGTGCCATTCGACCGTAGGCCTTGGCGGCCAGCAGGGCCTGCGATCGGACGTGCGTGGCGACGTCGCGATAACTGCCGTCGGCGTGGCGGTTAGCGGTTCCACCGAGCACCGCGAAGAGGTCCTCCGCACCCCACATGACGGCGAAGGCGTTGTCGGCCCGCGCGGTCTCGGCGACGGCCAATGCTCCCAGCGGGGTTTCGACGAGCACGACGACATCCAGCGGAGCCAGCGATGCGACCTGTTCGGCGGTCTCGGTCTTGGCGAGCATCACGGTGCTGTACTCGGTGCGCGCCAACGCCTTCAGGTCGAGTTCGTGATCGGTGGTGTTGACGGGATTGACCCGCACCACCGTCTTGCTGGGGTCGAGCGGCGTGTCGATCAACGCGGTGCGCGCTGCCTCGCGGTCCTTGGCGGCGACGCCGTCCTCGAGGTCGAGGATGACCACATCGGCTGCGGCGGCGGCCTTTTCGAACCGCTCGGGCCGGTCAGCCGGGCAGAAGAGCCAGCCTGGGCCATTGTCCTTGGCGAGCGCCATCAGTTCTCCCCTGCGGGACGCATGCGCACCATGGTCTTTCGCGACGCGGTCGCGACGACGTCACCGTGCTGGTTGCGCCCGACGTGCGAGAAGGTGACGATACCCTCCCCGGGACGGCTCTTGGACTCCCGCTTCTCGGTCACCTCGGTCTCGGCGTACAGCGTGTCGCCGTGGAAGAGCGGCTTTGGGAACGCCACGTCACTGAACCCGAGGTTCCCGACGATGGTGCCCTGCGTCAACTGTGCCACCGAGAGGCCGACGAGGGTCGACAGCGTGAACATCGAGTTCACCAGCCGCTGATGGAATGGTGGCAGCGCGTCTGCGAACGCGGCATCCAAGTGCAGCGCTTGGGTATTCATCGTCAGCGTGGTGAACAGCACGTTGTCGGCTTCGGTGATGGTGCGGCCCGGCCGGTGCTGGTAGAGCACCCCTGGTTCGAACTCCTCGAACCACAGCCCGCGCTGGGTGACGATGCGCTTCTCCGTCACAGGCCGGCCTCACGCGCGATGAGCATCAGCTGCACTTCGGTTGTCCCTTCACCGATTTCCAGGATCTTGCTGTCCCGGTAGTGCCGCGCAACCGGGTATTCGTTCATGAAACCGTAGCCGCCGAACACCTGGGTGGCGTCGCGGGCGTTGTCCATGGCAGCTTCACTGGCGACCAGCTTGGCGATGGCCGCCGCCTTCTTGAACGGCTTGCCTGCCAACATCAGTGCCGCCGCGTCGTAGTAGGCGGTGCGGGCGGTGTACGCGCGGGCCTCCATCCGGGCGATCTTGAAGGAGATCGCCTGGTAGGTCCCGATGGCTGCGCCGAACGCTTCGCGCTCCTTGGCGTACTTCACGCATTCGTCGACACAGCCTTGTGCGGCGCCGGTCGACAGTGCGGCGATCGCGATGCGCCCCTCGTCGAGGATCCGCAGGAAGTTCGCGTAGCCCCGACCCTGCTCGCCCAACAAATTCTCCTGCGGCACCCGCACGTCGTCGAAGCTCAACGGGTGGGTGTCCGATGCGTTCCAACCCACCTTGTCGTAGGCCGGTTCGGCGGTGAACCCCTCAGTGGGCACCGGAACCAGGATCGACGAGATCTGCTTTCGCCCGTCGACGGACCCGGTCACCGCGGTCACGGTGACCAACTTGGTGATGTCGGTGCCCGAGGTGGTGATGAACTGCTTGGAGCCATTGATGACCCACGTTGCCCCATCCAGTCGGGCGGTGGTCCTGGTGGCCCCCGCGTCGGTGCCGCCGCCCGCCTCGGTCAGGCCGAACGCGCCGAGCGCCTTGCCACTCGCCAGCAGTGGAAGCCACTCCTCCTTCTGCGCATCGGTTCCGAAGCGGTACACCGGCATTGCGCCAAGTGACACCCCGGCCTCTAGTGTGATGGCCACGCTCTGGTCGACCTTCCCGAGCTCCTCGAGGGCCAGGCACAGGGCGAAGTAGTCGCCGCCCATGCCGCCGTACTCCTCGGGGAACGGCAACCCGAACAGCCCCATGTCGGCCATGCCAGAAACGACCTCGTACGGGAACGAGTGCTCGGCATCGTGCTTGGCCGCTACCGGCGCGACGACGGTCTTGGCGAAGTCGCGAACCGTCTTCGCCAGCTGCTCGTAGTGGTCCGGCAGGGTGCCAGTGGACAGACTATTGCTCATGACGCGGGCTCCTCGGTTGCAACGGTGATCCGGGCCAGCGGCTGGCCCACCTTGACTTGGTCGCCGACGGCGACGAACAGTTCGACGACGCCGTCGACGGGTGCGGACAGGGCGTGTTCCATCTTCATCGCCTCCACGGTGACGACGACGGTGCCCGCAGTTGCCATCCCGCCGTCTTCCATGCCGATGGCGACCACCGATCCCGGCATTGGGCTGACCAGTTCCGCGTCGCCGCTGTGCTCGTCGTCGGGACGGACCGGCGCTTCGCGCACCTCTTCGACGAGGGTGACGCCGTCGTCGCCGGCGAGCCAGATCTGGTGCTCGGAGTCAGCGACCCGATACCGCACCCGCAGGCCGTCCAGCGTGACGGTCAGCGCATTGCCATCGAGAGTCGCGGCCAGGACCCGCTTTTCACCACCTTCGACGGTCACGGTGGCCGCCTCGGGAGTACCGGTGATCAGGATGTGGTCGGTGCGCTCCCCCGATCGCAACCGGAGCACGGTGGCCGCAGCTTCGCCCATTCGCCACCCCGATGGCACCGACCACGGGTCGTCGGTGGCCGTGTGGAAGTTCCGCAGCCACCGGTATGCCGCGGCGGCGGCGAACTCGTCGTCGCCGGCACTTGGTGGCGTGTAATCGCCGACCCGTCGGTCGAGCAGGCCGGTGTCCAGGGCCCCTTCGACCACGTCGGGGTCGGCGAGCAGGAAGCGCAGGAAGGCGACGTTCGTCGTAACCCCAAGCACCGCGGTCTCGGCCAGTGCGCGGTCCAACGCCTTCAACGCGGCGGGCCGATCGGCGCCGTGAGTGATGACCTTGGCGAGCATCGGGTCGTAGTCGCTGCCGACGACGGTTCCGGCGTAGATGCCGGAATCAACTCTCGCAGTGCGTGGTTCGACGACATCCAGCACGGTGCCACCTGTCGGCAGGAAGTCGTGGGCCGGATCCTCGGCGTAGACCCGTGCTTCGATCGCGTGGCCGGACATGGCGATGTCGCCCTGGGCAAGCGACAATCGCTCCCCCGCCGCGATGCGCACCTGGAGTTCGACCAGGTCGACGCCGGTAACCAGCTCGGTAACCGGGTGCTCCACCTGCAGCCGAGTATTCATCTCCATGAAGAAGAACTCGTCGGGGCGCTCCGCGGAGACGATGAATTCGACGGTGCCCGCACCTACGTAGTCGACGCTGCGGGCGGTGTCGCAGGCGGCCGCACCGATTCGAGCACGGGTGGCCGGGTCCAGCAGCGGCGACGGCGCCTCTTCGATGACCTTCTGATGTCGTCGTTGCAGACTGCACTCGCGCTCGCCGAGGTGGATCACGTTGCCGTGGCCGTCGGCCAGCACCTGAACCTCGATGTGCCTGGGCACCAGCACGAACCGCTCGAGGAAGAGCGTGTCGTCGCCGAATGCCGCGGCGGATTCGCGGCGCGCGGAGACGAGGGCGGCCGGTAACTCAGCGGGTCGCTCGACCATGCGCATGCCCTTGCCGCCTCCGCCTGCCGATGGCTTCACCAGGACGGGGAAGCCGACCTCGGCGGCGCCGTCGATGAGGTCGTCGTCGGTCAGGCCGGGCCGGGAGATGCCGGGCACGACGGGCACTCCGAACGCCGAGACGGCCGCCTTGGCGGTGATCTTGTCGCCCATCGTGGCGATGGCGTGTGCCGGCGGCCCGATGAACACGAGGCCTGCCTCCGCCAGCGCGGCGGCGAAGTCGGCGCGCTCCGAAAGGAATCCATAACCCGGGTGCACGGCCTGCGCACCGGTGCGGGCTGCGGCACCGACGACCGCGGCGATGTCCAGGTAGCTCTGCCGGGCAGGCGCAGGACCGATGCGGACGGCGACGTCGGCCTCGGCCACGTGCCTGGCCCGCGCGTCGGCGTCGCTGTAGACCGCGACGGAGCGAATTCCCATGGCGCGCAACGTGCGGATGACCCGCACCGCGATCTCCCCGCGGTTGGCGACCAAGACGGTGTTGAAGGGCTGTGTCATATTTGGGTTACATCCTGAACACGCCGTAGGACACCGGTTCCAGGGGCGCTTGCGCGACGACGGAAAGCGCAAGGCCCACAATCGTTCTGGTGTCCGCCGGATCGATGACCCCGTCGTCCCACAGCCGCGCCGTGGAGTAGTAGGGGTTGCCCTGATGCTCGTACTGTTCACGAATCGGAGCCTTGAACGCCTCTTGCTCGTCCGGCGTCATGTCGCCGCGCACAGTCGCGAGCACCGAGGCCGCCTGCTCGCCACCCATCACCGAGATGCGCGCGTTGGGCCACATCCACAGGAATCGTGGCGAATACGCCCGCCCGCACATGGAATAGTTGCCCGCTCCGTACGAGCCGCCGATGACGACGGTCAGCTTGGGCACCCGTGCGCAGGCGACCGCAGTCACCATCTTGGCGCCGTGCTTGGCGATGCCGCCTGCCTCGTAGTCCCTGCCGACCATGAATCCGGCGATGTTCTGGAGAAACAGCAGCGGCGTGGACCGCTTGTCGCAGAGTTCGATGAAATGCGCACCCTTCAAGGCGGATTCGCCGAACAGCACGCCGTTGTTGGCGACGATGCCGACCGGGTGACCGTGGATGCGGGCGAACCCGGTGACCAGCGTCGAGCCGTATTCGGCCTTGAACTCCGAGAACTCGGGACCGTCGACGATGCGGGTGATCACTTCGTGCACGTCGTACGGCACCCGCGAGTCGGTGGGCACGACGTCGTACAGCTCGGTCTGGTCGGCGATGGGGTCGACCGTCGGGGTGACGTCCCACGGGGTGGGCGACCTCGGCCCCAGCGTCGCGACGATGTTTCGCACGATCCGCAAGGCGTCGCGGTCGTCGTGCGCCAGGTGGTCGGTGACGCCGGAGACCTTGGAGTGCAGGTCGCCGCCGCCCAGTTCCTCAGCGGTCACCACCTCACCGGTCGCGGCCTTCACCAGTGGTGGGCCAGCAAGGAAGATGGTGCCCTGGTTGCGCACGATGACGGCCTCGTCGCTCATCGCGGGCACGTAAGCGCCGCCCGCAGTGCAGGATCCGAGCACGGCAGCGAGTTGCGGAATTCCCTTGGCACTGAGGGTGGCCTGGTTGAAGAAGATGCGGCCGAAGTGCTCACGATCGGGGAAGACCTCGTCCTGGCGTGGCAGAAACGCGCCACCGGAGTCGACGAGGTAGATGCACGGCAGCCGGTTCTGGCCCGCGATCTCTTGCGCGCGAAGGTGTTTCTTGACCGTGATCGGGTAGTAGGTGCCGCCCTTCACGGTCGCATCGTTGGCGACGATCATGCACTCTCGGCCCGATACCCGGCCGATGCCTGCGATCAGCCCGGCGCCTGGACACTCGTCGTCGTACATGCCGTCGGCGGCCAACGGCGCCAACTCGAGGAAGGGACTGCCCGGATCCAGCAGCCCGTCCACCCGGTCGCGCGGAAGCAACTTGCCGCGACTGACGTGGCGTGCCCTGGCCCGCTCCGGGCCGCCCAACGCGGCGGCGGCCAGTTTGGTGCGCAGCTGCGCGACCAACTCCAGGTGCTGATCGCGATGCGACAACCGAGTGGACAAGGGTTGCACCCGTTCAGTTGAGTTAATGACGACTAACTGATGATATGTTAGTCACGATTAACCGAACTGTCTACAGCCGACGACGGGAGGTAGGCCAATGGCAGTCAACCAGCCCGCCGAGACGCGCCGGAGCAGGGCCAAGTCCGACCGGCGCTCGCTGCTCGTCGCCGCCGCCGAACGGTTGGTGGCCGAACGCGGATTCCTCGCCGTACGACTCGAGGACATCGGCGCCGCAGCAGGCGTCAGCGGACCGGCGATCTACCGGCACTTCCCCAACAAGGAGGCACTGCTCGTCGAACTGCTGGTGGGCATCAGCACCCGACTGCTGGCCGGTGCCACCGAAGTCGTCGGCCGCGCGTCCTCCCCAGCCGCCGCGCTCGACGGGCTCATCGACTTCCACCTCGACTTCGCGTTCGACGAGTCCGACCTCATCCGCATCCAGGACCGCGACCTCGGCCACCTTCCTCGCCCCGCCGAACGGCAGGTGCGAAAGGCTCAGCGCCAGTATGTCGAGATATGGGTGCAGGTGCTGCGCGACCTCGACGACAGCCTCGCGGAGGCCGAAGCCCGGCTGATGGCTCACGCCACGTTCGGGCTGCTCAACTCCACGCCCCACAGCCTCAGGCCTGGGGTTGGGTCAGCGTCCTCCCGCGACGTCTTGCGCGCGATGACCGTCGCCGCGCTGAACTCGGGTCGACATGGCTTGAACGGACGAGTCGCCCGTGGCGACGAGCAGGGATACCCGCCGCCACGGGCGACACGAACTAGTCGTCGGTCTTAGTACCAGACCCGCCTACCGCCAACGGCGTGGCCGGCGGCACCCAGCGCCCAGAACACCGCCCCGATGACCAAGGCAACGACGCCGAGGTACGTCATGATCGGCACCCCGAACACCAACCCGAGAATGACGAGAATTACTCCAATGGCAACCATGACAACTCCTCCGTGACTACTTGTTGGGTGGTGGGATGTTGACGTCGACGTGGCAATCCGTCTTCGGATTGATGTCGCCGACCCAATTCAGCGGTCCTGCAATGACATTGAGCGCGATAGTTGCTGCCGAGGCACAGCTGTTCTGGGCGTTGTTGAAGTAGCCTCGGTCATACGCTGCATATACGCCCGCCAGCAGCCAGACGAGCACGACCAGCCCTACGATTCCGCCACCACGCATTTTCAAACTCCTTCGTTATGGCACAGCATCGTGCCTGTAATTACCCCACAGACAATTCAGCTAAACCCGCGATCTCGATGGTGGAATCGCACAAATCGCCGACTTCCGGCGAAGGTCCGAGGCGCAGGTACCCTGCAGTCATGAGGTGGGCATGACCGATTCACCACACCGGGAAGAGCCCGGGCCCGCCGAACCATCCCCGTACGGCTACGCCAGCTCCAACGACCCCGCGTACGCGAACCAGCCGCCATACGGCACTTCGTATCCGCCCCAAGGCGTCCCCGCTCCCACACAGCAACTTCCGGCGTACACGCAGAACGATTACGGCTACACCTACGAGACGGGTTTCTACGGCCAGCCGGGCGGCGCACCGCCGGAGCCTCCACAATCCGACGGCCCGCCATCGCGCCGGTGGCTGTGGGTGATGGCGGCGGGCGCTTTGCTGACGGTGCTCGCGCTGGTCATCGCCGTGGTGATCATCTACAGCACCCAGCAACAGGTCGTCGTCGCCCCGCCACTGATCCCGACCGAGCCCGACTTCACGACGCCGTCGAATCCCCCAACGACGTCGCGCACCCCGTCGACGACCCCGCTGCCCTCGTTGCCCGCACCCATCCCGATCGAGCCAACCCCCGGCCCGCCGAACCAGCCATCCACGCCTGGCGAGACGCAGACCGTGGTCTACGCGGTGTCCGGACGTGGCAGGGCCATCAGCATCACCTACGTCGACACCGGCGGTGTGCTCCAGACCGAGTTCAACGTGCTGCTCCCATGGAGCAGGCAGGTCGAATTGGCTTCACCGGCCGACTCGTCGGCGAGTGTCAACATCATCAACTTCGGCCGCCAGATCACCTGCTCGATCACGGTCGCGGGCGACGTCGTCGTGAGCCGCACCGGAGCCGGCCTGACAGTGTGCGGCGCACTGGGCTAAGCCGGTCGATGGCGAGGTGTCCGCACCGCGAGCATCGCGATCAGGCCGACCGCCAGGACGGTGACCAGTCCGCCCATGCCAGCCCGATCGGTCCCGAACACCCCGATGAACGTGGCGAACATCCACGGCGCAAAGGGTGAGGCCGCCCGCCCCGTGGTGGTGTAGAGCCCGAACGCGACGCCTTCCTTGCCTTCGGTGGTCATGCGCAACATCTGGGTGCGCGCCGAGGACTGAGTAGGCCCGATGAACAGGCACAGCAGCAGCCCGCAGATCCAGAACGAGGTCTGTCCGTTGAGGCCCGTCAGGGCCAGCGCCACGATGATCATCGCGGTCAGCGATCCGACGATGACGGGCTTGGACCCCACCCGATCGTCGAGCACGCCCCCGAGCACCGCGCCGACCGCGGCCACCACGCACGCACACACCCCGAAAAGCAGCACGTCGGCCGGCGACACCCCGTACACCGCGACACCGAGTACCGCCCCGAACGTGAAAACCCCCGTCAGCCCGTCGCGAAAGATCGCACTGGCGACCAAGTAGTAAACGATGTTGTGGTCGCGGCGCCACTGATCGGTGAGCTCGGCCCACAGCTTGCGATAGGCGCCAAGGAAGCCCACCCGAGACCCGACGTCTACCGGCGACTCCGTGCGACGGGAGAGCAGCAACGGCAGGGCAAAGACCACGAACCAGGCGGCGGTGAGGAGCATCGTCAAGCGTTGGGGCCAGCCGTCTCCGGCAGGGATTGCAAGCAGTCCGCGTGTCTCGCCGTCGCCGGCGATCAAGCCGAGGTACACCATCAACAGCAGCAGGACGGTACCGAAATACCCTGCCGCCGAGCCGAATCCAGAGATCTTGCCCGACGTCTCCGGCGTCGTCAGGTCGCGAAGCATCGCGTTGTATGGCACCGTCGCCAGATCGCTGCACGCCGCCGTGCAGGCCAACAGCGCCAATCCGGGCCACAGGTAGGCTGGGTCATCGCGGATCAGGCTCATGGACGCCGTCAGCGCGACCGCCACGCCCGTCAACACGGCCAGCACCGGGCGCCGGCGGTGCGCGGCATCGACCCAGATCCCCGTCGCAGGGGCCAGCACGGCCACCACCAGTCCGGAGAACGTCAACGCGCGGCCAAGCCAGGCCGCTGGCGTCGTGGGCCCCTGCACGTCCGCACCGACCTGTGAGGTCAGGTAGACCGAGAAGACGAACGTCACGACGATCGCGTTCATCCCGGTTGCGCCGCAGTCCCACGCTGCCCATGCTGCGATCTTCGATCGGCGTGCCCCTGCGCGGACGACCTGCGATCGCCCAGGGGTGCTCATGGGGCAACTCTATTGGTCCCTACGATGGGCGCCATGCCCGTACCCGCTCCCAGCCCCGACGCGCGCGCCGTCGTCACCGGCGCCTCGCAGAACATCGGCGAGGCGTTGGCCACCGAGCTCGCCGCGCGGGGGCACCACCTGATCATCTCTGCCAGACGCGAAGAGGTGCTGACCGGACTGGCCACGACGTTGTCCGACCGCTACGGCGTCACCGTCGAGGTGAGGGCCGCCGACCTGGCGAACCCCGAATCCCGCAGCCAGCTCTGCGACGAGCTGGCCACCCGCAACGTGTCGATCCTGTGCGCCAATGCGGGCACCGCGACGTTCGGTCCGGTCGCCAGCCTCGACGCTGCGGGCGAGCAGGATCAGGTGCAGCTGAACGTGCTCGGCGTGCACGACCTCGTGTTGGCCGTGCTGCCGGGGATGGTGCAACGCCGAGCGGGCGGAATCCTGATCTCGGGTTCGGCGGCAGGCAACTCGCCGATTCCGAACAACGCGACGTACGCGGCGTCGAAGGCGTTCGCCAACACGTTCAGCGAGTCGCTGCGCGGCGAGGTGAAGAGCCTCGGCATCCACGTGACCGTGCTGGCTCCAGGACCGGTGCGCACCGATCTGCCTGATCCCGCGGAGCAGTCGCTCGTCGAGAAGTTGATCCCAGACTTCCTATGGATCTCGACCGACTACACCGCGAAGATCTCGCTGGATGGCTTGGAGCGCAACAAGATGCGGGTGGTGCCAGGGGTGACGTCGAAGGCGATGTCGGTGGCCAGCGGCTACGCACCGCGGTCGATCGTCACGCCGATCGTCGGCGCCGTGTACAAGAAGCTCGGCGGCAACTAGGGGCCCCGCGCGAAGTTAAAGACGTCAGCGGCGGCGGCCGGTCCCGAAGATACTGCGGGTGATCTCGCGGCCTGCCACGGTGGCCGCCGAGCGCAGAAAGCTCTTGAACGCGCTGCTCTGCAACACCTCCGACACCATGCTGCCCTCGACCGCGCCCTTGGACTGACCCGAACCCGACGTGCTGGCGGCGCCGGTCTGCTGCATCGGCGGCGGCAAGGGTGCGTCAGGTGCTGCGGCCTGCATCTTGCCCTGAAGCGTCTCGTACGCCGAAACGGGATCGATGGTCTGACCGTACTTCACTTGCAGCGGACTGGCTTTCGCGGCCGAGGCGATAGCGTCGTTGCCGATGGCCCCCATCAGTGACCGCGGCGAGCGCATCCTGGTCCACGCCACCGGCGTCGGCGCGCCCTGCTCGGACAGCACGGTCACGATGGCCTCGCCGATGCCGAGCGACGTCAGCGCCTTCTCCAGGTCGTAGACGTCGGTCTTCGGGTAGGTGCGCACCGTCTTGGTCAGCGCCTTCTGGTCGTCGGGCGTGAACGCCCGCAGTGCGTGCTGGACGCGAGCACCGAGCTGGCTGAGCACGTCGTTGGGCACGTCGGTGGGCAGCTGCGTGCAGAAGAACACGCCCACGCCCTTGGACCGGATCAGCTTGATGGTCTGTTCGACCTGCTCGAGGAACGCCTTCGAGGCGTCGGTGAACAGCAGGTGGGCCTCGTCGAAGATGAACACCAGTTTCGGCTTGTCGACGTCGCCGACCTCGGGCAGCGCCGTGAACAGATCGGCGAGCACCCACATGAGGAACGTCGAGAACATCACGGGACGAGCGGCCTGATCGCCCACCTCCATCAGCGTGATGATGCCGCGGCCTTGCGCGTCGACGCGCATCAGGTCGCTGGGTTCGAGCTCCGGCTCGCCGAAGAACGTGTCCGCTCCTTCGGCCTCCAGGTTGATGAGCGCTCGCAGGATCACGCCTGCCGTCGCAGAGGACACGGCGCCAATGTTCTTGAGCTCGGCCTTGCCCTCGTCACCAGTGAGGAACTGGATGACGGCCCGCAGGTCCTTCAGGTCCAGCAGCGCCAGCTGCTTCTGGTCGGCCCAGTGGAAGATCAGGCCGAGGGTGGATTCCTGAGTCGGGTTGAGCCCTAGCACCTTCGACAGCAGGATCGGACCGAAGCTCGTCATCGTCGCGCGCACCGGCACCCCGACTCCCGAGGTTCCCAACGAGAGGAACTCGACGGGGAACGCGGTCGGCGTCCATTGATCGCCGGTGTCCTTGGCGCGCTGGGCGGCCTTGTCGTTCGCCACGCCGGGCTGGGACAGCCCCGACAGGTCGCCCTTGATGTCTGCCATCACCACGGGCACTCCGGCGGCGGAAAGTTGCTCGGCGATCACCTGCAGGGTCTTGGTCTTGCCGGTACCGGTCGCACCGGCGACCAGGCCGTGGCGGTTGACAGTGGCCAGTGGTATCCGGACCTGCGCGGTTGGATCGACGACGCCGTCCACGACGACGGTGCCCAGTTCGAGTGCCTGTCCTCCGACGGCGTAACCAGCGGCGATCTGTTGCGCGGGGGTGGCCGTCGATTCGGTCGTCATGCGCCAGACATTACTTGCCAGGCCTGGTTGCCGGAGGGTGTGGGCGGCCTTCCAACAACGGCGTAGGGCGCTGGGAATACTGTTGGACGCTGTGCGTGACGAACTGGTGTGGATCGACTGCGAAATGACTGGGCTGGACTTGCACTCCGACCGGCTCATAGAGATCGCGGCTCTGGTCACCGATGCGGAGTTGAACATCCTTGGCGACGGCGTCGACGTGGTGATCCACGCCGACGCTGCCGCCCTGGACGGCATGGTCGACGTGGTGGCCAAGATGCACTCCAAATCAGGGCTCACCGAGGAGGTGCGCACCTCGCAGATCGACCTCGCGGAGGCCGAGAAGCTGGTGCTCGACTACATCCGCGGACACGTCAAACAGGCCAACACCGCTCCCCTGTGCGGCAACTCGATCGGCACCGATCGCGGGTTCATCGCACGGGACATGCCCGCCCTCGACGACTACCTTCACTACCGGATGATCGACGTGAGCTCGATCAAGGAGCTGTGCAGACGCTGGTATCCCCGCATCTACTTCGGCCAGCCAGAGAAAGGGCTCGCCCACCGGGCGCTCGCCGACATCCACGAGTCCATCCGTGAACTGAAGTACTACCGCCGCACCGCATTCGTCGCCCCGCCGGGACCGGCGACCAGTGACATCGCCGCGGTGGCCGCCGAACTGGGCCCGCCCGGCGAGGACCAGGCGGCTAATGATTCGGCCGCGGGGCGTTCGAGCGGCTAGTATCGACGACGCCGCAGTGCCAAAAGCTCAGCGGCGATGGTGGCTGTAGTTCAGTTGGTAGAGCGCCAGGTTGTGATCCTGGAAGTCGCGGGTTCAAGTCCCGTCAGCCACCCCAGAATGGTCGGAGGGCATTTCGCCCTCCGACTTTCTGCTTTTGGAACCGCCGGAATGCCACCGCGCGGCGCAGCGCAGCCGTCAATTCTTCTGCCGTGGGCGGCGTCCAACCCGGGCAGTACCTCCAGCTCGGAGGCCCGCACGCCACAGGCCGCCGCGGTCGACAACCCCCGCCTACGTGAATGGCACGAAATCGTCGGGAGCCTGGACCAGCAGCGACATTCCATGGTGAGGCGTCATCTCCACTGCAAAGCTGTGCAGGTCGTCGACAGCACCAACGTGATTGCCGGTGAACATGTCTGACACCTGACTTCCCGGCGGCAAATGCTCGGAGCGCACCGTGCCTGCGATGTCCTCGTTCGCGAAGTTGAGCACCGTCAGTTGGTACGTGCCTTGGTCGGCGAGTTCGTGAACCAGCACGAGCATGCCGCGATGCGAGACCTCGGGGATGTCGACCTGCCTGCTGGTCGCGATGCCATAGTGCGACCGTACGCGAAGTATCGCTTGGAGCTGGCGCAGAAAGCTGGTGTCGTCTGCGAGTTGCGCCGGAATTGATCCGTAAAGGCTTCGCCCTCTTGGCATTCCGGCCATCGACTGCGTCGCCGCAGGGTTGAGGTCCATGAGGTCGTGGGCGGGGCGGTGTATCCACCGCGTGTCGCCGCCCAACAGCAGTTGCGCTACCTGCGAGGCGGGAAGCGTCAACATCCCGCACAGGTCCCAACCGGACAGCGCGAAGACTCCTGGTTGCAATGCGTTGAACATGGCCAGCAACAGGTGAGCCCGACGGATGCGATCGACGTCGTTGATCGTGCCCAAGTCGGCGATGCCGAGCGTGGCGGCAATGACCGTCGCCGTCGTGCAGGCAATGCCATTGGTGGTGAACACCAAGTTGTATGGCGCTTCCGGCCCGGTGAGCTTGTCGAGCAGATCCTGCCGAACCGATTCCCCCAACTCCTCGCCGGTGATGTCGTCGCCCTTGTATCGGTACACGTCGTCGTGGTGGCCGGTCGACCAGTGCACGAGTTCGTAGGTGAGCTCGTCGTGATTCTGCAGAGCATGCACCAGCGACGCTGGATCGATGCCGAGCTCGAGCGTGGTGCGCAACGTCAGCCGCAGAAACTCCGTATCTGCGGTGGCGAGGGCATGCTGGTATGCCGGACGATTGATGAAGTCGTACGACAGGTCTGCACCGGCCTCGCCGATCTCACGGATGTCGTCGATGGTGAGGTTCAGCTCCTGGAAGGTAAACCCGCCAACCTTACGAACCATGCTGGCAATCAAGTGGTTTGCAGCCTCGGAGAGCGGATGGCCTTCGGACCAGGCCGTGCTGTCTTCGGCGGCGGTCTTCTCAGCCCCAAGGAAGCCGTTGGCGTCCAGCCGTAGCCCACCGGTGCCTAGGTCGGTCAGCGAGTGCAAGGCATCGCCGATCACCAAACGCATTCCAGCAAAGGATGGGTCGAGCCAGTTGATCGAAGGCTGACCGTCTTTGAAGTAGTGCAGATACACCCAGCGGCGTTCCACGCCGTCGATGCCGACGACGGGCCGGGTCACGCTCCAGTTGGTCTCCTTGACGCCTTCTGCGAAGAAGATCACCCGCTGCAGCCGGCCGATGATGTAGCCGGCTTTGTCCAACCAATCCTCTGTTGCGGGATCGATGTTGACCGAGTCGATGCCAGCGGGGACCTCGGGCAGTTGATCCCAGTCGCGAGGATCGATCTCGACCATGTGGTAGATGCCTGGGTAATCCGCGTACTTCAGCTCGGCAAGGCGAAAGTCCGCGCCCTTTCCGGTGTGACCGGGGACGATGTCGTCGATGATCGTGCCGCCGTGCCAGTTCGCAGTGCCGCACATCTTTCGGAATTCATCCTCGGTCCCGAAGGCTGGATCGATCTGCGTGCTGATGCGATCGAAGTGGCCGTCGACGCTCGGGGTCTGCTGCCACCCCGAGATCCCGCCGGCCCGCTTGACCGGGCCGGTGTGAACCGCCTCGATGCCAATCTCGGCGAACGCCTTCCACATGTCGTCGTTGGCCATCGTCTTGAGGAAGGACTCGTCCGGACGCGTGATCAGCGAGAGTGGGTAGGCCGTGAACCACACCGCTGCCGTGTCGACGGCACCGCGTGGATTCGGGGTGGCGTACGGGTTCTGCCACATCGAACCCTGCCCCGAGAACTGCTGGCTAATCGCATTGGCATCGGCCAACATCGACTGCGAGAGCAGCCAGTTCACGTAGGCCGGGTTGTCACCGGTCGGAGGGCCGTCCTGAGCGAGCGACCGGCGTTCGAAGGGCGCCTTGACGCGGGGCCGAAACCTCAGTGCTCTTGGGCGCGCCGGGTGGAGGTGTTCGTCGAAGGTGATGTCTGCTGGCTCGTTGGCTTGGTCCTCTGGGTCTGACTCTGCCGTCTGAGACATGGATTCCCTTCGTGGTGATGCGCTGAGCGCCGGGCAATCGGGCGTATTGCCAACCTACGTCCGGTTGAAACGGCACTCATCGTATGACCGCACCATCCAAAGCGGTCAGAGCTCAGACGGCTGCGTTGCCGGCCTTCCACTGATCCCACGGGATGTTCCAGTCGCCGAGTCCGTCGGTGCCGGGCAGGATCGAGCCGACGGTGTTGGACACCTCGACGAGGTCGCCACGCTTGGTGTTGTCGTAGAACCACAACGCGTTGCTGGTGCTGACGTTGAGGCAGCCGTGACTGACGTTGCTGTAGCCCTGGCTGCCGACCGACCACGGCGCGCCGTGCACGTAGATGCCGCTGTACGACATCTGGGTGGCCCAGTCGACCTCGGTGCGGTAACCGTTGGGTGCGTTCGACGGCACCCCGTACGTGGACGAGTCCATGACCATGTGGGACAACCGGTCGCCTACGATGTAGGTGCCGTTGTTCGTCGGCGTGCTGCTCTTGCCCATCGAGATCGGCATGGTCTTGATGACCGCGCCGTTGCGCTTGACGGTCAGCGTCTTGGTGTTGTCGTCCGCGGTCGCAATGACTTCGTCGCCGATGGTGAAGTGCGTGGCCACGTTCTCCTGACCGAACAGCCCGTCACCGAGGTCGACGCCATAGGTGTTGACCGCCACGTCCACG